>JARGNK010000053.1:4112-16086 GCA_029213145.1 Rubripirellula sp. | reverse complement strand
GGTTCCACGACAGTTCCGGGCTACGCACCCGTTCCTACAACTCAACCACCTGGATATGCTCCCGTTCCCGGGGCGGTACCAGCGAACGGCTATGCACCAACGACACCGGAACTTGCACCGGCGCCGATTCCGCAGAGCGGATCGGACCCTACTTGGAGTTCTCCACAGGTCATCATCGCACCAAGTGAAGCCAACATCGCAACCGCCCCTTCGACCGATCCGATCAATACCAACAGCGACCAGAACTTGCAGTGGCGATCACCTCAGTAGCAAGATTGTTCAATCGGTGATCGCTTTGCGATGGTCGGGGTTAGCGATGGTCGGGGTTAGCGATGGTCGGGGTTAGCGATACGGGTGGGTGAACCGTTCATATTCTCAGTCGCTGCACGTCTGGCAAAACTGTGCGATGATCTCAGTGGCTGTTCTAACTTGGTCACAGGGGACCCATTCTTCTGCCGAGTGGGCTTGATCAATTGAGCCGGGACCAAAAATCATCGCGGGAATCCCGATTTGACCGAACTTGCTGGCGTCGCTGCAGAACGGCACCCCCATTGGTTCTGGATCGAGATTCAGTTTCTGCAATACTGATTGCATCGCCTTAACAGGCGGTGAATTCGTTTCCGTCTCGAGTGGAATATCGGTTAGCAGTGGCGGGTGAATCACGGTTTCTGCCTGGCCGAGGTTCAATGATTCGATCAATGCTTGGTAGTGCTGAAGCACGTCATCGGGAGTTTCTCCCGGTAGTAGTCGGCGATCGACTTCAATTTCGCAGTTGGACGGTACCAGATTGATTTGGACTCCGCCGCGAATGACGCCAACATTGCAAGTTGGTGGACCTAGTAACGGATGTTTTTGTTGATGAAGTTGCCGGTGGTCAGTCTCCAACGCGGCGATGATTCGTCCCATCGCTTCAATGGCGTTGATGCCCAAGTGGGGTTTTGCGGAGTGGGCAGAGCGTCCGAGCGTCTCCACTTTAAATCGAACCAGGCCTTTGCTGGCCGTGACCATGCGCAATTCAGTCGGTTCGGCAACCACTGCGGCAACCACTGCGGCATCCGCTTTCAGCGAGCTGCACAGCTCGACGACTCCGCGATACGAGAACTCTTCGTCAACGGTCGCAGCTAACCAGATGTCCCACGGCGGCGGGGAGGCTTGCCGTTTCAGTTGCACGATCGCGTGCATCATTGCGGCCAGGCCTGCTTTGGTGTCACAGGCACCGCGCCCGTGCATTCGGCCATTACGAATTGTCGGTTCGAACGGTTCAATGGTCATTCCCACGGTGGATACGGTGTCCATGTGGGCTTCTAGCACGATGCATCGGTTGGAATCTCTTCCCGGCAATTTCGCGATCAGATTGTCGCGTGACGGCAAGACTGGCTGGCGAACGGTTTCGATTCCCCAATCACAAAAAAAGGATTCGACGTAATCGCAAACCACTGCTTCGTTTGTGCCCTGATCATAATTCGGATTCACGCTGGGTATCCGAATCAGATCGGCCAGGGTTTCTAGAACGGACATCGGGTTGCCTTGTCAGCAAATCGAGGTGATCCAGCCAGGACCTGCCGTCATCGGCGTGTACCTGCGGTTTCCGACTGGGATTCCACTCATGATACGAACAGTGTTGCCGAATCGCGGCCGGACGGTGCGAGCCGACCGGACACGATGATGATCATGGTTGCCAGCCCGTTAAGGAGCGGGCTGGATTCGCGTTTGACGATGGGGCATGAATTGCCCTGGCTGTTTAAGCGGCTTTGAGCTCGCGAGTGTGCTGGGCGAAAGCGACCCAGTTGGTGACCTCTGCCAAATCCGGAAGCTTACCACCGCGAATGATCCGAGCTCCTTGAGAGCTGTGACTGATTGGATCGATGATCGCGAACAATTCCTCTGGATCGCAGGCGGCCAGATCTTCGGTGGTCGTGATTTCGGCGGCGACCAGTAATTGAGCATCGTGCCCCCGCAGCATGGGTGTGCAACAGACTAAGGTCGCTTGCTGCTGCCATTGGACAACGGTATCTGCGTCAACACGACGATGATTCAATTCTTCAGCCACAAGATCGGGATCGGCTTCCAGCAGATCGCTGACGGTGTCGACTCCGACCACACTGAGTCGTTCGGCCATTTTCTCACCGATCGCCGGCGCGGCTTCGACAGGGCTGTCCCGGTTGAGATAGAACTTCCAGGCGGAGCGGCCGTTTTGGCTTTCGTATTGGACTACATCGCGTGCTGCGTCGCTGTGTTCGTGACGATCGCCTTGAGGAAATCGCTGTGGTTCGGTGTTGATCACGCGACGTTGTCGCCGACGATGCCTGTCATTGCGTTCATCAACTCGGTCGCCATGCTCGGTGCCACGCGATCGACGGGCGTCCGCGCGTCTGCTTCGAGTTGGCGATGTTGCTGACCGTGAATGTTGGCGGTCGGCTTCACGACTTCGTCGGGATTTGGCGAATCGTGTTTTTTGGGTCGATGTCGCTCCAGTGGTACTTGCTTCGCCTCGTCGCACGACTTCACCGGGAAGTGTAACTGCGTCTTCGGCACCGCTGTTGGCGGTCGCGATCCAAGTGGTGATGCGTGCCAATTCTTGGCTGCTACCACTACGAAGAATCTGCTGTCCCTGCTCCGTTGCCAAGAACAATTCGACATCGTGCAGCAGGTCGGTCGGGTGAATTGAAGCTAGCTGGGCGGGGGTTGTGATTCCACATCCAACTAAGATACGTGCATCAAAGTTTCGGAGTTGGGGAACGCGGCAGCACAGACGCGATTCTGCTTGCCAGCGTCGCACGGTGCCCGCATCTACGGTCGCAAAGCCCAATGCATCCGACAAGCGATTTGCGTCTTGTTGCATCAAGTGGGTGATGTGAGTCACATTCAGACCACGCAATCGGGCTGCTGCAACTGCGTCGATCGAGGGGGCTTGATCAATCGGACTGTCAACCGATAGCAGGAAAGGAGACTTCGGTTTCTGAATCGTTGGATTCAAATCTTGTTTGCTGGTGCCGCAGTGGCTGCACGCATTGGACTGAAGCAACTTTTGATCTGCTTTGGCCGGATCAAGCGTGGTGTATTGGTCTGCGTAATAATACCCATCTCGATAAACGGCATGCGGTGGTGAGGACGCAGTTGGCTGATGAACCACTTCGTCAAACCGGACCGGTTTGGGTTCGGCAGCGGCATGCCTGACCTCCATGTCGCTTCCATAAAACGTGCTGTCGTATGGCGTCGTGGCATGGTTGCCGTTGAGACTAGACGAGGCCAAGTCAAAGTCATGATTGATTTGATCTACGCTGCTCGGCCGAGGGTGGACCGCCGCGGTGAAGGGATCTAAATCTTGCTGGCCTCTGACATGCGGATGTGGGCCGATATACGATTCGCCCGCGTAGTGTGGACGCCAAAGCGGTTGGTGTCCGTGCACAATGTGCTGGGCGTGAATGTCAAATTGTCTCGCGCCGGTGCGAGACAATTCCAGCATCAGTTGCCGATCGCTGGTCAGTACAACGACTTGGTGACCAGCGGCCGCGTAATCACGCAAGGCGGCAACCAGTGGGTGGTTGTACCGATATTCTTCACCGGGTTGACAGTAAGCCGCTACATTAGAGGCTTCCAGTTGACGCTGGGTTTGCCACATTTCGCGTTGCGTTTCCACAACCAGTGGAACCCGACGTCCAATGCGGGCCAACAATTGACCAGCCGCCATGCGGATCGCGAGGGCTGCGATTGCGCGGTCGGGAGAGGTGTATTCGGTTTCCGGGCGTTCGTTGATCCGTACCGCGACACCTTGACGATGATGTAGGTTGCGGTGCGTTGATTCCCGAGCCGTCCAGTCGATCCGCTTCAAGCGACCACCGGAAAGTCTCGCGAGCCATTGGCTGGCGATGGCTGCTAAGGGAGAGGTCGGAGTGATTGCGACGCTGTGCTGTCCCAATTGGTGATGAAGTTGGTTGCGACGATTAACCAACCATCCGTGACGCGCCAGTGTGGTCAGTCTTTCCTCGATCCGTCGTCGTTCGTTTAGCAGTGCATCACGGTTGATTTCGGAGTACCGGTAATGCCGTGGACGCCGATCTTCGGCCCACCGCATCGAATGACGAACGTCTGCTGCCTTTTCAAGACAAGAATCCAGCTCAGCGGTTAGGTTGCTTAGGTTCTGCCGCAATCGCTCTAGTTGCTCTTGAAGATCGTGCTTCTCGCTGCCAGCCGCCCGTCGTGATTCGAATTGCTTTTCCAAGTCACTAATCCAACCACGTAGTTCCGTTTGTCGGCTTCGCAGTTGTCGAGCACGCGTTTGCAGTTCATTACCGCGACGCTGTAGTTGATCGAAGGTGACCGAACCATGATGTGGATGAATGACTCGATCGCCGTCATGCCATCGTAACAATTGTGAATTCAGCGAATCACGCCGATGAAGAAGTGTTTGGCGATCTTCAGCGATTTCACCGATGCGGGCGAGTTCAGCATCAACGCTGGACAATTCAGCTCGGACATGTTCGCGCTGGTCGCTTGGTAGTGGATCACCTTGGAGATGTGTCATCGGCAAGTCGCGATAGGTGTCGCGTTGGTCCAAGCCTTGACTCAAGCACGACGCGACGATTTTGGCGGCACTGCTGACCGACGTATCGGTAATCACGCCATCGACGATCGATTCCGGTAACGCAAGCGTGTCGTGGCTATATTGCTTGACCTGATTCGATCCAATTGAATCGAGCCAAGAGGATTGAGCCGAATGATAAGGCAAGTCCGCTGCTCCCCGTGGCTCGAATTGAACACGTTGACGTCCTTGACGCGTTCCATCCTGTTCGCGGTGGCAATGAACTAAACCGGTGCCCGTGGCCCAGACGACTCGACCAGTCGAAGAGCTGAGCATGCCGGTTGGATAGTCTCGCTTCACCAACGTATCTCGAATAAACCGAGCAATCGCCGTTTTACCGGAGCCGATTGGTGCGAAGACTACATTCAGTTGTTCGCCAAGTGGGCCCAATTCAACGCGGTTGAGGGGTCCGTGTTCGTCGATATCGATACGATCCAACAGCATAATTTGGCTCCTCCGTGGCCAAGGGATGGCATACTCCCATCCAAAATCCTTCCGTGGGTCATACGCACCTGGGCGTGCGAAGACGATTGCACTGTAGCGAATCGGGGTGTTTCACGGAAAGATCGAATTTGCGCCGTGACAAGCTCGAGTCGTTTTCAGCCGGGCTGTTGTTTTCAGCCGGTGTTTTCTACCGGGCCATTATTAAGATGCATGCGGGGAAAACTGTTCAGATGCATGCGGGGAAAACTGGATTCGCCGGGAATTGCAGGGCCAGGACGGGCTGGAGACAGGACGGGCTGGAGACAGGCATGAACGTTCCTGGATTCAGAACACGCGGGCTGTGGACAGGCATGAACGTTCCTGGATTCAGCGATCGGCTGGCGTTGGGGTCCGCCTGTTTGACAACCCGTGCTGATCCGTTGCTAGCAACACAGAGATGAACTGGTCTTTTCGGCGATGGTATGGCTTTGCTACATGCCATGAATATTGCCCCTCTGCCGCAATCCACCCCAGGAGTCGGGATGTCGATTCAGCCATCACGCCAATCTAATTTTTCGCTCGGCCTGCGTGCGCGTGCGTTGTTCATGTGTACCCTTGCAATCCTTCTTTCCGGATGCCAAGACGGGCCCATGTATGCTTTAAAAGTGGCCAACCCCTATTACTCTTGGCGGGAGTGGGGCGAGGATGAAAAGATTGGAGTGACCGACCACGAGCGTCGCAAACAACTCACAGTCTTGGCCGAAACAGCTGGCGAGCTTTCACCAGAGAAACAGGAATTCTGGGCTCAGCAATTGAACAAGCTGATCGAAACGGATCAGAGTCCCGAGATGCGTCGCTTGGCGGTTCGTGCCGCCAGTCGGATGGAGGTGTCATCCGCTATGGCGATGATTGAAAGAGGCTTGGATGATGGGAGCTTGAAGGTTCGAATGGAAGCTTGCCAGGCATTGGGGCGACGTCCCGGAGACGACGCGGCACGAATGTTAGTTGCTACCATCGGAACGGACACTGATCTCGACGTAAAGCATGCGGCGATGGAAGCCTTGGCTCAGCACGACAGTCCAATCTCTCGCGATGCATTAAAATTCGCCCTGGCAGACCGTAATCCAGCGACGCGTAGTTTGGCGATGGAATCATTGCGGGATGTGACCGGTGAAAACTATGGCGATGACCCACAAGTTTGGATCGCGGCGCTCAATGGAGAGCCCACCGAAGAAGCGACACCTCGTTTCGCTGATCGCATCCGCGACATCTTTTAGCACGCGGTTGAAGTGATTCGCGGTTTCGTTCGCAGGCCCCACGCTCTTGATGGCAGAAACGAAGCCGCAGGCGTCGCAAACATAGTTTGCATGCCAAAGCGTCTAGTGAATAGATTCGATTTTGCTCGACTCGTCGGCCGCGATCGATGCTTTTTCGCGGTCGCTGGCGCTGCTGTGCCGATTCGGTTGGTGATCAGGATTGACAACGCAAACGCGAACACGATTCCGAAGCCTAGTTGCGGCGGTACCACTGCTTGATTAGATCGGTAAATCAAGGCACAGTGAAGATTGTTGTGGCATAGGTATAACGCGTAGCTGATGGTGCTAACGTCGACCAATGGCTTGAACCGCAGCGGAGGAACCCTGCCGTAGACGCTGGCCGTAACCAAGCCGATGATCAAGGCGATCGCCAGCGGGTTGTGTTTACCGTGGTCAATGGTGTGAAAAATACCTGCTGCAACCAGTACGCCAAGGATGTTCTGCCATTGGCGACCCGTTTGGGTTTTGATCATGTACAGCATGAAGCCAACGGTGAACAACCGGATATAGTCCAGCAGCATAAGATGGCTAACCGCCATCGCGATTGGGAATCAAGCAGCTTCGCCGTGGGTTGACTGCATCGCATCGAGTGTTGGGCAGATGCAAAGAGACATAGCCAGCAACGATCCCCAGCCGAGAAAACATCGTTTGAGGCCGCTGAGCTGGAACTGTCCCACCAACGTGGCATAGAAGGTCATTTCAATTTGTAGCGTCCATATGACCGGAGCGAGACACTCGCAGCCGAACACATGCCGCATCGGCGACATGCTGTTTATGTAGCCACTGAGGATGAAAAATATTTCGACGCCATACGCACCGTAGGGCCAAACGAACCCAAGCGGTGACGAGTAGCCATATTTCACGGAATAAACATGCGTGAAGTGAAATCGCACCAGGTTGATCGCGGCCGCAGCCCGCAGCGCATCCAAATCAAGGATACGAGGGTGGGGAGCTGACGCTGGTTGGCTTGCGTCACTGCTCATTCAAATTTCCGCGTGAAATTGACCTGATCACGGAACGAATTGGATCGAGCTGCGTGGTTGGCTGGCTCGATTGGATCATCATCGAGGCGTTGGTTTTCTTGGACAGGTTGGCAGAAGTCTCGCGGTCGAAACGGCGTCTGGCACCGAAAACGGTTCCAGAATCGAATCGGATTGGAATCTTCTAATTTTGTAGGCCTGCGCAATTTTTCCACGACTTTGACGACCAGCTAATCCTTCAATGGCGAACCCAGTCGCCGGTTGCGACGCAGTTAACAAGCGATGCTTTGGGGCCCTGTTGCGAGGACCCCACAGCGCGTTTGAAACCTAAGTCGTTAACGGATCTGGTGTCTCGAGGGCACCGCATTTGAATCGAGGGGGCGATCCCGGTTGCGGTAGGGATTGGTTTTGACGGTTCTGCAGAGTGTGGGCCCCTTTCGTCGATCCTCCAGGTCTAGCAAACTAACACTTAGGAGTGGGGATTGACTGGTCGGCGGCATTCTTGCGTCATGAGTTGACCTGCCCCTTTTTTTCGGAAATCCGACCCGGCGCAGGACCCGCCAAAATGAAATACGTCATTGTTATCCCGGATGGTTGTGCCGATGAGCCGATTCCAGACTTAGGCGGCAAGACACCCCTGCAAGTCGCCAGCATGCCAGCTTGTGACGACTTGGCTGTACGTGGTGCCCTAGCGCTGGCAAACAACACACCGGCCCACCTGCCGGCCGGCAGTGAGGTCGCCAATCTTTGCTTGCTCGGATATGACCCGGACATCTATTTCACGGGACGAGCCCCTCTGGAGGCCGCGGCGCAGGGGATCGAGCTAGGAGCCCAGGACTGGGCGGTGCGCTGTAATTTGGTCACGATCCAAGATCAGGTGATGGTCGATTTTACGGCTGATCACGTCTCCACAGAGGAGGCAACGGAGTTGCTCAAAACGGCTCAAGCAGAATTGCTGGGGCGTGAGTTCTGTGGTGGCCGGTTTCAATTCGTCCCAGGGGTCAGTTATCGGAATTTGCTGCTTTATCGGGGCGATGAATCTGTCTCGCCACCCTTTTCGAAGGAGACTCGCACCAGCGCGCCCCACGATCTGACAGATCTATCGGTAACCGATGATTTCCCCCGCGGGCCTGGCAGTGATGCATTAGTCCAGTTAATGAATGCTTCGGCCGATTTGTTCGCTGACCATCCGGTGAACCAGGCCAGAGTCGCCGCTGGAAAACGTCCCGTCACCAATGTTTGGTTGTGGGGGTTGGGTGGTGCACCAGTTCTTCCATCGTTTGAAGAACGGTTTGGAGTTCGTGGCGTGATGATAACCGCGGTCGATTTATTGCGTGGGATCGCCGCCTTGGCCGGGTGGCCTCGAGTGGAGGTTGAAGGCGCGACTGGTTACCTCGATACCGATTACGCAGCGAAAGGACGGGCAGCGGTTGAGGCGTTGCAGGAATACGATCTTGTTTGTGTGCACGTCGAGGCTCCAGACGAAGCGTCTCATGAAGGTCGGCATGAGGCAAAAGTCGAAGCGCTGCAGCAAATTGACAGTCACATCGTCGCACCGCTCATCGACGCACTCCAGCAGCATGACGAGTATCGTGTGTTGGTGACGCCGGATCATCCGACTCCCTGCAGCACCAAGAAGCATAGCCATGGAATGGTTCCGTTGGTCATGGCTGGAAGCGGCATCAAGCCTGGCGACCAGTCGACCTACGATGAAGTGTCCGCCGAATCAAGCGGGCGGCGGTTTGATCATGGATGGGACCTGATGGACGCGTTTATTCGGCGCTAGGCGTAACCCGTTTCCTTGGCACTTGTATCCACGTCTTTTGACACAGTATCACATTACTAAACCATGTCATTGATCGTTCAGAAATTCGGCGGCACGAGTGTGGCCGATGTGGAAAAGATTCGTGCTGCGGCACGAAAGGCAATTCGCGCCCAACGACAAGGTCATCAGGTGGTGATGGTCGTCAGTGCGATGGGAAAAAACACCGACGGCTTGTTAGATCTTGCCGGCCAGATTTCTCGCGAGCCACCGGCTCGTGAGATGGACATGCTGCTTAGCACCGGCGAGCAGGTGAGCGTCGCGCTGGTCGCGATGGCGATCCACGATCTGGGGGCGAAAGCGATCAGCTTGACCGGTGGTCAGATCGGTATGAAGACGGATAACAGTTTCAGCAAGGCCCGCATTCAGTCGATCTCGACCGAACGTATCAGGCGGTTGCTCGATGGTGGCAACATTGTGGTTGCCGCTGGCTTTCAGGGAATCGATGACGATTGGAATATCACGACCTTGGGACGGGGTGGCAGTGATACAACCGCAGTCGCGCTGGCCGCGGTACTTGGTGCCGATGCCTGTGAGATTTATACGGATGTCGACGGTGTTTACACGACGGATCCACGGTTGTTGCCTGAAGCTCGCCGTGTTGATGTGATCAGTTATGACGAGATGCTTGAATTGGCAAGTCTGGGGGCCGGTGTGATGCACAGTCGATCGATCGAGTTCGCGAAGAAATTTCGCGTGCCGATCCATGTGCGAAGTAGCTTTTCGGATACCGAAGGAACGATGATCGTTGCCGAGGCCGAATCGAGTTCTCAGCCGGTGAGCGGTGCTGCAATGACACCGGACGAAGCTCGCGTCACCGTTCTGGGAGTTCCCGATGTGCCAGGCAAGAGTCGTCAGATCTTTGCAGCCATCGCTGATCGTAAGATCGCCGTTGATATGGTCGTTCAGAACGTTGGTACCAATGGACGGGCGGATGTTTCCTTCACCGTCGCAAGGCCAGAGTTGTCCAACACGCTTCACGCGGTTCACGCGGTTCTCGGTGAAGTTGGTGCGCAGGGAATGACGCATGACGAGCAGGTCTCCAAAATCTCGGTGGTCGGCCAAAACATGGCGACGCAAACGAGTGTTGCCTCGCGAATGTTCCGTGCACTTTCGGATGCCGGCGTCAACATTCAAATGATTACAACCAGTGAGATTAAAATCTCGACGCTTGTTCCGAAAGAGCAGGCAGGTCGTGCGTTACGAGCTGTTCACGAAGAGTTTTTGTTGCATCAACGTCCGGCAGACGCACAATCATGGGGGCAAATCAAAGCCGAGCGTCGTGACAGTGCGGATGTGGATACATTGGTCAGTCGCCTGCAAGATGACGCGTTGGAAGCCCTGACATTAACGGGTATCTCGGTCACTGAGAGTCAGGCCCGTGTCACGCTGTATGGTGTTCCCGATCAGCCCGGAGTCGCTGCCGATATGTTTGAAACAATCGGAGCGGCGTCGATTTTTGTCGATATGATTGTGCAAGGTTACGACGGCGAAGATGGGTTGACCAGCGTCAGTTTTACCGTCCATCGTGACGACCTAAATCACTCCCTCGAAGTGGCTCGGCTGATTCAGCAAAAGCATGGGATGCGCGATGCCCAGGGTGCTGCGGAGATTGCAAAAGTGACCGTCAGCGGGATTGGACTGCGGAGTCACACAAGTGTCGGAACGATCTTGTTTCAAGAATTAGCCGAAGCCGGCATCAACGTGGAAATGATCGGTACGAGTGAATTACAGGTCAACGCGGTCATTGATGAAGCAAAAGTCGCTGTCGCCGCGGATCGGTTGAAGATCGCATTCGCCGACGCGCTGTTGTAAACTGAGCGGTTGACCGGAAGGCCCCGGGGAGAAGAGAACGCAAGCGACTGATCTGAATCTTTTGATTGGTTGGCGTTGGCGTAATCCCGCAATCACGTTGTTTTCCGCAAACATATCGTGAGCTAAGTTGCCTCGTCATGATGAATGTTCATCAGGCGTACACCACGTTGCTTTGAGTTGCTTGGGGCAAATTGGAGTGAGGCCGACTTGAAATGATGCCGACTTGAAGCGGTCTGAAACTTGCTTTACTGCGTAGGATGAACATGATGCGATGCCGACTGTCTCTGCTGTTTTGCTGTTTGCTTTTTTCGACCGTATCAGCGGCGGAAAAACGATGGAATGTCTTGTTCATTATTTCAGATGACTTAACCGCGACGGCACTCTCGTGTTATGGCAATGAGGTTTGTTCGACGCCCAATATCGACTCGTTGGCAGCGAAGGGCACACGGTTTAGCAGGGCTTATTGTCAGGGGACCTATTGCGGGCCATCGCGTGCTTCCTTCATGTCGGGCTATTATCCGCATGCAACGGGAGTACTCGGTTACAAAAGTCCAAGACCACAAATTGGCGATCGGGCGACTTGGTCCGAGCACTTCAAGAATGCGGGTTACTACACCGCTCGTGTCAGTAAGATTTACCACATGGGTGTACCGGGTGGTGTCGAATACGGCACGGATCCAAAACGGCACAACAATTACAACGGCGCCGATGATGAGCGATCCTGGACGGAACGGTTCAACAGTCCGGGGCCTGAATGGAAGGCGAGTGGCGATGGAGAAACGTTAGAAGGTAATCCTGACGGTAAGCGTCCGGTCGTCGGTGGCAACACGTTTGTCGTGGTCGAAGCGGATGGAGATGACTTGGTTCATTCCGATGGGAAGACAGCCGCTAAGGCGGTTGAGTTGATTCGTCAAAAACGCGATCAGCCATTCTGGCTAGGGGTTGGGTTTGTGCGGCCCCACGTTCCTTTTGTGTCGCCTCGCCCGTATTACGAGCCGTTCAAGCCGTTCTCGTCGATGGTGTTGCCACCGAAAGT
>JARGNK010000053.1:0-4102 GCA_029213145.1 Rubripirellula sp. | reverse complement strand
GGATTAACTACAAAACGAGCTTGAATATGAAGATGGATCTTCGCCGGCAAAAGAAAGCGATGGGTGGATACTACGCGTCAGTCGCTTACATGGATGCTCAGGTTGGTAAAGTTTTAAACGCCCTGGAAGAGGAAGGGTTAGATGATTCAACCATCGTTATTTTTACCAGTGATCATGGTTACCATCTTGGCGAACACGATTTTTGGGCCAAAGTTTCCCTGCGGGATGAGTCGGCCGGCGTGCCTTTGATTGTTTATGTTCCCGGCAAAAATCCTGCGGTGTGTCACAGCTTGGTTGAATTGCTGGACCTGTTTCCGACGACGGCGTCGCTTTGTGGATTGGCAGTGCCGGACCGAGTTCAAGGTCAGGACATCTCTGAGATGCTCGATGATCCTGGCGTCGTCGTCCGAGATGCCGCATTCAGTGTTGCCCCAATGCGCAAGGGGTTTTTGTTGCGTGAACAGAAGTGGGCCTACATTCAATATGGTGAAGATGCGGCGCAGGGGATCGAGCTGTTTGACACTCACGAAGATCCACAGCAATTCACCAACTTGGCAACGTCACCGACTCACCAATCGGTCGTGACAGAGATGCGAGCCAAGTTGGCTGAAAAACTCACGGAAGTCCGCGCGAACGATTTGAAGTGAGTCACGGCAAGTTGATTTGCACGCAGGGGGCTTTATCCGCTTGCTTTGTGTGTGCAACGAATGAAACGCTCAATCTGTTCATCGTGGTGGCAAGTTATTAGGATTTGACGCATGTCCAACCAACCAATGATCGATGATACCTTCGCCGAAGCGTTCCCTATGCGAGGTACGCGTTTGATGATCACCGCGATCGATACGGCGTTGGCCAAGACGGCTGCAGTTGAGTTTTGCGGCAACGCATCGAGTGTGATTGGGTGCGATACGGAAGCTGGAATTGAGCGTGAGTTAGCAGCTGATGAAACGGTGGACGGTCGCCCAGGCGTTTCTGTATTGGCCTTTGCTTTTGATAAGAAATCGCTCGAAAAGGCCATTGTTGCCCGTGTCGGTCAAAATGTTTTGACCTGTCCGACAACGGCCTGTTACTCAGGGCTGGACAGCGAAGAAAAGAAGGATCGCATCAAACTTGGTGCCCAATTACGGTTTTTCGGGGACGGTTTTCAGGTCTCGAAAAAGTTTGATGATCGCCGGTATTGGCGGGTTCCTGTCATGGATGGCGAGTTCTTGTGTGAAGACGTGGTAGGCACGGCCAAAGGAATTGGTGGAGGCAACTTGCTGATTTGCGGAGTTGCTCAGGCGGAAACCCTGGCTGCTGCTCGCGCCGCCGCCGCTGCCATTGAAGCGGTTCCTGATGTGATCATGCCCTTCCCCGCCGGGATTGTGCGAAGCGGATCGAAAGTTGGTTCAAAATACGCGGCACTGAAGGCGAGCACGAGCGACGGTTGGTGCCCGACGCTGCGGGCGCAAACGACGACCAAGTTGCACGAAGGCGAACAAGCGGTTTACGAAATCGTGATCGATGGATTGTCCGAAGTCGCGGTTGCTGCGGCGATGAAAGCGGGGCTCGAGGCGGCTGCGGCGAGTCCTGGCGTGTTGCGTATCTCAGCGGGTAATTATGGCGGCAAATTGGGGCCCTACCATTTTCGGCTGCACGATTTGTCCGGTGCAGACACTGGCCGCTAACACACTGGCCGCTCGCACGCTGGCCGCTCGCACGCTGGCCGCTCGCACGCTGGCCGCTCGCACGCTGGCGGCACCGCTGATGCGAGTCCTGGGAAGATTGCTGCTGCGATTCCTTTCTGAACGGTTTTTGGTGGGGCTAGCGTGTGGCAACGCTCAACATTGCGATAGAAACCGATGCGTTTTACAATGTGCTGATCTGCTCGAACTTACCTCTTTACGCCTGCTTCTCAATGCCTTCAGTCCAACTCTTGCTCAACGCGATGCGGACCGCCAAACAAGGGGTGCAAGTGAATGTGGGAAAAGATAGCGATGAGTACAAAGAAATTGTGACGACTTTGTCGATTCACTCTAAAGACATGGAAGCGCTGGGCGTCTCGGATGGGGACTCGGTTCGGGTCGAATCCGAGTTCGGCGAGGCAGAGTTTCGATGCAAGCAAGCGAAGGTTCCTGAGGGCATGGTATTCGTTCCTTACGGGCCCCCCACTTGCAAGCTCATGGGGGGAAACACGGATGGAACGGGCATGCCGACCAGCAAAGGCTGGATGGTGAATGTGGAACCGATTTTGAATTGAAAAAGGGAACTCGATGAATTCTGATCCCATCAACGGGCCTGAGTCGCCGCATTTTTCTCAATCCGAACCCGATCCGCAGCCAAAGGCGTGGGAAGAGGTTGCCGAGGGTCGGTTCATGCCAAAGCGGGTCCGAGGGAGTTGCCAGGGCCGAGCACTAGGCTGAACGTTTGTTGTTCCGTCGTCCAGTTCGGACGGCATTGCTTCCTCCACTGCTGACTCACCCATTGTTAATCGGGAAAACCATTCCGAATCGCAGCTAAACCATTCGTCTGACAACGACGCGACCGGCAATCCAGAAGGCTCCTTCAACGGATAGTTGATTGGCCGTTTTGGATTCGACCTTTTTTCAGGCAAACGTTATGGATCTCAAAGTCATCGACCACGCAACCTGCACCTTTTGTGGTTGCGTTTGTGACGACATTCAATTGCACGCCGATGACACGCGGATACACAAGGCGAAGGGAGCCTGTGTGTTGGGGAAGGCGTGGTTTTTGAACCACACCACCGAACGCCACTATCCAGCTGCCTTGATCGATGGGAAAGAGGCAACGGTTGAAGAAGCGATTCAGGTGGCGGCCGATTTGTTGTACGAGGCTGACATGCCGTTGGTTTATGGCATGAGCAATACCACCTGTGAAGCACAACGCGAATGTGTGGCGATGGCAGACCTGCTTGGGGGACTGCTGGATAGCCACACATCGTTGTGACACGGTCCTACCGAAATCGCCGCCCAGTTGGGTGGTAAAGTCACTTGCACGCTCGGTGAAGTCAAGAATCGGGCCGATTTTATTATTTACTGGGGTGGTAATCCTGCGGAGTGTCACCCAAGGCATTTCACCAAATACACACTGATGCAGAAAAGTCGGTTCCTGCCGCGTGGGCGGAAGGATCGCACGATGGTGTTGGTGGACATTCGCGAAACCAAGAGTGTCAAAGCGGCAGATGTTTTCTTGCAGGTTCGGCCGGGTAAAGATTTTGAACTGATCACAATCTTGCGGGCAATGATCAAAGACCAGCCGATCAGTGACGCGCAGGTTGCTGAAACGGGGGTTTCCATCGAGGCTCTGCAAGATTTGGTGGCTCGGATGAAGGCTGCAAAGTTTGGCGCGATGTTCTTTGGCATGGGGCTGTCCATGACACGCGGCAAGCATATGAACTCCGCTGCTTTGTTAACGCTGGCCGCAGAAATGAATGCGTTCACCAAGTTTGTTGCGATGCCAATGCGAGGGCATGGTAACGTGACCGGTGCCGATGTGATTATGCGGTGGCAAACGGGTTATCCGTTCGGTATTTCATTCAATCGCGGGTATCCCCGTTACAACCCTGGGGAGTTTTCAACCGTTGATGTGTTAGTTCGGGGTGACACTGATTGTGTCTTTGTGATTGGGGCTGATCCGGGCGCGACCATGCCACAACCGGCGATTGATCACCTCGCACGGGTCCCTACGATTGTGCTCGATCCACATGTCACGCACACCAGTCGACTCGCCAAGGTTCACATCACGACGGCACCGGCCGGAATCAGTGCTCCCGGAACCGCTTACCGAATGGACGAAATCCCAATGCCACTGCGACCGGCGTTGGAATCGTCTTACCCGACGGACGAAGAAGTCACTCGCCGAATCAAAGAGGCGATCCAAACCAAGCCGGATTGGATGGTGGAGGGACCGCAGCGGCTTGAAACGCAAGTTTAGCCTTGCCGTTTTCTAGCTGAATCTGGAGGGTTGCGTCCTCTGGGCCTGTCGCCTGGTGGGTCGCTATTCGAGCACGACATTGCGAAATGTCGATTTCCCAATGTCTCTGGATGAAATGTCTCTGGATGAAATGTCTCTGGATGAAATGTCTCTGGATGAAATGTCTCTG
>JARGNK010000298.1:2209-4786 GCA_029213145.1 Rubripirellula sp. | reverse complement strand
CATGTCGCAACGTGAAATCAAAGGCAAGATGGACCAGATCATCGATTTTTCCGAAATTGAAAAATTCATCGACACCCCGGTGAAACGCTACAGCAGTGGCATGTATGTTCGACTCGCTTTTGCCGTCGCTGCTCATTTGGAGCCCGAAGTCCTAATCGTGGATGAAGTATTAGCGGTCGGCGACAGCGCGTTTCAGAAAAAGTGCCTGGGTAAGATGCAGGACGTTGGTTCAGACGGACGGACCGTGCTTTTTGTGAGCCACAATATGGGAGCAGTTCGCACACTCTGCACGCGGGGTGTGATGCTGGAAAATGGGCGTGTGACTGCCGATGGCCCCGTCAACGAGGTCGTCAATCGTTATTTGCTGGGCGCGACCGAGTGCGATGTGGATGGGTGGATCGAAGACGAACATACTCGTGTGGGAACCGGTGAAGCGAAAATCCGACGGGTCCAATTGTTAAACGAGTTTGGCGATCCGACACCCTCGATTCCGATGGGCGAAGATGTACGCGTTCGCCTGAGTTTCGAAGTTTTGGAACGGATTCCCGATGCTCACTTTGAAATCGGGATTTATTCCGAAGAAGGCACCGCGGTCGCGATCACTCACCGTGACATCGACCATGACCCTGAAGCATTATCCGTTGGCTACCATGTGGTAGAAGCCAATCTACAAACATCACTTCTGCCACACCGATACCGAATCGGTGCGAGTATCTATCGTGATAGTGGATACACCATCGACGGCCTCGAACGAACGATCGGTTTTGAAGTTGAACGGCACGGAAGGAATCACGCCCGGCCCTATCGCTGGGGAGAGGTGAGAGGCTTTGTTCGTCCTGCCGCGGATTGGAAGCTGGAACAACCAGACAAGCTAGCCGAAAGATAAGACGATCGTCCGGAAGATCGCAAACAGCAAACTCATTTCAACATTAATTCACAACGAAAGATCTTTCCAGCGAAAAACAGTACCCAACAAGGCACAGCATGATTGAAGGCAAGAAGATATTTATCACCGGCGGTGCCGGGTTCATTGGATCAACATTGACCGGTCGCCTGATCGAAAACAATGAAGTCGTCGTTTTTGACAACTTGGCACGGGACTCTCTGAAAGACAAAGAATTCGCCGGCCACAAGAACTTGAAGCTAGTCAAGGGCGACATACTCGAACTCGAATCGCTTACCCGTGCGATGCAAGGTGCGGACATCATTGTCCATTGTGCAGCCGTTGCGGGGATCAATACGGTTATCAAGAGTCCGACAACGACGATGCACGTCAATATGATCGGGTCGGCGAACGTGCTCAGTGCCGCATCAAAGTTGAACCGAGTTGACCGTGTGGTCTGTTTTTCGACCAGCGAGGTTTTTGGTCAACAGGCTTTTCGCAGCATGGAAACGGACCTGACCGTCATGGGCGCAGTCGGTGAAGCACGCTGGACCTACGCAGTCAGCAAGTTAGCCGAAGAACATCTTGCAGTTGCTTATTACAAGGAGAAGTGGCTTCCCACTACCGTTGTCCGGCCTTTCAATGTTTACGGCCCCGGCCAAGTTGGCGAAGGTGCAATTCACAAGTTTGTAAAACAAGCGGTCAGTAATGGCACGATTGAAATCCACGGGGATGGAAGCCAGATTCGAGCTTGGTGCTTCGTGGATGACATGGTGGACGCCGTGCTGTTGTGCATGGGCCATCCAGAAGCCGTTGGGCAATCCTTTAATATCGGGAACGCGCGTGACGTGATCACCATCTATGGATTGGCCAACACGGTCGTGCGCACGCTCGATTCAGATTCCGAAATCAGCTTTGTCCCCAAGACGTACGTGGATGTTGAATTGCGAGTGCCAGTGGTGGAAAAAGCAAGTGAATTACTTGGCTTCCACGCCAAGGTTGATCTCGAAGAAGGAATTCGCCGAACCGCGGACTATTATCGCGCCGAAAAAGCCTCGCCAAAACTTGCCTCCAAGTAACCGCATCACGCAGCAACCGCTCAACTTGCCGCAACCAGAAACTCATATGATTCGTCTTGCTGTCCCCGCCATTGATCAGGAAGAGATTGACGCGGTTACGGAAGTCCTGAAGTCCGGATATCTGGTCCAAGGGCCAAAAGTCGGCGAATTCGAGAAGTCGGTTGCCGACCTCGTTGGTGTTCGCCACGCAGTGGCCGTCAGTAGCGGAACAGCGGCTTTGCATTTGGCATTAGTTGCTCTCGGAATTGGGCCCGGGGATATCGTGATCACAACTGCCTATTCCTGGCCGGCGACCGCCAATGTCGTTGAGCGTTGCGGAGCTGAAACCCGATTCGTGGATATCAACCTCGACGACCTGAACATCGACATTGAACAGTTACGTCGCGAGTGCGAGAAACTTGAATCGGATACTGCGACAAAAGGGAGGGCAAAAGCAATCCTGCCCGTCCATGCATTTGGCATGCCCGCGAACATGACAGAGATCATGAAGATCGCAAATGAATACAAATTGCACGTTGTTGAAGATGCGGCATGTGCCCTCGGTTCCCGCTGGTCTGACAGACCATGTGGCAGCTGGGGAGTGATGGGTTGTTTCAGCTTCCACCCGAGAAAAGC
>JARGNK010000298.1:0-2199 GCA_029213145.1 Rubripirellula sp. | reverse complement strand
GATAACGACGGATGATCCAGAGATAGCTGAGCGCCTGGCCGTGTTAAGGAACCACGGCTTGTCACCCAACTCTAGGAAACCCGATTTTGTTGAACCGGGATACAACTACAGGCTGACGGAAATTGGTGCCGCGATTGTGAACTCGCAGCTCAGGAAACTCGCTAGCTTGATCGCAAGCCGAAGAGAACAAGCAGCAAGGTACGAAACCTTGCTCCATGAATCCAAGATAACGTCACAGAGAGGTACGTCCGAAGCCTGCTCCGTATTCCAGTCCTTTGTTTGCGTTCTGCCTGATCCTAGAACTAACCAATTCGTTATTGACCGCATGAGGGCTGATGGAATTGAATGCACAATTGGCACGTACCATGTACCGCTCACCTCCGCTTTCCGCAAGCGATATGGCACGACACGGGGAGAGTTCCCAAACACTGACCATGCACAAAGATCATGCATCACCCTCCCGCTGCACGACGAACTCACCGTTCAGCAGCAGCAATACATCACAAAACAACTAATCGCCCATTGCTCGTGATTTGAGCGACGACAACAGCAATGTCCGATACCGTTATCACGTTTGACATGGACTGGGCACCTGACTTTGTGATCGAAGAGGTGAGCAGCATGCTTCGACGACACAATGTAAAGAGCACCTGGTTTGTGACGCACGACAGCCCTGCTGTTCGGGAACTGCAAAACGAACCCGACTTGTTTGAACTCGGCATCCACCCAAATTTTCTTCCCAATTCATCGCACGGCTCAACAGTTCGTGAGGTAATAAAGCATTGCCTGGAGATTGTTCCCGATGCCCAAGCCTGTCGCACGCATTGTTTAATACAAAGCGCTGAAATACTGGACGAACTCATACAGCAAGGGATCAAAATGGATGCTTCCCTATTGCTGTTTGGAGCCAAGCACCTCGAACCCGTTCGTTATTATTCCTCGAGCGGATCCATTTGGCGTGTTCCTTACTGCTGGGAAGACTGCTGCCAACTCCACAAACCAGGCCCGTTGATCAACGATCTAACTTCACATCCGTTCCGCGGTGATAGGCCTCGTGTATTTGCTTTCCACCCAATCCACATCTATCTCAATAGCGTCTCCATGATGTCTTACCGAAACGCGACCCGGAATACCAAACCGCTCAACCAGCAGACCGAGACGGAATTGAGCCCGCATACAAACCACGACTTCGGAATCAGAAACCTTTTCACTGGTCTGCTGCAAGCGTCGCAGAAGAACGCATCAAGCAAATTCCTGCGCGACCTGACCCAACATAATACAGAACTTCGTAGCGAATGATGAGTAAGTACGACGAAAAACAACTTGCCAAGGCAGTCGCTGAAGCTGCTGAGCAACTCGAAGGCTACGACCGAGAGTTTTTCCAACGAGTTTGGCTAACAAACTTGGAAGTCTTTCGAAATCGACTTCAAGCGATCGGTCTAACCGGACGCGAGCATGTGCTTGACGCAGGGTGCGGTAATGGCCAATGGACTCTTTGCCTAGCAGAATTAAATAACCAGGTGACTGCAGTAGACATTTCGCAGGCACGCACGGCCGCGACTGATCACGTGCTTGATGCAATGGCCATCAACAATGTTACCGTGCAGCAATCGAGTATTGATGCAACAAAGTTCACGGACAGCACGTTCGACGCTGTATTTTGCTACAGCACACTGTACTTCACGGATCACCGAAAAACCCTGCGTGAATTTGCGCGAGTCATGAAACCGGGCGGCACGCTATATATCTGCACCAACGGCCCGGGCTGGTACATTCACAACATGATTGAACCGCATAACCCATCGCGACATTTTGACATTCCTGAAATGTCAATCAAGGCAATTGGCAACACGATTGGATATTTCAGCGAAGGAAAATACAAAAGCGGCTTTCAGCTTGCAGTTCCACGCTGTGTGTTGGAGAGCGAGTGTCACAACGCGGGATTTGAAGATGTGCAAATAGCGGACGAAGGCACTCTCAATCCCTTGAACAAAAAACAACCAACGCAATTCTTCAAACCTGAATTCTACGGACAAGACGGCGTATACGAATTGCTTTGCCGCAAACCGAGAAAGCCCGAGAAGCATGCTTCTTTCTTGCCTAAATTTGCACACACGACCGACCAACCAGGAGAGGGCGTGCAAACGAATTCCGCACTGCGGATAGCAATTATTGGAAATCAAAGCTCGTATGGCTATC
>JARGNK010000052.1:38751-41811 GCA_029213145.1 Rubripirellula sp. | reverse complement strand
GAAAACTATCCTCATTTCTACACGGTCAACAGTGCGGAAGCGACGCAGATCATGGGCGTTGCCGGTGACATCATTCGTTACATGGCAGAGGGGCCGCTCAGCATCGCCGAGCCATATCAGATCACGGACGATCCCAAATCCATTGCTGACAAGATGAAGGGTGACCTGCGTGGGTTACCGACAAGTATTGTCTACAGCACGAAAATCGCGCGCCCATTGACCCCGGTCAGTGATCTGATGATCGACGATGGTGTGACCGAGGATGGCTTGCGAGCGGCCGTCGATTATCTATTCGAGGCGCTCACTTTTCGGCCCCCCAGCAAAACTGAGTCGGATGCATATCTGGATATCGTGCAGCAGTCGATCGATAAGCTCGGCAAGGAAGAGGGCGCTGTGCTCGGGTTGTCGTCTATCTTTTTGGATCGCGATGCGCTCTTTCGGCCGGAGCTTGTTGAGGAAGGGAAGGCGGACGCATACGGTCGAGTCATGCTGCAGGACTGGGAATTGGGCATGGCGGTTAATCACGCGCTGCGATACATCAAGCCCGATGAGACGTTGCGAGAGGCGATCGTCGAAGGACGGATGCGAACCAAGGCGGATGTCGAACGTGAAGTAAAGCGGATGCTGGATGACGAGAGTATTCGAAAACCGCGTGTTCTGCGTTTCTTTCGCGACTATTTTGATTACGACTTGGGCGGCTACATCTGCAAGGATGAGAAGGCGTTGGGAGATACCGGTGTGAGTAATCGCGGTCAGTCACACTATCGCGCAATGTTTGATGCCGCAGCAAGCACCGATCGTTTGATCGAATTGATCCTGCAGGAAGACCAGGATGTACTGAAGGAATTGCTTACAACTGATCGAGTCGTCGCGACCAAAGGTGATGGGATTTACTTTGGATCAAAACGCTCCAAGGAAGAGCGAGCCGCATCCATTGCCGCAGAAAAAGTGGCCTTGGCAGCCGCAGCCAAGGAACGGGAAGCAGAACTCGAAGTGATGGAGGGGGAAGTCGCGGAACTCGAGAAATCGCTGAAAGCGAGCCCCGACGAAAAGAAATTGAAGGCAAAGCTGGCGGCGAAGCAGAAAGCTTTGGCGGCCGCTCGCAAAAAAGCGACAGCAGCAAACAAAAGAAGGTCAAACGTCAATCATGGCGTTAGCCCGGCTGATGTGTCGGGGCCGAAAATGTTTGCCCGCGTGAGTCGGCGTAGCTTTGGTACTGGATCGATGAAACCGGAGCGTTTCTTGGCGACAGCCCCTGAGGGACAGCGTTTGGGGATCTTGACCCATCCCAGTTGGCTCGTCTCCCATTCCGATGCCATGGACAATCATGCAATTCATCGTGGCCGATGGATTTATGAACGACTGCTCGGCGGTGGGATTCCCGATGTGCCAATCACTGTAGATGCAATGCTCCCGGATGAGCCGAAGAAGACGCTCCGCGAACGGATGCGCGTGACGCGAGAAGATTATTGCTGGACCTGTCACAAGAAAATGGATCCGTTGGGATTGCCATTTGAAATGTACAATCATGCCGGGCTTTACCGTCAGTTTGAACTCGAGCAACCGGTGGATACAACGGGAGAGATTATCGATTCCGGTGATCCCAGGTTAGATGGAAAAGTCGCCAATGCGATCGAGCTGATTCAGAAACTGGCTGAAAGTGAGCGCGCGGAGCAGGTCTTTGTTCGGCATGCGTTTCGTTTCTGGATGGGCCGCAATGAGACGCTGAACGACGGGCCAGTGCTGCAAGAAGCTTATCGTGCTTACAAGGAGAGCGGCGGCAGTATGAAAGCGTTGCTTGTCTCCCTGCTTACCTCGGATGCTTTCCTGTACCGAACTCGTACCACGGCTGGCTTAGAGGAAGCGGGGTAACGCTCGTCCAGGGAGGGTGTGGGAACTGTCGGATCGCCAACCTGCTTTCCGGTTCTCTGTCTGTTCTCTGATCGATCAACTGGTGGCGCCTTCCTGTTCGCTTTTTCAAAACGACACCAATCAGCGATTGCCCGAATGAACCTGCCAGCCATCACGAACCTGACGTGTAGATTGTTTTTCGTTGGAACGTTATCTGCCTTGTTGGGAGATTGGGCCGGGGCTGAAATTACGGCGGACCGTCGTGCATTTGATCGGCAGGTCAAACCCCTGTTGCTGAATTACTGCGGTAAGTGTCACGGTGGCGACAGAATTGAAGCGGAGATTCGGTTCGACGATATTGATCCAGATATTGCTCTTGGTGAAGATTTTGGGCAATGGGAGGATATTCGAGAGGTGTTCAACTCAGGCGAAATGCCACCTGCTACTGAACCACAGCCAACGCCAGCTGAGCGAGACGTCATTACCCGTTGGCTGGATGTGGAATTCAAAAAAGCAAAGCAGGCGGGGAACCCGAATAAACGAGGGAGCGTTCGCCGGTTAACACGTTATGAGTTGCAATACGCATTGGAGGATTTGCTTGGTATCTCGACCAAGCGAGAAGTGGGCACGCTTCCCGCTGAGGGGACGAGCATTGATACCGGTTTGCAGAATAGTTCTCGGATGCTGCTAATCAGTGGTCCACATCTTGAATCTTATCTGAACGCAATCATTTCAGTGATCAACAAGATGAAGGCAATTGCTGCCTTCAAACCTTACCGTGAACGCCTCGATATTGAGAATCTCGATACCGATCCGCCGATCGCTTTTACATCAGACAAACGGAAAATTAAACCAAACGTTGGCAAGGTCACGCGATCTGGCAAAGGGGTTGTCGTCGATCCAGGAGGCTACATCGATCTCGGAATCCCCGCGATTTCAAAATATAGGTTCCAAACGATTCTCGCCGCGAAGGCGGAGCGTCCGGGTAAATTTGAGGTCTCCATTGGGTTCACGCACTCCGAGGTCGATCCGCGGCAAAAGGTTGCAAATCTAGGATTCATCAATGTTGATCCAAGTGACGAATTGCGGACCTACACGCTGGATTCCTTTCCCGAGGGGTTGCCTGATGAGATGACTCGGGCATTGGATCGGCCGTTTTTTATTCGTCTCTCGAATCGTGGCCGACAGGCGGTTTATCTGGAAAGTTTT
>JARGNK010000052.1:0-38741 GCA_029213145.1 Rubripirellula sp. | reverse complement strand
GGGAACGTCAACAGCGAATTAACGTCGTCGCTCATTCCAGCAGGGATCGATGAGTCTGAGATCGAGGCGCATGTTCGAAAAAGCATTTACGCGTTTGTTGAAAAGGCGTTTCGAAGACCACCCACCGAAGCGGAAATGCAGAAATACGTCGGCGTCTACGAAAGGCAGGTTCAAGTGGAGCCTGCTATTCGGGCTTTGCTGAGTGCGTACAAGGAGATTCTCTGTTCGCCAAGATTCTTTTACCTCGGGCTTCCCGGCAAAGGTTCGGACAACGCGAATCAGAACTTTAAATTGGCGGAAAGATTGGCGTTCTTCCTGTGGTGTTCGGTTCCCGATCAAGAGCTTTTGCAACTCGCCTCATCGGGTAATCTGAAAACACCGTCCGTCCTGGCTGCGCAGGTCGACCGCATGATCCGCGACAAGAAGGCGACCAGGTGGACCGAGCAGTTTACGGACCAATGGTTGCAGACCGCGATGTTGTTCAATGTTGCGGTCGATCGAGGATACTATCCCAAGTTCAAAGATTCTTTGAAGCCGTTGATGCGGCAAGAAACGATCGAAGCGGTCAACGATGTGTTCCGGAACGGCTCGTCCGCCTTAAACTTGTTGCAGGCAGACCATGTTTTCGTGAACCAACAGCTTGCGGCTTTTTATCAGATTAAGGGTGTAAAGGGGGATGCGTTTCAGAAGGTACAGGTCGAAAAAACGAACCGACGTGGTGGCTTACTGACTCAGGGGACATTTCTTGTTGGTAATTCTGACGGAATGAACTCACACGCCATCTTGCGTGGCGTTTGGTTAGCTGAGGTGATTTTGAATGATCCACCGCCCGATCCACCCAAGAATGTGCCCCCCTTTGACGCCAGTATTCCCGGATTTGAGAAGCTGACGTTGAACGAAAAACTATTTGCACACCGTGATAACGAAGCTTGCCGGAATTGTCACCAAAAGATTGATCCTTGGGGAATCCCATTTGAAAACTATGATGCCAGCGGTGCGTGGCGGGATGAGGTGCTGCTCGTTTCGAAGGCGGTCAATCAACCCCGAAAGCGTAAGAAGCCGGTCTTTGAAAAGAGTTTTGTGCCAATTGACCGAGAGGCGGTTTTGCCTGGGGGCGTGTCAGTCGACGGCGTTGGCGACCTCAAGGACTATCTCGTTCAACATCGGCAACATGATTTTGCCAAAGGGCTCACGGAGCGGTTGTTCGCTTACGCGCTTTCCCGCGACATCGATTATCATGATGAAGACCTTGTTCACCGATTGTGCGACGATTTTGTAGCGAACGACTATTCAGTGCCGGCGTTGATTGTTGAAATCGTTCAAAGCGAGTCGTTTCAGAGAGGATATTAGAATCATGGCTGACAAATCTTGGCAGTTGCACCGGCGAACTTTTCTGCGGGGCAGTGGGATCTCGCTTGCATTGCCATTCATGAACGCGATGGCAGTTCGTGGTGAGCAGCAGGCGATCGAAAATCTTCCCAAGCGTGCGGCGTTTATCTTTTTCCCCAATGGGGTCAGTTTGCCTTCGGAAAAAGATCCGCAGCATGAGGATTGGTATTGGTTTCCCAAAGGTGAGGGAAAGGATTACAAATTTCGAACCAGCCAGGATGCGTTGAATCCTTATCGTGACGACATCTCCGTCATCTCTGGGCTTTCTCATCCACTCAACCGGAACAGTGGAGACGCGCACGTGAATCCCACCGGATTTCTGACGTCAAAAGAAATCGTAAAGGGGAAGACCACACTCAATTCAATTTCCATTGACCAAGCGATTAGTGATTTTCATGCGGGGCAAACCCAGTTGGCTTCGATGCCGTTGTCAACAGTCGGTGGTGTTGGCAACTTGAGCCGTACCTACACCCTGTCCTTCGATAAGAATGGCAAGGGGATTCCCGCGTGGTCGGATTTAAAGGAAATCTATGAGCGAATGTACGTCGCCAGTAGCCCAGCCGCGAAGGCGAGGCTGAAAGAAAAAGCACATCTCTTGAACGAGATTTATCGAGATGCAAAGGATTTGAATCGCAATCTGGGGCGGGAAGATCAAGCGACGCTTGACGAGTATTTGGCGGCGATTTCGGAATTAGAAAAAAAGATCGCCAACGACAAGTTGTGGGCTGAGAAAGGTGCTGCGGCAGCGCCCGCCGAAATGAATTTGGACATTGAGTTTACGGATGTGGAAAATTATATCCGCACGATGTACGACCTGATGTACCTCGCGTTCAAGTCAGACATTACTCGTGTTGCGACCTATCAATTAGCATCTGAGGGTGGGACCGCGCCGACCAATAACCTTTCGAAGCAGATTGGGCTCACAAAGGACCTGCATCAACTGAGCCACTCGGCTGCCAAGGGAGCGGGTGGGTTCAAGGACTGGGGACTGTGGGATCAGTTCGTGGCTCAGCAATTGGCCTACTTCATCAAGCGGCTCAGGGATACGAAAGAGGGTGATGGCTCGATGCTTGACCGTTGCCTTGTTTTTCAAGGGGCTGCCACATCCAAGGTTCACGACAATACCAACTATCCGCTGATTTTGGCCGGTGGAAAACAGATGGGACACAAGTCGGGCCAGTTCATTAGCTATGACGAAGAACAGAATGCTCTGTCCAACTTGTTCGTCAGGATTGCGAACTCGATGGATGTTCCGCTGCAATCGTTTGGAGACAGCACGGGGATCTCAATGGGTGAGCTGTTTGGTTGAGCATTATGGTTTGAAACTGTTCAGTGCTAACCAAATAAGTGGCTAACCAAACAGTTCGTCGATTTGCCCGGTGGAATCTCCGTGCGATTCTGTTTTTACGCCAGATGCGTTTAGCAGACTCAGCCAGAGATTGCACAGTGGCGTGTTGGCATCTTGCATGACCAGTTGCCGGCCATGTTGAATGCCCGTACCACCCCCGGTAACCACCGTGGGGCAATTCGTCAGATAATGGATCGAATTGATGTTACTGCCCAGCGTGACGGTGCAGTTATCGAAGAGAGTGGTGTCGCCGACGTCCGGTGTAGCTTTCAGTTTTCCAATGAAACGTGCAAGTAATTCGGATTGTTTCTTGTCTCGCATTTGGGAAACTTCTTTTCTTGCTCCATCGGAATAGTGACTCATGTTATGTGCTGTGATCGTTGCTCCCAGGCTCGTGATGAAGGTGTCGAGCGGTTGGCGATAGGTGAAGACACGCGAGGCATCAACTTGCATCGCGGCGAGAATCAGATCGTACATTACCTTGACCTCTTCGAATCCCTCCAGGCCTTCGTCGGGTGCTTTGGGAGATTGTTGGGGGCGTGTCTTTGGCACGTCCAGCCAATCTTCTTCTTTCGCGAGTCGGATTTCGATTTCTCGAATCGACTGAAAGTACTCATCGAGTTTGTCGGTGTCTGTTTGGGTCAACCCACGTCCGACGGATCTCGCATTTTCAAGGACGGTGTCTAGTACGCTTCGCTTTTTTCGCAGCGCGGCCTGTCTTTCCGCGAGCGGTGTATCGTCGTCCGAAAATAATCGGTGAAAGGCAGCGACCGGTGTGTTCAAAGCGGCGATCGGTTTGCCTTGCCGGTTCCAAGCCAATGATAGACCGGGGCCATGGCCTGATTTGTCAGGGCCCTTGTGGCCGAGTTGAATCGAGGTGAAGCGTGTGTCGCGGCCAAGCGATTCAGCGGCGACCTGATCGGCGGACACAGAGTTGTAGAAGCTCTGGCCAGGTTCGGCATAGCGATTTGCACCAGTCAACCAAAAGGTGCTACCCCAATGGGCCTCGGTTGAAAATTGGTTGGAGAGATTTTGAATGACCGTCAGGTCTTGTTTGTGATCGGCGAGTGGTTGCAGGCCTTCGGAGAGTTCGTAATCGCTTCCCGTTTGTTTGATGTTGGGAAACCAGGTGTCACGTGTCACTCCAAAGCCCATTCCCAGGAACACAAGCCGCTTGGGGGCGACTGCTGGCTCGGCGGCAGCCGCGTGTTTGCGAAAGCCGAGTGATTCCAGAAAGGGAAGTGCGACCACGGCCGAACTGCTGCGCAGGAAACTGCGACGGCCATGATTTGATTGTTTCTGTGACGGTTTATTCATTTCTTCGTCCTGAATTTCTTTGATTGAACCAATGCCATGATGTACTCACGTATCGATCCGTCATGTTTTTCGGCTTGCGAAATCATTCTCTCTCGCAAGCCTTCATCCGAAAAACCGTAGGGTCGCCCCAGGGCGTATTCGATGAGCGCTTCGCTAAAACCGCGGGCGAACTGATCGTTCTTCACGGCGATTTGATCACGAAGTTGAAGGAAGTTTTCAAAGGGTGATCCATCCGGTAATTGCCCGTGTGGGTCGATCTGTACCGCTTTCTTTTTGATAACACGTTTTCCCGCGGTCTGTTGAAGCGTAATTTTGTCACGCCATTTTCCGGCGGCGTCAAAGTTCTGCATTCCAAACCCGATGGGGTCGATTTTTCGGTGGCATTGTGCGCATTGCGGTTCTTCCATGTGGGCCTGTTGGATCTCGCGTGGCGAAAGTAACTTTCCTACCAGCCGACTGAGTTGCGGAACGTTGGCGGGAGCCGGTGGTGGAGGGTTGTCGAGAATCTTTCGCATGACCCAAGCACCCCGTTCAACGGGTGAGGATCGTGTCCCGTCGGATCCCATAGCGAGGATGGCTGCCATCGCCAGCAATCCACCACGCGGTGATCCCTGGGGAATCGCGACCTTCTGAAAATCGCTGCCTTGAACTCCTTCGATGCCGTAGTAGTCAGCCATCAGGTCATTGATGACCACGTAGTCTGGATTCAGCAGGTCACTCAACGGTCGGTTTTCGTCCAGCATCGATCGGATGGTTGCATAGACCTCGCGTCGAGCCGCCTGCTTCACGCTCTCGTCAAACTCAGGAAATTGCTTGGCGTCAAATTGAAAGAAGTCCAGACGCTCCATACCAAGCCACTGGTGGGAAAACCGAGCGATGAACTCGTCGGCACGAGGGTCGTCAAGCATCCGATTGACCTGCCGCGTCAGTGTGCCGGGACGTTTTAATTCGCCTTGTTTCGCAATCTCGTACAGCGTTTGATCAGGAGGGCTGCTCCACAAAAAGTAAGCGAGCCGAACGGCCAATTCCAAGTCATTCAGTTCCCTGCTCTGTTCAGTGCTCTGTTCAGTGCTCTGTTCAGTGCTCCGTTTGCTGCTTTGCTGGACTCGCTGTTCTCCACTTTCCGCTATTCGCGATTGCGTTGGTTGAGTTTCCAATTCCTTTGGTGGCAGTGCGTTGCGATTCTGTTCTTCAATTGATTCGGGTGCCAACACTGCTGCTGGTTCAATTTGATAAAGGAAACCGGGGGACGCCATGATGACTGCCAACGGTTCGCGAATCGCAGTGGGGAAATTTACGCCGTCTTCTCTGGCTTCCGCGTAGAGCGTAAAGAGTTTTTCTAGGAAGCTCTTTGAGGGTGATTTGATTCGAAAGGCACGCTCGGCGAACCGTTGGATGATCTCGCGCGCGTAGGTATCTTCGTCAGGTTGTTTCCACCACATGCCCTTAAAAAAGATCTTGCCGATGCTGGGCGGCGGCCAAGTTTCCAGGACTGGACCGGTGACTTCGATCCAGTCAATCCAAAGCGCCGCTGGTGGGCCGACACCTGTCTTCACTTGTGCTTGCAGGAAAGCCGCTCGTGTGGCTGCGCGGCTGTTCGGCTGCCGCTGCCGGAGTCCGAATCCACGATTCTCTTTTACGGTGATTGGAATCTCTAGAGTCTGTGGCTCGCTGATCGAGCCCGTGACTTGATTGCAACCGATCACTTTCAGTTCACCAGATCGCGCACCGTCACCCACGATGCCGTGTTCGAGAAAACGTTCCTTCGATTGCGAGCCTTCCAGTGCCGCCACCCGAGCTCGCAAAACATATTCTCCGTCTGGCCAATTGCCGGGAATCGTGATGGTGTCGACGACCGCTCCGTTAAATAGTTTGTTCAGCAACACGCCCGTTTTTGATTCGGGCGTTTCCAAATAGCGAACGTAACTCGCGTATTGCTGGCGGTGTAGTCGCTCGTGGAATTTAACGTCACTCTCATCAATAAACCCGAATTCGGCGGGGCTTTGCTGGCCGTTGGTTGCCCTCCACTGAGCAGCGCGATCGAAATCTTTTTTTAGTTTCGTTCGCAATCGGCTGAAACGTGGATTGATCAAGGACTCGGACTCTCGCCGAATCGTCTTTTGTCCTGGTTTCTTGCCATAGACAAAGGCTGCCTCAAGTGCTTGGTTGGCGAGCGCCAGGTATTGTTCAAATTGATCACTCGAGAAGAACAGTGATCCACCGGAGGTGTCAAAGCCTTGCGAGTTTGCATCACTGGGCAGATCCTTCGCCTCAATGCGGACTCCGACTAGATCGAACACCGTATTCTCGTATTCCCGGCGATTCAATCGCCGCATGGTAATGACACCAGCTGAATCGGTCAGTACATCCCGAGCCACAACGATTTGAGCTGACAAATCATCCAGCAAGAGAGTTTTCTGTTCGGAGTTAATTTGCGTTTCGTCCTCGGGTGGCATTTCGCCCGAATTCAGGACTGCGAGAACTTTCTGCCACCGCTCCGCTGTCTCGACAGTGCTGATTTCAAAGGAGAGAGTTTGTAGGTCGACGCCCCCTTCTTTGGATTGCGAATCGTGACAATCAAAACAGTGTTCTTGCAGGACCGCCCGATGCTGTGGTGGAATCACAGACCTGGGAGGTTCCGCAAGAGTGGCAATCGCCTGGCAGAAAAAGAGGCCGAGCGGGAGTAGGTGGGGTATCTGCTTCATAACCACCATTGTACCTCGTGCGGTTACAAAGCCGATAGGAGCTCGTGTCCTTTGAGATCTGCCCGCGTCGCAATGGTCTGCGTGCTTGCTATTTCCGGCGTCGGGCAGCTTCAAGCAAGGCATCCAGTTGCAGGACGTGGCTGTGGGGCACGCGGTTGCGTCGATACTTTTTCGAAATGATATCGTGCAAGGTTTCGAGATCCTCGAGCGAAATCACGGGAAACTCCGTCCATTCCCTCTCTGACTTAAGTCGCGAACGTAGCTGCCATTTACCGGCGTGGTGCAACGCCGTCACCAGGCGGATTTCGCCTTCCTCGGTCGTCTCACGCCATTCGTGTTTCTTCATGATTGGTTGAGCAGCGAGAGGGGTGAGACAAAAGCTTGGACGCGGGATTCTAGTCGACCCACAAAATACCGGTTTGATCCCCCGCAAGTCTAGAAACAGTTACAGCACTTGCAAGATCGAAAATCGATTCGAGGAGATTGAATCTCCAGTCAGGGTTCAAGTGGGGCAGGGTTCAAGCCGGTTAGGGTTCAGGTGGGTTAGGCGTGAGGATTCATGCGGTTCAAGGCTGATGCGAATCGAGTAGCTGCGGGTAAGCTCGGCCAGACGTGCGTGCCAGTGCGTGTGAACATCGTAGGCTTTGTGAACATCGCACTGCTTGCGCATCGAACGTTCGGCCATTTATTCTGCGAGCTTTGCCATCTCGATAGCGATCTCTCGCAGGCTTTTAGGCCATTGCTCGAATGTAATGTGCTTTGAACCGGGGATCCGGGGAGTGCTGATCTTTTCGACCAGCGACTCGGCTGGCTGGGCATAGATGAATTGCACGTCCTGCTGCCCATAGGTGCCAACCAAACTGTTTGCGTAAACTTCCAGTTCGCCAGCGTAGATGGCAGGGTCGTATCCGATGTTATGTTCGGACGGAACCCAGATCACGCCGGCGACCGCCATCGGTGTCATTGGGCTGACGCACCAGTTGTACGCGTATGTGGGAATCTTGTCGGAACTGATCTCGCTACCCTTACCGGCTTCTGGGAAGGGTGGTGCGGCCAGTGGCGCAGCTTGCGAAAGTTCCTTTCCTTGTTGATCTGCCGCCACAATCGTGTCAACAAACCCTTTGACTTGCTGAATGTGATCGGTGAGCGCTCGTTGCGCGATATCGGTGCTGGGGTACTGCATGAACAGTTCGTTCAAGCGCGCTTGGAATGCTGGTTTCTTGATTTCTTTGACTCCGGCAAACGAAGTCCACGAGAGCGGCGAAGCCATTTGCTTTGCGCGACCACCTTGGCCTGAAGACATCGTGATAAATCCTTGTGGGACACCTTCGCGATTGAGTGTCTTGGCGAAGTGATACGCAAACATGGTGATGCCGCGATCCCCTTCCCATACATCACTAGTCATCCAAGATGAGCGGTACTTGCCACCACCCGTTTCGAACTTCCGTTTTCTGGGGGTCGTGAATGTGCTAGCGCTGGTCTTTCGTCGGAATTCACGAAGTGACGGCAGAGTCGGTGGCGGTTCAGTTCCTTTGTCTCGTGAGTTGTAAGCCATCTCGCCATTCAGCAGTGTCGATCCGGTTAAATACCAGACGTCACCGACCAGGATATTGTTTACCGTTCGACTGCGGTCGTGACTTGAGACCACAGATAGTGAAATGGGCTCAGTGGAAGCCTTGAGTGGGGGGAACTCAACTGCCCATTGCTGCAGTTCATTGGCGACGGCCGTTCGGGTAACACCACCCAAAGTTACTTTGACTTCGACACCTTCGTTGGCATGTCCCCAGATTGGAATCACTTTATCGCGTTGAATGATTGCCCCGTCTCGGAAATATTCAACGACTTGCAGGATTGGGTAATCGGGGTCCGTGTATTGAGCGTATCGAGCTTTTTCGGCCGCTGCTTTTTCAAGATCGTCTTCTTCGAAAATCAGCTCGCCATCAATTGCCGCGAAGGGTGTTGCTGGCAAGCCCGCCAAGTTGTAAAGATTCGATTTCTCAGGGACGGCGCTGTACGCATATTGAACCCCGGTTGGTTGGGGTACGCTTTCGGCCGTGACGACAACGGTGTCACCCGAGATAACTGCATCGGCAGCATGCCACACTTTGTCTTTGCCGCAAAGCCGAAAATGATTCAAGCGGTCACCAGGCGTCGGTTTTGCCGGTTCTACGAATTTACCCTCTTCACGGTAATCCTTGGCCATCCCTTTACTGCCCACCATCAGACCACCGAACAGGCTGTCTTGTTCGAACGAGACGATCGCTTGATTGCCGCTGATTCTGTAGCCGGAATAGATTGGGCCGGTATAGGCAATGTCCTTTCCGTACTGTTTCGCCAATGCCCAACGCGCCATCCGCATGCCGGGGTGTAGTTTGTTGTAGTAGTGAATTCCCTGCGGACGCGCTGAATTTAGATCTGACTGAACAACCATCCCAACGTTGTTCCGGTTGTTCATGAAGAACAAGTGTTGAACCTGTCGAATGTCAGCAAATCCCACGTTGTTTGGATCGGGAGCGCCGTAGCATTGCATTTGCGTAAAATAGAATGGCATTTCAGGCATGTCCCAGGCGTCTCGCCAGCCGTTGACAAGCGCTTCCATACGCGCGGCGTAAATCCTTCCGTCTCCAGAATTGCTGGTCCCCTGGCACCAGATTGCTCCGCGGATCGCGTAGGGAATGACTGGGTTGATTTTGCCGTTGAAGAACTGCGAGGGGCCTCGCCACATTCCAGCGATGCCAGGAAGGTTTGGGCGTGCGGGAATACGGCCGCCCGCGTCGGCGGCATCTCCGGCCGTTTTTTGCCAAGTCATTAAGTCTTGGTAGTATTGATCAAAAGCGTTGCGGCCCTGCGCGAGCCGCGGATCGGCGTCATGGATTAAAGTGGCATCACTCGCCAGTACTGGATGTTGCTCGATCGCCTTGCGTTGGGTGAAAGCTTCAATTCGAGTATTACTATGCGCACTCAAAAGGATGCCGACCGGGACGTCCAGTTCTTTGTAGAGTTCGTAGGCGAAGGCGAGGGAGAGTGCTGAGAATCCGCTGGCACTCTGATGTGTTTTCCAGCCACCATCGGATGTCGCCTTCTTTTGTGGGTAAAGGGCTGAAACGGTGCTGATGTTGATTTCACGGATCGGAATGTCGGTTTTTGAACCAGCGATCTCGCGAGCGAGTTCGCGACACATGCTGCTGCCAGCGGTCCAGACCATGTTGGATTGGCCAGATGAGAACCAGACTTCACCAACCAAGACGCCGGCCAGCTCAACCGTCTCCTGCCGGTCGTTCGTGACCTTGAAAATTCGCTCCGACCGTGACGCCGTCAGTGGGGCGAGTTTGATCATCCAGTCGCCATTTTTGTCCGCCGTCGCTGATTTCGTCTGCCCGGCAAAATCGACAGTGACCGTAGTGCCCGGCGTGTCGAATCCCCAAATCGGAACGTCAACCTGACGCTGCAAGATCATGTTGTCAGTAAATGGTGCCGCCACTTCGAGCGTTTGGTCCGCGTGTGCGAATCCGGAAACAGCGAGCAGAAAGCATGAGGCAAGCAGGCCGGACGATATTTTGAACATAATCACCGATTTAGAAATCGTTTGAAGGAAGCCAATGCCTGCTGCAGACGGATATGGAACTGCAGACGGATATTTAGGTGCAGGCGGGTGTATTTGATCGATCTTGCCATTGGTATATCGCCTGACATCTTAATGCCTGCACGGCGGCAACAACAGGATTGGGTTTCGGCTTGGCCTGGGCGTCAGGGTGTCAGGGTGTCAGGGTGTCAGGGTGTCAGGGTGTCAGGGTGTTAGGGTGTTAGGGTGTTAGGGTGTTAGGGTGTTAGGGTGTTAGGGTCGGGCGATATCAGGCATGCTGCAAAAGTCGCTGAGGCGAAGCCATTCGATAAATTGCTCCCTCTACGATCTTGTTTGGTTTGGTTTGGTTTGGTTGCGTGATTTCAGTATTTTCTACGACTGGCCCAACGTGCCGACGCGACTCGTTTGCTTGGTGGCAGACAAGCGGATTTTGTTAGGTGATATCTTTGCTTGGTGATATTGCAGGGTAGGGGGACGTTTTTCGATCGACGCTTTGGTATCGTGCAAATGCGCAGAAGGTGTTTGCTAGGATACGTTTGGTATCCTCTCGTCATTGCGTTTCAAAAACGTTTGCTGGTTTGCAGCTGAGTTAGCCATTGCACCAAAGGTCGGTCTTGTGATTGAACGGATTGGGATTGCTGGTTACCGATCGATTCGTTCGCTAAACGTTCGTCTTGGCGAGCTCAATTTGATCACTGGTCCGAACGGTTGTGGTAAGACGAATCTGTACCGGGCGTTGCGTTTGATTGCAGCTGCAGGGTGGGGTGGCTTGAATCGAAGCTTGGCTAATGAGGGTGGTTTTGGTTCGGTGTTGTGGGCGGGTCCTGAGAGCATTTCTAATGAAATGAAGCGGGGTGAGCAGCCGATCCAGGGAACACTTCGGTCAAAGCCGATTGCTTTGAAGTTGGGGGTTCTGGCAGACCCGCTCAGCTATTGCATTGATCTCGGCAGGCCAACGCCGATGGGGTCGATGTTTGATGGCGACCCCGTGATCAAGCGAGAGTGCATTTGGAATGGAGCGTCGTTGGATGCGAAATCGCTCTGCGCGGACCGTCGTGGCAGTCGTTTGCGTTGCCGCAGCGGGAAAGGAAAGTGGGCTGATGTTGATTTGCCGATCGCGGTGGGCGATAGCATGTTGACGGAATACGCAGATCCGTATGCGGCGCCCGAGTTGATTGTCATGCGAGACCAGCTTCGGAATTGGCGGTTCTATGATACGTTTCGCTGTGATGCAGGTGCGCCTGCGAGGCTTCCGTCGGTCCAGACGTTCACGCCGGTGATGGCCGATGACGGCAGCAACCTCGCTGCGGCACTTCAAACCATTCGCGAAATCGGTGACTCGGATGGCTTGAGTCACGCCGTTGACGCTGCCTTTCCAGGGTCAAGATTACAGATCCAAAACGGGGAAGGCGGAATGCAGGTGATGCTCGCACAGTCTGGAATGTTGCGTCAGCTGAGCGCGAGAGAACTCTCCGATGGTACGCTTCGGTATCTACTGTTGGTGGCCGCATTGTTTTCACCAAGGCCGCCTGAGTTGCTGATCTTGAACGAACCGGAAACGAGTCTTCATCCGGATCTAATTTCGCCTTTGGCGAGCATGATTCGCCTGGCAGCTGAGAACAGTCAAGTCATCGTCGTCAGTCACAATGAACGGCTTGTGCAAGAACTTGAGTCAGATGAAATCTGTATTTCAATTCGCTTGCAAAAGCAATTGGGTGAAACCGTCCTGGAAGATGGGGACTTGCTCGATCAGCACGGTTGGAAGTGGCCCGCTCGATAAAATCATCGCCATGCTTGTGAATGATTCCGGGATTTACACGCGGTTTAGCGTGCCGGTGTAACCGGCAAACGAGTCGGTTTCGACACCGAGACGTTGCAGGATTGTGACAAACAGTTGCGCGAGCGGCAGCTCTTCGGCCTCCATCTTCCCACGCCAGCCAGCGTCAGTCACGATGCCCGCGCCGGCTTGGTTGTCTTCGTTGCCGCTTCCAAATTTGAGATAACGGCCATTGGTGAAGCCCAGGTTCTTGCCGCCGGCTGAAATGATTGGATAGTTTCGTGAAAGGTGGAAACTGCTGGAGGCAGACCCGTGCATCGCAAACGTATTGTCTAGCATGTTGCCGTTTCCGTTTGGTTCGGCTGTCTCTTTGAGCCGTTGCGCAAAACGGCCGAACTCTTCGGCTTGGTAACGGTTGTAGGTCCCAAGGTTCTTCCAGCCATTCGGTTTCTTGACTTCATGAGTCAAGCCATGAGCACCACCCAGCCCAACAGCTTTGGAAAGCAAGTCATGTGGACCTTCGCCGTTTTCCCTGCCAAGTTGGAACGTTGCAACTCGCGTCGAATCACTCAGAAATGCGAGGTAGATCAACTCGTACATGGTTTGAAAATAAAGCCTTGCTTCTTTCGGTTCAGCATCCAAATGCAAGTTCGTCGTGTCCACTTCGGGAATCGGAGTATCGATCCACTTCTGGGCCTTCGTAAGCTTGACTTCGGTATCTCGAACCGCATCCAGGTATTGGTCGAGCGTTCGTTGGTCGTGACTGGAGAGTTGTCGCCCCAGGGATCGCGCGTTTGCAATCAATAGATCGAGCGAACTCTTGCTTCTCGCTAATTTTGCGGCAGCATCTTTTCCACTCGTGACAAACAGCATGTCGAAAATTTGCTTCGGCTTGTTCATTGCCGGAATTGGCCGCCCCTCACGGTTGAAAGATTGCGTTTGTGCACCACGTGGTCCACCAATTCCTCCGTTGGTTGACATCACCAGCGATGTGTGCCGTGTGAATTCACCAGCGTGCTCGGCATAAACCTGGTCAAGCGAGATCGAGTTTTTGTAGGGGCCGTGGCCGCCTGTCGCCGCACCGGTTAGATACTGATCGGCATTGGAATGGCCGTGGACGCTGCGCACGGCAGGGTGAGATAAGCCAGAATAAATCGTGATTTCACTTCGCAAGGGCTCAAGGACATCGAGCACCTTGGTCAATTGGAAATCTTTTTCACCGCCGCGTGGAAACCAGCTCCAGTCTTTCCAGGCAGGATCGGATTTGAGTGGTAAGCCAACCCCGTCGGGATGGTAGACGCTGAGGAAACGCCTTGGAGTTGCCTCGGAATTGGGGCCTGCGGTTGCAAAGGTTTCAAACCACGGAAGGGCGAGCGCCAATCCCGTGCCACGGAGGAATGTATTCCGGTTCATTAATTGCGGTTTGTCACTCATTGTCCATTCCTGTGGTTTCGAACGCACTGACTCTTTCAGAGCGGGGTTCGGTTTGGGAGTTGTGCTTTGGGCAGGTTCAATGTTTGGTTGACGTGTTGGTTCGACAAGCGAGTCACGAGACGCGCTCATCTCGATGCAAAAATCTCACTGTTGACGATCAGGTGGATCAGGTCGCCGAGGCGATCGCCGTCCGTTCTCCAAAGTTTAGTCAAATTGTCAATGTCAGCGTGGTCGCCAAAGGAGAGCGGACGACCGAGGGCGTAGGCTGTCATCTTGTGAACCATCGCTCTGCAGAATTGATCTTGGCGGTCTGTGAGCAGATATCGCTTCAGCCCCTCCATTCCAGCCAAGGTATGCTTGTTGAATAGTTCGGAGGTCGCATCCACTGGTTTGTCTTTGATACGCGTTCGAAAGGATCCCAACGCGTCGTAGTTTTCGAAAGCGATCCCCCACGGATCGATTCGTGCATGACACGAGATGCAGGCTGGTTTGTTTCGATGGTCGGCGATCCGTTCTTTCAACGTCATCTTAAGAATTTCCGGGTCGGTAAGATCGACTTCTGGAACATTCGGTGGTGGGGGTGGTGGTGGGTCATGCAGGATTCGTTCCAGCATCCATACGCCTCGCTTAAGCGGATGAGAATCCGTTCCGTCGGAATTCATTGCCAGCACTGCGGCATTAGTCAGTAATCCGCCACGTGGCGTTTTGGGGTCGATGGAAACTTTGCGGAAATGGGGGCCACGAACAGCGGGGATCCGATAGTGCGCCGCCAGTCGTTCATTGACGACCGCATAATCGGAATGGAGAAAGTCCATCACGCTGTGGTTGTGATGCAAGACTTCTTCGAAGAAAGCAACGGGTTCTTCCCGCATCGCGGCGCGCAACGCGTCATCTTTAAGGTGAGTCGCGTTCTGGAGGCCGTCTAGGCCCAACCATTGCTGAACGAAATTGCTGGTGAATCGGCCAGCGCGTGGGTCGGCCAGCATGCGTTCGATTTGTGCGGTCAATACGCTCGGTTTTTGTAATTCGCCCCGGTCTGCCAGTTTCAAAAGTTCCTCGTCAGGAATGCTGGACCAAAGAAAGATTGACAATCGACTGGCGAATTCATGATCACTGATCTTGTTTTTGATGTTCGTCGACTCGGGCGTGATCCGTTGGGCGAGATAGAGAAACTCGGGGCTGGCTAACGCCGTCGCTAGGACTTCCAGCATGGCCGTTTCGAGGCTTGGGAAGGATGGTCGATATTCCGCGAACAGATTCATGAACTGGTCGACTTCCAGTGTGGTGACTGGGCGTCGCCAAACACGTCGCAAGAATCGACTCAAGACTTCGCGACCATAGGCCGCTTCGTCATTTCGGTTTTCACTTTCGAAAAAGATCGCTGTATGTGTCTTCGGTGGCCATTGTTCATAGAAGGGAGCACTGATCTCGACATAGTCGATCAGAACATGCAGGGGATCTTCGCGGTTGTGTGCGTTTGATTCGTTGCGAATGTGCAAGAATTCATCGCGTCGCGGAAAGGTGGTTGTCAATTTCCGGAATGGATTCCGCTGGATATCTCCCAAGGGGATATCAAAGTGAATGAATTCGGGGGCGTCAGCCGATGCGGTAACCAGCACATCGCGTTCACTGATTACCTCGGAGAAGTTTGCATTGTTGCTGGTGTGTGCGCTGAAGATCAATCGAAGGGAGGCGTGTTCATCGGCCGCCATACTAGAACGTCCGGCACGAATACTGACTCGCATCGTTCCTTCGTCAGGTAAAAAACGATCCAGATTCATTTTTAATTCTTTGGATCGTGGCAGAACCATCACAACTGGCGACAGGGGAGGATTTTGTCCGGCGATACCATCGGGGCGCGGCATCGCTTTGCCATTTGAATAATGAAACCCGGTGCCCGACTCACGATCGAAAAAGTGTTGTCGGTTGATTTGTTTTTGGTAATCGTCGTCGGTGGCAAGAAAAGTCTTGTCGCTTTTTCCGCCCGTAGCTTTCTGCATCTCTTCCTGCATGGAGATGATGTAAGTCACCGGTTCGGGGCGTTCGCCGCTGACCGTCGCCCGTTTGAGAGCTTGCAAAGCAAGGTTGCGATAGGTTTCGAATTGCATTGCCGACATCTGCAAAAGTTCGGAGCTATTTTTAAAGCCGTCGTCGGATGGTGTTTCTGGCGGGAGTTTCTTTGCCAGATTAAATGGCAGGCCAAGCAGATCTTGAAGAGCGTAGTTGTATTCGTATTTTGTTAACCTGCGAAACGATGAGTGTTCTTTGCTGTTTCGGCGGACGAGGGACGCCTTGTTCAGTTCTCGACTCAGCCAATCGACAAGATTGCCGCGTTCGGCCTCGGTCAGTGGGTTGTCGGTGTCATCTTCGGGCGGCATCTCGGAGTTGCTTAAGACGTTATAGATCTCGCGCCACTGATCGACATTTTTTCCCGTCAATAAATTGGGGTCCAGTTCGTCGACGCGGAGTCGGCCTTCGGATACTTCTGGGCCATGACAGGCGAGGCAGCTTTTGATCAGGATGGGGCCAAGCGATTTTTCAAACGCTTGAAGGTTCGCTTGAGGAGCGGCTGGTTCGGAGGCAGCTGCGTCTTGATTGCCTTGCAGAAATCTGGATTTCAGACGCCCCTGTTCTTTAGCCTCCGCGAGAGGAAGCGGATTCATTTCCGCGTCCGCGTCAGCGGCTGAGACGCAAGAAAATCCCAGGCAGCAAAAGAGGACGCAGGAAAGGATCTTCATAATTGGCATAAGCAATCGACCAAATCTAACGCGTGACGCGCAAGCGTGTTTGGATCGGCAGGGAGTGGGAGCGGGAACGGCGGTTTAGGTGGGGCAGGCGAGGGGGTTCGGAAGTGCTCGTATGGCTCCACCGGAACTTCCTCCCAGTATACCAGCGTTGCATCCTTGGAACGATACTTCTTTGAGACTGGCGGGTTTTCTAGTGTCAGATCAAGTTTGCAAGTGCCAGGTCAATGAGGGCGGCACAATGGAAAGTTTCGCGTGGGAGAATTATTGCAATTGCCAGGGAAGCCAGGGAAGCCAGGGAATAAGAGTGATCTGGCATCAATCTTGTGCATTCCTTCGGACGTGACACTGAGGCTTGGGTATGATCGTGGCTGCCATTTTTTGAGGAAGAGGAATTGAAGCCATGAAACAGACCAAATTTCAGACTGCCACCTTTCAGGGAGCTGTCTTTCAGCCGATCTTGATGATCTTGGTCGGGTGGGTCGGGTGGGTCGGGTGGGTCGGGGCAACCACGATTTGTGCCGATTCGGTGGAGGCGGCCGATCGACCCAATATTGTGCTGATCATGGCAGATGACATGGGGTTTGAAGCTCTTTCGGTGAACGGAAGCGAATCGTGCAAATCGCCCAACCTTGACAAGCTGGCGGCGCGGGGAGTGCGTTTCACCAATTGCTTCTCAAATCCGATTTGTACGCCATCACGTACGAAGATCATGACCGGTCAATACAACGTTCGTAACTACGTCCAGTTTGGACGGTTGGAACGCGACCAGACGACGTTCGCGCACCAATTGAAGGCGGCCGGGTATGCAACATGCATTGCCGGCAAATGGCAGCTTGGCAAGCAGAAAGATTCACCGCAGCATTTTGGCTTCGAGCAGTCTTGTCTGTGGCAACACACGCGTAGCGGCAGATCGAAAGACAAGGACAAGCGGATCGACCGACGATTTGTAAATCCGTTGCTCGAATTCAATGGTGTGGCAAGAGATTTTACCGGTGGGGAATATGGACCACAGATCTGTACCGACTTCATTTGCGATTTCATTGAGAAGAATCGGGAAGCACCCTTTCTCGTTTACTACCCGATGATTCTGACGCACTGCCCTTTCGATCCAACTCCTGATTCAACGGACTGGGACCCCAAGCGGCTTGGTTCGACGACTTATAAAGGGGATCGCAATGATCCGCAGCGGCACTTTCGCGACATGGTCGCCTATGCTGACAAGGCAGTCGGTCAAATTGTTTCGCAGTTAGAAAAGTCTGGTGTGCGTGACAATACGCTGCTGATTTTCACTGGTGACAACGGTACCGATAAACCGATCGTGACCCCTTGGAATGGCCGCAAGGTTGCCGGCGGTAAGGGCAGCATGACTGATGCGGGGACACGGGTGCCGTTGATTGCCAGTTGGCCGGCGGGCATCAAGCAACCTGGTCGGGTTGTCGATGACCTGGTCGAGTTCTGCGATATGTTGCCAACCGTTTGTGAAGTCACTGGTGCTGAATTGCCACCGAACGATCCCGGTGACGGGGTGAGTTTTTTGCCTGTGCTCGTCGACAAAGCGAGTGACCGAAAAAAGGAATGGATCTACATCTGGTATCGAGGTCAGGTGATGGTTCGCAACAAACAGTATTCTCTTGCCGCCAAAGTCGATGGCAGTGACGCCAAGTTAACGCGTTATCGGGGGCCGTTTGATGGAGAGAAACGGGACAATGCGGAACTGACGGATTCAGAACGCGAAATGAAGAAGCAATTTCAAACGACGGCACGGCGACTTGCGGAAACTCGACTTTCTAGCACCAAGCAGTGAGTCAGCTGTTGGCTCGCCTCGGCTAAGGCGTCTAATTTTCAGGATCGGTCTCGCCGAAGTTGCGGTTCAGGCCAGGAGTTGAATTGGTTGCATGCTTTGTCGATCGCGTGCGGATGGCATTAGCAAACGCGGGGGTTTATGTCATGCAAGGACAAATGCCGTGAAAGAGTAATGTTCATGCTCGAGAGCGAGTTTGGATGATTTTCGGAGGTTGTTTCTTGACCGAATCCAGATTCCTTTTGTGTTGAATTGAACCGGAAAGACTTGAAACCCAGTTCAAGTCTGTTTGCGTACTTGTTTGCAATCAGATCTGTTTTTCGAATGACTCTTCAATGCATTGTTCTCGTTCAAGCGGTGGGACGTTTTTAGGTCACACTGTTGATCACGAATGTGCAGAACCGCGAGCAGCAGCGGGGATAAGGGCAACAACTAGATTAGACTTTGAAGTGACCTCTGTGTCCCTTTATATTCGGAGTCTTTATGCTTGAGGCACCATCGAGCTTCGGACGTGACCGGTGGAATCTGGCTACACCAACTTGCAACTATGCCTAAAGGTAAACTCGATGACGAAGCGACTCAGCTGTTCTTTGCTCCGTAAGATCCTTTCTGGAGTGGCATTTGCGATCGCGTTCTTTGTAAGCGGGATTTCCGCCATCGCGACAACGCCGGTTCGAGAAGCTGATCGATCCCGGCCAAACATTATCGTGATCATGGTCGACGATATGGGGTATTCGGACATTGGCTGCTACGGCGGTGAGGTGCAAACTCCGAATATCGATAAGTTGGCGAATGAGGGTCTTCGATTCACCCAGTTCTATAACACGGCGAAGTGTCATACGACGCGTGCCGAGCTGCTGACGGGTAACTACGCCTATCAAATTGGTGACCAAGACCTCGCCTATGGCGCCACGATCGCGGAGGTTTTGAAGACGGTTGGTTACCGAACCTTAATCGCCGGCAAATGGCATCAGGATCCACTTCCGACGACGCGTGGCTTCGATCGTTATTTTGGGCTCGCCGATGGCTGTTGCAACTTTTTTAATCCTGGTTTAGAGCCGCGAGCTGGTGAGGGGGCTCCAGGCCGCAAGAGTCAAACGAGGATTCGGCGCTGGGCCATCGAAGATCAATTGATCATGGGTTACACCAATCCTGATCCAAACTTTTACACGACCGATGCCTTTACGACCTACGCGATTGAACGGCTTGAAGAATACCAAGACGATGAGCAGCCGTACCTGCTGTATCTGCCCTACACTGCACCGCACTATCCGCTTCACGCCTGGCCCGTGGATATCGCAAAATATCGTGGCAAATATAAAGTCGGCTGGGACGTGATTCGCAAGCAACGCTTCGAACGCATGCAGGAAATGGGCATCATCGGTCCGCAACACAAACTCACCCCGCGGGCATCGAAAGCATGGGATGAATTATCCGCCGAACAACAGGATGAAGAAGATCTAAAGATGGCGGTTTATTGTGCCATGATCGACCGTGTTGACCAAAACCTGGGCCGACTGTTTAACAAAGTGAAAGAGCTTGGTGATTGGGATAACACATTGATTCTTTTTCTTTCCGATAACGGCGCATGCCCGGAGCAGCCCAATACGACTCCAGACATTCCACCTGGGCCCGTCGAAAGCTATCGAACGGTTTCGGTTGGGTGGGCGAACGCCAGCAATACCCCTTTCCGAAAATTCAAGTCGACCGATTATGAAGGGGGAACCCATACGCCATTCATTGCTCACTGGCCCGGTGTGATCGAGCCAGGGAAAATGACTGGCCAAGTTGGGCACATCATCGACATCTCCGCGACCTTCATGGATATCACGGGAGCCGAATATCCTCAGCAGATTCATAGCAAACAAACAAAGCCGCCAGTCGGTATTTCTCTTCTGCCGATCTTTCAAGGAAAGCAACGCAAGCCCCACCAGGAAATCTACTGGCGTTTTAAGAAGGCGAATGCGGTTCGTCAGGGCGATCTCAAAGCCATTCGTGCTGGAAAGTCGTGGGAGTTGTATGACTTGAAATCTGATCCTACGGAAATGAATGACCTCGCTGGGGAACGCCCGCAAAAGGCCAAAGAATTGGCAGCGATGTGGGAGATTTGGAATGCCGATTCGGTCGGTGAGTAACCAAGGTAAGTCATCATGTTCAATGGTGATTCCGGGACGCATTCTCCAGGCGTTGCAAAGCCTTTGATCACGTTCTTTCGCCGGTTGTGCTGCCTCCCGCCCGTTGTACTCCTTCCCGGTAGACGCCCAGCCGTCTCTCCGAGGCCCATCGTTTTTCGGAAGCCAGCCATTCTTTGAGAATGCGACCGAGGGAGCTGCCCTAGGGGGGCTCCGTCCCGCGAATGGGGAGCCCTTTCGTACGGGCCGATTGATCGACTTTCGCGTTTCTCGGTTCGTGGTGTTCTTTTGCGAGACTGGCTAGAATCTGCGAAAACTTGGTGCGATGCGTGATCGGGCCCCTCTCTTTCTTTCGGCTCTGATTGCGATGTTCTGTTGTTCGCGAGCTGCCGATGCTAACTGACTGGATAATTGAAGATGAATATAACTGGACTGATGGTCGCGCTTTTGATCGGGGCAATTGCTGGCTTTCTGGCGGGCAAAATTGTGAAAGGTCACGGGTTTGGGCTACTTGGGAATATCGTCATTGGAATTCTCGGCGCCTTTGTCTTTGGAGGATTATTTGGCAGCTTCAACGTGCTCAATTCCGCAATGCTCAATGAGATCGCCGGAGGGACGATCGGTGCGATCATCTTGCTGTTCTTGATTGGCCTCATCAAGAAGGCAGCCTGATTGCAAGAAGCAGTTGCGGTGTTTGGCTCAATCGAATCGTGGTAGCCACCTGCGCGGGCGACCATTTCCAACGGCAGTTGTGCCATTCATCCTGGCTCGATCGCAAGCGGGTTCCCGCCAGGTGACTTTTGTGACTCAAGTTGGACTCAAGTTGGACTCCTGTTGAGCTGGTTGAGGTGGCTGCCGCGTTCGGATGGCGGTCATTGCGTCCTAAAAATCATCGGCTCGAATTTCACCTGTCACTCTGGTGGAAGCGGTCGGATGACACGCTCCTAGTGATTGCATTACCGCGAGTAGCGGGCTGACTGACCCTTGCGATCATTACGCGCACGTCTTGAATGCTAAGCTTGGGCTTGAGTCAAGTTGTTTTGCACAGCGCTCGGAACGACGTGTCACAGCCAAGGTTTGCGGGCAGGTGCCTAGCGTACCGTCGAATTTGATTTACTGGGTCAAAAATGAGTCACTTGGAGTGCTGGATTGGTTCTGCGATTAAATCAGCTGCAAGTCCTGAATGAGCAGGCAAAGCAACGTACGAGCGAGTTGGTCGGCATTGCTTGGGCGAGCTGTGGATTTGGCGGATGTGATGAGCTTCAGGCAGCGACTTGATGGGCTGATTGCCGAGCGAGTCGGCTCGGATGAGAATAGCGGAACGAAGGAGTGGTTCTTTCTGAACACGGATTCAGCGTTCGAACCACCGGCAATTTCCAGACGGGTAAATCTGACATGATCAAATTCACGAACGTTTTCTTTTGCGTGATGGTGGTGATCGCTTGGGGGAAAGGTGCAGCAGCGGAGGACAGTCGACCTGACGTTGTCTTCATCATTGTGGATGATCTGAATGATTGGTTGGGTTGCTTGGGCGGGCATCCTGATGCTAAATCGCCGAACATCGATTCGCTTGCTGCCAGTGGTATGCTTTTTTCACAGGCCTATTGCAATTCGCCTCAGTGCCGGCCGTCTCGTACCAGCCTCAATTACGGGATCTATCCCTTCAAGACAGGCACCTATTTCAACGCCAAAGGCCCCAATGAAACGAGCATCAAGACGCCCAGTATGCAACAGCGGTTCATGGAGAATGGTTACCGGGTTGTAAGTGGCGGAAAGGTATTTCATGGAAATCCCGGCAAAGTCGGGGACGCGTTGCTGCCGCGGCCAAGAGATCCCAAGCCGCCTAAAGGGGAAGACAATTTCAACGCCATGCGTGCGCCCAATGACGGCTATGCTTTGGATGTCACTGACGAAGCGATGGGAGACTACAAGGTTGCGCAGTGGGCTGGTCAGCAGTGGCAGACGGTCACGGACAAGCCGCTATTTATGTCGGTTGGTTTTTTTCGACCTCATCGTCCGCTGCAGGTTCCCAAGCCATGGTTTGACGAATTTCCACTCGATTCAATTCAGCGTCCTGCAGAACCGGACGGGGTGGATGATTGGGCGGATATGCCAGAATTCGCCCGCCGCCTCGCTCGCACCCATGCGCACAAGCCGCTGCACAATGGATTGAGCGACCACGAGTTCATCGTTGCTAATGATGAGTGGGATGCCACGATCCGCGCGTATCAGGCATCGATCGCTTTTGTTGATCAGCAGATTGGCCGCTTCATCCGTCAGTTGAACGAGAATCCTCGTGGACGCGAAACGTACGTCATGTTGGTCAGTGATCATGGCTGGCATTTGGGTGAAAAGAAACATTGGTGTAAGGGCGCGATTTGGGAACAGACCACACACATCCCGTTCATCGTGCGCGGTCCAGGAATCAAACCCGGCAGTATCTGCACGCAACCAACCAGCCTGATTGACGTTTACCCTTCGCTATTGGATTTTGCGGGACTCGATGTTCCTGATTGGTTGGATGGAAAATCGGTGAAGCCGCAGCTTGCGGATCCATCGATACCCCGACCTGCTGCGATCTCTTCTTATGGAGAAGGAAACACCTCGATACGAAGTGAACGCTGGCGGTACATTCGTTATGAAGACGGTAGCGAAGAACTCTACGATCACAAGGTCGATCCAAATGAATGGGTCAACTTGGCGAATGATCCTGAGCATGAGACGACCAAAGAAGAGTTGGCCAAGCTTATCCCGGCAAGCCAGCATGCAGGTATCAAAGTCCAAAGCTGGTTCGATAAGTTTCAGCGGTGATCGAAGAGGCCGATGGCTTTTTTTTAGAAGATAAGACAGCTTGCTCTCCAGCCACTTGTTGGCTGATTGCATCCGCATCTTCGGCAGCAGAGGGCAGTCACGCATTCGGTCCTGTCTGTGGGTTCAATGCCGTTTTTTACTTTTCCAAGTGCCGCCGTATTGGTAGTGAGGATTTCCCGGTTTGACTCGCTCCAGGCAGGTAGGGCAGACAAAAATCCAATCACCGTCAGCTTCAATCCGGACGCGGTAGAGGACGTCATTGGTTTCTTCGCAGCGGCAACATGGCTTGGTGCGAACTCGCTTGATCTTGGCCATGACGGCTAACCTCGTTGCGATTTGGCTCGAAACCGGCGCGGTTGGCTGCCAGCACTCGTCTGTGCGAATCTGGAGTCATGTTTGGTGACTCGTCCCTGAGTTCGTTTTCGCCACATCTTGAACGAGCTAGGTTTCATTTCACGACGCATCAATTTGATTACGTCGCCCGGGGAAAGTCCGAACTGTTGTCGGATCGCGTCGAAGCTGGTCCGGTCCTCCCACGCCATCATAATGATGCGATCGATATTGGCCCGAGAGAGAGTGTCATCACGCTCCATTGGTGTTTTCTCTGAACCGCTCACTTCAGCTTCCCTCGCCATCGAAGGCTGTCTCGATTCCACTCTGCTAACGCGACGGTGTCACCGCGAAGTAGTTGTTCCGCCATGGTAATGCATTGCTGGAGCTGTTGATTGTTCAGTTGTTTGTAAGCGGTTAGCCGTCGATCAAGATGGTTGTACCAGCAATCGCCAAACAGGCGATCCAGAATGATCCGCATAAAACAATGGTCCTCCCGCACCATCCATTTGCACTTGCGGGCCTCGCCCGGAAGCTCCGTTCGGGTCAATTCGATATACCGATCCTGCAATTCATAGCGGTGCAGTGAGTCGAGTGATCGCTGGTCGTCCATGCTAGTAGGATGGCGATGTGTCAACCGGCAATCGACATTCTGCCCGCTGATTCAATGCAACCTCACATCTGTCGCTTGCTGCAAAGCCTGGCAAGCGAGTCTGGCAAGCGATTCTGGAAGTCGCGGGGGAGCGAAACCGACCGACTGGTTCACGAACCGTCCATTGGAAAAAACGATCGGTTAAGCAGGCAATTCCGGCGATTTGCTGGCCGGCCTCAGTTCACCGGCGACCCGTCGCAGGTTATCGAGACCGGTTGGCGACTGCTTTTGCCACGGTAGTACGACCATCCGTTGGGAGCTGATCTCATTGACTTCTCGAACGTAGGTGCGTTCGTTTTGCTGCCGCTGTTTGAGGCTTGAATCGGTGACCTTCAATGGCTGAAAGCTCTGGTTGACAACCCATCCGAATGTTGCAATTTCGGCTCGTTCAAGATCTTTCTGCAGTTGAGTTGCTTCGTGGACCGGTGTCGCTTCTGGCAAGGTGACGATGAGCAGTCTCGCGAATTTAGGGTCACGCAATCTTGGCAGCAACTGTTCGACAGACTCTGGCATTTGGCTCGATTGGCGACTTACTTCGCGATGATAAGCGAGGGCTGAATCGAGCAAGAGAATGGTGTGTCCGGTGGGGGCTGTATCCAAGACGACGAATCGATCTTTGCCACCGGCAACCGCGCGTGCAAAGGCGCGGAATACTGCTATTTCTTCAGTGCAGGGGGATCGTAAATCTTCGAGCAACAAGTCACGGCCCTGCTCGTCCAAGTCGGCTCCTGCCGTTGCCATGACCTCCGCCGTGTAATCCTCCGTTTCCTGTTCGGGGTCAATTCGGCTAACTGTCAGGTTGGGGAGCTTGTCGTTGGCTAGGGTTGTTGTGAGGTGTGCGGCCGGGTCAGTGGTCGAAAGTAGGACTTCGTAGCCACGATCAGCAAGTCCGACCGCGATTGCGGCAGCGACCGTGGTTTTACCAACCCCTCCCTTGCCCATCGTCATTACGACGCCGTGCCCAGAGGCAGCAATCTCGTCAATCATCGAGTCCAGACCAACCTTGATCTGTGCGAGTGAGTCGCCGCCGTCATTGGGTTCTTCGCCGACACCCTTTTCCGCGCGAGCATCATCCTCTGCAGCTAAATCTTCGCCCACTGCGTTTGAATGGCCGATTTGTTTGAGGGCTGCGATTCCCATCAATCCCACCGGTAGCAGCGGTATGTCGGTGCGTGGTAGCGAGGCGATTTGGGGTGGCATTGATTTCAACGCCTGTTGACATCTCGATTCCATTGCCGCCGCGAATTCGTCGTCCTCCGCACGTGCTGAAAAGACACCGTTGACAATGAGTTGTTGGTTCTGGACTCCAAGTTGTTGAAGCTCTTGGCTGGTGCGACCCGCTTCACGTAGTGCAGAGGCCTCCGGTCGCGTGACCAGCAACAAGGTCGTTTTGGTGAAATCCGATAAAGCGTCCACGCTTTTGCGATAGAGTTTTTGTTGATCTTGCAACCCGGCGAGTGGGCCAAGGCAAGAGGTTCCCGTGGTGTTGGTTTCCATGAAACCTGTCCAGGCCGAAGGTAGCGTGAGTAAACGCAGCGTGTGACCAGTGGGAGCCGTGTCGAAAATTACATGATCGTATTGCGATGTCGCTGACTCATCCCCTAGCAACCTGGAGAATTCATCAAAGGCGGCGATCTCCAAGGTGCAGGAACCGGAGAGCTGTTCTTCCATGCTGGCGACTGCCGCGTCCGGAAGGACGCCTCGATACGGTGCCACCATTCGTTCTCGGTACTGCTTGGCCGATTCCGCAGGATCGATGTTCATGGCGTGAAGATTTGACACGCCGGCGATCGCTGTTGGGGTGTTTTGGATTTTTGTCGCGAGAACATCTTGTAGGTTCGACGCCGGGTCGGTGGAAACCAACAACACCCGTGATCCCGTTTCCGCTAATTGAACGGCAGTCGCACATGCCATGGATGTCTTGCCGACACCGCCCTTGCCGGTGAAGAATAAATTACGGGTCGGGCTTGAAAAAAGGACCATCTTTGTTTTCCTTAGCAGCAACTGGAGTCGCCGCTGCAGCCACCATCCTGGGAGATCGGAAGACCTGTTGGCCGAAGCTTTGAGCCTGTCCAAAGAGCTAGATTTTCGCGTGCTGGGTATTCACTGCGACTAACAACGCGGTCGTCGACCAAAATTAGCGGCAAGCAATCGACACCTTCGCTTTCCAGCAACTGTTGGACTTGACCATTCGAAGCGAATTCTTGCGGTTGCTGTGCAAGATTAAAACGATCCACTTGGTGGCCCTGCGATTTCAGCCACTCCAGATCACTTGCAAATTTTGGTAACACTGGGTCAACCTGAGGACCGCAAACACCAGTCGAACAGCACATTGGTTTATCGTAGATTTGAACTTTACTCATCTTTCATTACTCAGTTCTCATAGGGTTTTGCTGTTTAGGCAGTGGCGATTTGCAGCCGCGCAATCAAAACGCAGCGACTAAGTCTTTTAGCGTGCGAAGTTTTTCGGAGTTAATGCAGTAGCAGACTTTGGGGCCATCGATTTCACCATTGATCATGCCTGATTCTTTCAGGATTTTGAGGTGTTGAGAAACCGTCGATTGGGCCAACGGGAGTTCGTCGACAATTTCCCCGCAGACACATGTTTCTCGGTCGCTCAGCAGACGCATGATCCGCACACGGGCTGGATGGGCAACCGCCCAAGCGAGTTGCGCCAGTTCTTCAGCGCACGCATCGTCGGGGAGGCGGACCGGCCGCGGGTCGCAGTCTCGCTGTTTTGCTTTCTTTTTTGCCACCGGCACCTGTCTCTTAATCGTTAATCGACGATTAACGATACGCCTGGTGATGGATCAAGTCAACGGAGTTTTTCGGCAACGAGCATCGGAAAGAACGGTAAGCACCGGGAAGAGTGAGGTCAGTTCTTCGATTGGTCCTGATCACTCAGCTCTGTGATAGCGGAATCTGCGGCAGTCTGGTTTCCATCTGCGGGCTCAGTTTCGGTGTTGGTGGTTTCGGCGCTGGCTGAGTCGGTTGCTTCTTGCTGAGCTGACTTGGCTCGTTCAACTTTTCTCGCTGCTCGCTTTGCCACATGAGCAGCCGCAATTTCTTCCATCGACAGGACCTCATCAGGCCGTTCTTTGCCGAATTGCTTTTGATATTGTGCCTCGATGAATTCGGGGAGCGGCAGTTTCCAAGGTTGGTTTGTACGATCGGCATAGCTGCCGAACCGTTTTGGGCTCAAACCGAGTTCTCTCGCCATCTGGATATGGGCGTTGGAAAGCCGAAACTTTTTGCGGGCATCGATCCAAGGCAAGAACTTGTGGGGAATCCGTTGTTTTTTCGCCATGGGATGCTCGAGCAATTCTGTTTGAACGCAGTCTCGGTAAAGTCGAAGGACTCGGCCATTTACCGTGTGTAATTTTCAATCCTTCGCCGCCAATCATAGTGAACTGATCGGTTTTGCCTAGGAACTGCTTCGTATTCTGACCGGCTTGGGTGTTGTTGGGCAGAGCGGTGGAAGGACCGTTCGCCACCATTTGCGATTCGGATCCTGCTTTTCGATCGCCGGGGCTCGGTGACTGCAACGATCATCGGGATCTTGATAAAACTTTCGGCGGATCAAAATTACCGTACATTGGATGCTCATGAATTCATGTCTGTGAGCATTGGAATACCAAAATGTCGAATTCACGTCCCGTAATGGCGGGAAAGAACGGTGGTGACGCGATCATCGAAGTGTTGGCTCAATACCAGATTGAATATCTTTTTACATCTCCAATCGCGGCGCTTGCTCCGTTATGGGAAGCATTTGCGAAACGGCATGTCACTGATCCGGATGCTTTGCCGAGGTACGTGAATTGCCGTCATGAATCGCTCGCCGTCAGCCTGGCAATTGGGTACTACAAGAGTACCGGCAAGATGGCAGCGGTTTGTCTTCCGACTGGTTTGGGGGTTTTGAATGGGGCGATGGCTTTGCGGACCGCAAAGCAGGAAAAAATCCCGATGCTCCTCATCTCGCCCGACACGGTGTCTTTTGGTGAGGATGCTTCGAAAGATCCGGGGCCGGAGTGGCCAACGTTTCTAATCGACGAATTTGGACCGGCACGACATGCGGCGACGACGACAAAATGGGGTGTGGCATGCCGTACGCCCGAAGATTTGTATCCGAACCTGCATCGGGCGATTTACTTTGCGCAGCAGGTCACGCGGGGGCCGGTCATGGTGGAGGTTCCGTTCGAAATCATGATGACTTCGTACGATTCTGATGATGCGCCGGCGAATCGTTTTCCGAAACTTGATTCTGACTCTGGATCTGCATCTGCCAGGCATTTGGATCAGGTCGCTGAAATGATCGCGGCAGCGGACAACCCGATCATTGTTACCGAAAGTTTTGCTGAAACCGAAGCGGCAACGCAGCTACTTGATACTTTTGCCCATGAGATCGCCGCACCCGTCTTTGAGTGGTGGATGCCCTCGTATAAGAACATCGATCGAACCAGTCCATTGCACGGCAAGGGGAGCGTCGAGGCGGTCTTGGGAGAGGCGGATGTCGTGATTGTGCTCTGCAGCAATGGTCCCTGGCATCCGCCCATGCAAAAACTTCAACCGGGCTGCCAGGTCATTCTGATTGATCAAGAGCCGCTCCGCCCGGCGTCGGCATTCTGGGGTTATGAAACCACCGTTTGCGTGAGTGGTGATCCGGTAGAGAATCTAAGCATGATCTTGGATCGATTGAAGGATTCTCCGCAGCTTGAGAAAAACCGTTCGGAGATTGCCAGCCGAATCAGTCGCTGGACTGAGTACAACCAAGCTCAACAATTGGCGTTTGAGAAAACGACCAGTGACGAGGTCGTTGCGACCGAATCGGAGGCAAGGATCCACGCAAGTACGTTATTTCAGGCGTTAGCGAAAAGCCTTCCAGCCAATAGCATCATCGTGGACGAAATGGTCTCTCAAGTTCCCTACTTCACTCACTACTTGTTCAGCCAGCCGGACAAGCAGTTTCAGCACTGCCGGGGCTGGCAGGGAGGTCTTGGGACCGGCATCGGCGTGGCGTTGGGAGCCAAAATGGCCAACCCCGAAAAGACGGTTGTCTGCATCGTGGGCGATGGGGCTTTTAATTACAACCCGATTCCCGCCTGCTTTGGGCTCAGCCAGCAAGAGCAGTTGCCGATCATTATCGTGGTCATGAATAACTCAGGCTACATTTCTCAAACGTGGAACTTTTACAACTACTTTCCTGAGGGAGCGGCGGTATCGACTCAGTATATGCCGGGTGCCGCAATCGACCCGTCGCCGAATTATTCGATGATGCCTCAGGCGTGGAATGGGATTGGTAAGCGAATCGAATCAAAGGATGAACTCAGCAGTCAGCTTGATGAGGCGTTGAAAATTGCCGAATCGCAGTTCGTCGTGCTGGATGTCAACGTGTCGCCGTAGACGTCCGTGCCCATTGAGTGAAACCCGTTGAGTGGCTGCCGTTGAGTTATGGTCGTTGAGTGACCGTCTTGAGAGATCTGTCTGCGGCTGGCTGGTTAGGCTTCGTTTGAACAGGAGAATTCGCGTTGCTCAGCTGAACGGGAGAATTCTCGTTGCTCAGCGCGGGCGAAGATTTAGCTTAGAAGATCCTCAGCCCGGGACGTTTTTTAAAAGACTGTTTAACAGGCCGTCGTTTTTCCAAACCTTATTTACGGCCTGGGTCGACTGTTCACTTGGACGTTCTTGCCCCAAGTCGCACCAATTCATTGAATCGATCAATTGGCTGATCGGCGCTCCAAGCCAAGCCACGCAGCATGATCGTACGGAATATGGGATCGTCGAACGTCCAGTTGTAATGGCCGGGAATGCTGACGAAGACTCTTCCCGCCGAACGATCGTAGGACCAAATCTGGGGACGCGAAACTCCTTCTTCGACGCTGCTCGCAAACAGCGTGATGTTCTGTGGGTTGCCAGTCAGTCGCCAATAGCTTTCGTCATAAAGTTGGAATGGTTCGATGTTGCGCATGATTGGGTGGTCGGTGTTGTGCACATTCAACGCTAGTGGGCCGTGGCGGTAAGCGATGCTTCCTCCCCTGGATGCCAGGCCGATGCGTTCTGAAAAGTCATCGACGCGGTCGTTGCCATTGACGGCCCAGTGAATGTAAACCGCTCCTCCTCCACGATCAAAAAATTGATCCATCTTAGCTTGGCGGTCGTCGTTCCAGTCCCCTTTTTGAAAAAACACTAGCACGTCTGCTTGAGCGAGTTGGTCGTCGTTGGGGAATCCCCAGGCGGCATCGACCTCGACCGCATCTGCCGCCGCCAGCAGTTGTCCCCATTGAATTTGCCAAGCGGGATAATCGTGTTCGCCCGGTCCGTGGTCTTTCTTGCCGGCCACTAAAACAATGGTGAGCTCATCGAGTTTTGTTGGTAATGGCTTTGATCCGGAAAGTACCTTCGCGACCTCCGCTTGGGTTCGAACAGGTGGCGCGTCGAGAGGTGAATCGAGCGGCATGTGGGGAGGTTGAGTCAGCAAGAACGTCATCAAATCCCGCATCTGATCGGGCGTCAGTTTTTCTTCGATTCCTTTCGGCATCACCGAGACCTCGGCTGGCTTGATCGTGACGATTTCGGACTCATTCAATGCAGTCAGTTCACCCGTTGCCTCTCCTACGAACAATTTTCCATCGAGTGTCTGTAGTGTTCCGGTCAGGACTCGGCCGTCCGTCAGCAACACCGAATTGCCGAGGTAGTCGGGATTGATCGCAAAACTAGGGTTTTGAATATCACGCAAAACCGAGGCGTAATCACGATGGATCAAGTTCGCTAAGTCAGGACCTATGTTGGGTCCACCGCCGTTGATGGCGTGGCATTTAAAGCAACTGGCAGCCTCGCTGTGGAATAGTTGGCGTCCCTTACCCCAGTTGCCACCTTCGATTTCTGCAATCTGAGTCGAATCAGTGAGCTCGGTCTGTTCATCGGATGTCCAGGGCAAACGGAACCGACGTAGTGGGAGGGCACGTCTGCGAGCATCTTCATTCGTTGTCGCGGTCAGTGTCCAATCGGCAGAATGTTCCGCAGAGATGGTTAATCGCATTGTCAGCGGAACACTCGCAGCGTTTGCGGCAGTGATTTCCAGACTCGCTTCAAACATGCCACTATTCACGCGACTCGCCTGCACGCGATGCTCGTTGGTTTCAAGGCTGAAACTTTGTGATGACGCTGCGATCAGCGTGACCGTCTCGGCAGGCCATTCATGATCGAGTGTCGATCCTGGTTGCACTTTGGGACGCAGCATGTCCTCGAGGTCGAGTCGCGAAGTTAATGTCAGTTCGCCGCCGCTCGCCAGCAACGCTCGTAGTTCATCATGTTCAACACTGCTGCGGGTGAATTCATCACACACTTGCCAATTGAAGTGCGGTAACCAGCCTTTCCAATTGGTCTTGTCCGTTTGGTTGCCAGGTTCTCGTGTGAAGGAGGCTTCAACGCCATCGAGCGTTAAATCGACTTCCATCACGGGAATCTGCGGAATCGGATTGCCAGTCACTAAACGATGACTGTCCCGATCGCTGTTTGCGAGGTCACTTCCTGATGGTGCACTGCTATCCCAATCTTCCAGATGGTTGTGGCTGCTTGATCCAAAGGGAATGGTGATTGAGTAGTGAGAAGTTGATCGCATGGGATCGGTTTGCAGCAGTAAGCTGCGGCGATCGGCTGATAATGCAACACCACGTACGGCGAGTTTTTTTCGAGGGGTCGCCAATTGTCGCTTTACGACAGAATAGGGTGGGACAAGATTTTCAAAGGCGTCCCCCGCGCGAACAAATTCGCCATGCTGAATCGTGATTCGCTCGGTGATGCCTTGCAGCAGCAGTGGATCCAAAGGGGAATCAAAAGCAATTTGGATTTCCCGTGGTGAATTCGCCCAGGCGTTTCTCGGTCGCGCGGCGTTTGGGGTGGACATGTGGATTCGATACAGTTTTCCGATTCCTGTTGGGCCGGTGCCCCAATCGGGCGGGCCACTGTGGCACGCAACCACCAAGTCGCCATTTGGTGCGACGCAAGCATCGACCGTGAGCATTTGTAGGCATGCAACCAGTTGATTGGATGCGACATAGCCCGCATCAGTTTTCGATAATTGTGTTCGCCAGATCTTACCGCGTGATTCACCACACACGATTGCGTTACCGGACCACCAAGCGGGACCGAACGTTGCAGATGATTCACCATCACCATTGAAAACCATCCCGCATGTCGATTGGTGCTGAGGCGCGTAATCGAAAACCGAGGGTTCGTCGATGACGGTCGGATTATATCGAGGGTGGCGCGGTGGGAATCCGTAATGTCGGTTGGGAATGATCTGCAACAGCTCGTCAAAAGGATTGCCGTTAGGCAGCCATGTGGCACCCTCTTGCTCCGCACAGAAAAGGTCTCCGTGTTGATTGAACGCGAATGCGATCGGAAAGCGGATCCCAGTACAAATCGTTTCGCGTGTTTTAAAATCGGGCGAGACGCGTTGCACCGTACCTCGGTCGCTATCGAGGCTGTAATGCGCAACACCTTCGTCATCGATCAGATAGGCATTGGCGTAATTTGCGGTTCCCAAACCAAAGTAGAGTGCCCCGTCAGCATCCATCGCGATTCCAGTGGCATCGACATTTTGTGGAATTTCTTCCCAGCCGGTCGCGACGACGATTTCTTCGTCTGCTTGGTTGTCGCCATCCGTGTCAACGATAAGCGAAACCTTTCCTTTGCTGGAGGTGAAGATTCCTTCACCACGCGGGTAATTTTTCGGTGTCACGATCATGCCAATTGGGCCACGCAGCGATCCTTTGTTCTTCCAGAACGGTTTAACTTGATCCTCCAAGCCATCACCGTCGCTGTCGGAAAGGAGGTGAACATCTCCGTTGTATCCCAGCGTGACGAGCGTGCCGTCATTGCGAAACCGGACATTATTGACGTTCGTTAGCTGGACTGGGAGTTCGCGGATTTCAAAACCAGGCACAAGCATCTGAATCGCGGGTGGGTTTTCGATTTTGACTAGCTCGATCGAATCCTCACGGCTTGGCAAACTATCCGGTAACGCTTCCGCAAGTTTGGCGTGCTTCACTTCGAGGTAGTTTTCGACTGCTTCGATTTCCGTGTTCGACAATGACCGTTGATAAATCAAAATTTCGGCGAGGTCGCAATTCGATTCGCCGTAAACTTTTTGTGGGCCGGGCCCCTGCGTTAGGAAACGAGCCCCTAGTGTCATCTCTTGGAGCGAGATTGCGGACGGATTGTAAGGTCGTTGCCCAGTTTGTTTCCGATCGACACGAAGCGATGCTGCTTTGGCCGCTGCGTTGACACGCATGGTGACTTGGTGAAGCGTTCCGAATTCAAAATGGTCTTTCAATAAATTGCGATAACCGCCGAATCCAATTCCCTCGACGTTGATCGCGTCGACTTTTCGAGACGGTGCGGGACCCAAATCCAGATTGAACCCACTTTCGTAATCTCGCTGGTCGGGCGCATTAGAGGATAGCCAGCCTCGGTAATCACCGTCATTCGAATGAGCCGCTAGGACAGCGAACAGAGTGAGCGAATTCGTTGTGATTTGATTCCCGATACTTCGCAGGTGCGAGTCGGCGAAACGAACGACGTGATTATTCGCGATTGCGACAAGCTTGGGTTGATGCTCGAGCGATCCTTGGGAAAACTGGAATTCGGTGTTGGCAAGGTTCTGCCAGTTCTTGATCGGCCCTGGTTCTTGGCTCGTGGCGGCTTGGGCCGCATCCAGATGCAGAATCAATCCATCAAGTTGGGGAAGGGGCGGTGAGCTTGGTTGCTCCGCGAGACCGATTCCGGAAATGACACAGAGGCAAATAAGCGTTGGTTTTTGAAGAAAACGCATAGTCAGTCGCAGGCTCGCGAAAGATGAACGGACCTGAGTGGCCCGAAAGGTGTGACTCGAATGGGGCATCGCTGCAAATTGTATCCGACTGCTTGATTGACCGCCGGGATGAATTGGGTGCGTAACGCCGTGGTCTGCGATTGTTCGTGGCTTAGGTTGTCTGTCTCGCGGTATGCTTGCCGTGCGATCGGTGTGTCAAGGCGATGGGGTCGCAGTCCAATTCAGGGTCACTTGGTTTTTTTGCGAACTTGTGTGGCACGTTTGGGATCGTAATTTGGGTTGGGGCTTGGCATCTGGGCGTCGACGGAATGACGCCACCGATTCAAATCGCGTTGAAGTTCGGCTGCTTTGTCGGGCATTTTTTCGGTCAAGTTACGCTGCTCTCCGAGGTCATTTTGCAAATCGTACAATTCGACGCGTTGATCTTCGTGGAATTCGATCAGCCGGTAGTTGGCCGCTCGAATAGCGCTGTAAGGTCCATCACCGCCGGCGTGATAATGCGGGTAGTGCCAGAAAAGGTTGCGATCGAGGTTTTCTTTTGTCGATTGCAGCAACGGAACCAGGCTGAAACCATCGAAGCCTGAGTGTCCTTTAGCCGCCGTTCCTGTCATCTCGAGGATCGTTGGGAAGTAATCCGTCGTCATGATTGGTTCGTGACACACTTGTCCGGGTTCCGTGACGCCAGGCCAACGGATGATTGCCGGAACCCGCACGCCGCCCTCATAGGCTGACCCTTTGCCCCGTCGCAGCGGCAGGTTTTCGGTGAAGTTGTCATGCTTGCCGTAACGCTGGGTTAACCCGCCGTTGTCAGAAGTGAAAATGATGATCGTGTTTTCAAGTAAATCATGCGTGGTGAGTTCAGCGAGGATGCGTCCAACGCTTTGGTCCAGGCTGGCAACCATCGCCGCATATTTTGGGTTGTCGTGCGTGGCGGAAGGATCTGCTTTTGCTGCAAAGTACTCGACCAGGTCTTGCCGTCCCTGGATTGGTGTGTGGGGAACGTTGTACGCAAAGTACAAAAAGAATGGCTTCGATATCGAATCACCAATGAAATGGCATGCTTTGTCGGTTAGCACATCGGTTAGATAGTTCGTGCCGTTTTCGCTGTTCGATCCCTCGTTTAAGAAATAACCTTTTGATCCAGCAGGGCGTTCGTAGGACAGGTCAAAGCCATGGTCGGTCGGTTGCGTTGTTTGTGCGTTGGCCTCTCGACTGCTGAGGTGCCACTTGCCGACATGGGCGGTTCGGTAGCCCGCAGCCCTGAGTGTTTCGGGAAGGGTGATGTGCCGGGTTTCGAGTTTTTTTGTCCAATCGGGAACCCGCATTTTTGCGAATGGCCGATTCTGACCGGCAATGAAATCTGTCAATCGTAAGCGGGCAGGGTAGATTCCGGTCATGATCGAAGCACGCGTCGGCGAGCATACCGTGCAGGCCGCATAGGCGTCGGTGAACTTCATTCCGCTCTGGGCAAGTTTGTCCAAGTGGGGTGTTTCGTAAAAATCGCTGCCGAAGCAGCCAAGGCCCGTCCAGCCGAGGTCGTCCGCTAATAAAAGAATTACGTTCGGTTGTTCGGCTGCCTGGACTGGACGACTAATGGACATGCAGCCAACAACAAGTGACATCATCAAATAGAGAAAACAACGAAACGCATCGCTTTGACGATGAGGATGGTCCATCGCGGTTCTTTTTGGGGCTTGAGTGAGCTGATGCATGAAAGCCACCGGAGAAAATCTGAGTTGGAGGTCTGGGAGCGTGATTCGGACTCGGCATGCCAATAAAATACCGAGGTAATTATCGTGCAGGATGATTTTGCACAACAATATCGTGTGAATCATGTTGCGTGGCAGCGACACGGAAACGCCTGCGCCTTGGCAGACCGGGCAGGTGATGGTCTTTTAATGTCTTATCTTTCGCAATGTTTGATCATGAATTGTAATAGACTAGGGAACGGTGTTGTCCTCTGATCGCCCAGGCTGCGGTTCCGCTCACGGAATGTCGTTTTGCTGTCGGTCGGGATCATTCGAGCGGATGATTCCAGTTGGAGCACCACGAATGATGAGAACCGATCCGGAGTTGGTGCTCTATGGACGCTACGTCAATCCGAAGCGTCTTCGGGACGCCGATTTTTAATTTGGATTTCCTGAGCTGGAACCAGTTTCAAGGCAACTGCATGAACGCAAGATCTGATCGTACTTGGCCTCTGCCTCGGCAACCGTGGGTCATGCGGATGACATGGTCGGAATTGTTATTCGCTCACTGGGCCGTCGACCCCGATGCTGTCATTCCGCATTTGCCAAGCGGAGTCACGTTGGACACAAGAGATGGCAAAGCTTGGGTCGGTGTTGTTCCATTTCTGATGTCAAACGTAACGCCAAGGTTCTGTCCTCCGCTGCCGCTGCTTAGTCGTTTTTTGGAGTTGAATGTGCGGACTTACGTCACCGTTGGCGGCAAAGCAGGCGTGTGGTTCTTTTCGCTGGATGCGGCCAGTCGTGTTGCGGTGCGCACCGCGAGAGCGACCTTCAACTTGCCATACATGGATGCAGCCATGTCATTGATGCGGAATGATTCTGAGGAAATTGTCTATACGAGTCACCGCACTCATCGAAATGAGCCTGCTGCTGAATACGATGCGAGTTACCGTCCCGAAGGCGATTGCTTTGAAGCAGCACCGGGAACGCTGGAGCATTGGTTGACTGCTCGGTATTGTCTGTATAGCGCGAGTCGACGTGGGCAGATTTTTCGTGGTGAGATTGATCATCCGCCATGGAAGCTATCTGCGGCATCGTACGTTGAACGAACCAATACGATGGGTGACCCATTTGGCTTTGATCTCAGCGGGGAACCGCATGTTTTAGCGGCTAAGCCAATTGATGTTCAAGCTTGGGTGATTGCGAACTGTGACAATGAATGATCGTTTCTGCACGGTTGCAATATTGATCACTGCAGCCTCGTGGGCAGGTTTTGCGGTTTGGCTCGGCACCAATCCAGGAGCTTTGTTACCGGCGTTTGGAGTCGATGGAACCACCCCCCAAATGCTGACGGAGGTTCGCGCGTTTTACGGGGGAGTCGAAATGGCGATCGCTGTTGCAATGATTTTGCTGTGGAAACGTGGTCACTTGTTCGCTTCCCTCTTAGTTGGCGGATTGCCGCTGCTTGGTTCGGCGAGCGGCCGTTGCATCGGCTTGTTGATCGACGGATTCTCCAGCGTGCATCTTGGGTTTGCGATCTTGGAATTGGTCGGCGCCGCTTTCTGTTTGGCTGGTTGCATCATGGCCACTTCCGCCCCAGAGACGGCAAACGCAGAGACGGCAAACGCAGAGACGGCAAACGCAGAGACGGCAAACGCAGAGACGACAAACACAGAGACGACAAAAGTAGAGACGACAAAAGTAGAGACGGCAAAAGTAGAGACGGCAAAAGTAGAGACGGCAAACGTAGAGACGACAGACGCAGAGACGCGATGATCTCACTGCCAACTAGCGGTTTTTGCAGTGTGTCTTTCCGGGACGGCCACGGCAGGCAGTCGTGGTGCTGTCACTTTTATGTTGGGAGCCCTCGTTCTCGTCGAGTTTCGAGACGGCGAGGATTAGGTTGCGCTTTCACCCAACTCGAGATTCAAACGCTCTGCCAAGTCGGGAAGGCGGTTGACCAATTCTGTGAAACGCTCTTGCTGATCGGTTTGACTGATGATGCCAGGTAGAAATGCCAATGCTGGATCAGACATCTCACCGAAACCCATCGACCAATCTGGAAACAGACGGCTTTCTGTTTCCACATCTTCGTGAATCTCAAGGTGGTTGTGTCGCCCGTCTCTCGCCAATCGTTGAAGGAGGTTGGCTATCTCGCTGGCCGGACCCTCGATGACCTGCAAGAAATGTCCGTCATCGTGCATCAGTAAACCTGTGATGCCATCGATGTGATTGAAGCCACGTGCTTCGTGCAGCAAATCGAGCAACGCTCGCTTGTCGAGCGGATAGGTAGCCAAGCTTGTGTAGATGACGCGGCGGAGCATATGGAACGAAGGATTGGATGGTTGGTTTGAACTGTCGCTACCAGCGAGTTTGCCAGAGATGGATGGGGTTTACAACACTTTGTGGCGATTATTTATCGAGCGAAATTGTCGGTTCCCCGCCCTTTGGTTGTGGCAAAACAGTCGCCTCGACATGTCGTGAGTCAACGAGGGGTTTGCGGGGTCTGTGACTGTCTTTAGGTGGTGAAAAAAACGAGCCCTGCGTTAGGAATTCTGTACGAGAAAATAAACACGAGTGTCGAGAAGAAATCCCTAAACGGAGAAGAAATCCCTACCCGTCTTTGTCGGCTCCTGCACGTCTGCATCGGATTGAAACGTGGTTAGAAGAGGGGGCAGCGAGGAGATTTGGAGGGTTTTGCCGGGTTTTCAGTTCAGGCACGATCCCGTTGGTGATCGCGTTCACGGATGGTGACTGAGAAAGGCATGCTGATCGATTGCCGTCGGCCCGTGCTTCCTGTGGTATGAGGCGAATTGGGACTGACAAGCGACCGATGGCAACCAAGGCTCGCCGCTTTGTCGGGGCTGACAGCTTTGTCGCAATTGGCATTCTTGTCGGGGCTGACAACTTTGGACTTACTGCTGATCGGATTCGAGATCGGGATAGCGATTTTGATCTAAGAACCCATTCGAAAACGAGTAGCGGAAGCCGTGGAGGCTTTCGGCCCTCACCGGAAACCGCCGAAATTCTTGACGAATTCCGCTACGACACTTCGCGTTTATCCATGATCGAATGGGTTTTCGGATAGGTTCTAAGTCCAACCGGGGTCTGCAGGCCGCCACCGTTGCGATCACGATATAAGTGTGTCGCGGGCATTGCCCTTGGCGATCTTGGCCGCAAGTTCCGGTTCGAGTT
>JARGNK010000051.1:31719-42124 GCA_029213145.1 Rubripirellula sp. | reverse complement strand
AAGCTTTGACAAGAGAGACCATCAAGAGTTTCAACAACGAATCGGACATCCCCTCCTGGCCTGCACACACGCAAAAAAACAACTCGTCGGCACTCACACTGGCGTCCCGTTGGAATTGAGAAAACAGTGTGTCAAAACTATCTTAAATTGCCCGTGGTTTGTGCCGGTACAGACTGACCGCGCCGCCCACACCGCTGACGATGCCGCTATTGACGGATTCCAATCAGTACAGGATCGTGGTCGGAACTGCGGTAGGGACCTGGGGAGTAGAGCGACTTAGGATTGAACTCTTCGTTGTAGTCGATGAACCGTGGTTCGTCAGCATTGATGTGCCAGGTCGCAATTCCCGTGACGTCGTTCGCAAGGGACTCAGTTGCAAAGGCGTGATCAAGGCTACCGCATTGGCCATAATAAACAAACGAATAGTCCAAGAGGGAAGATCCCGAAGGGCCAGCTGATCCAGCTCGTTCCAACAGATCTACCAAACCATTGGCACGCAACATGTCGATCGGGTCTTCCTGCTGGTATGCGTTCAAATCTCCGATGACGAGCACACGTGTTCTCCCGTTGTTCGCAGAACGCCGGGAAATGTAATCGCAAATCGCCTGCGATTGAGAACGGCGTGCCGCGTTGTATGCTGCCTGCCCATCACCCTTATTCTTGTTGGCAGGATCCGCATTGCTTGCGCCACCTTTCGATTTGAAATGGTTGACGATAACGGTCAACGGATCGCCACCTTTCACTGACCTGAACGTTTGCACGATCGGAGTTCGGGCAACAAAGAACGCGTTATCGTCAATCATCGAAACGTCTCCCACGGCAGAGACTCGATCCGCGCGGTAGATAATGCCAACACGAATCGCATCGCTACCGCCAGGCGAATCGCCAAACCCCATTGGAATTCCGCAACCTTTGTACACGTTCTTTCCAAGTTTTTTGTTCAGTGCTGCAACGAGGCGATTCTCGGCATTTACATTGTTCTCCATCTCCATCAACCCGATCACATCAGCTTTCAGTCCAGCAATCGCGGAAACAATTTTCGCTTCTTGTCGCCCCAGCTCCGATTCGGAATCGGCACCTCGCGCGTTGTTGTGTCCATTGTCAATGGTCGTGAAATAGTTCAGCACATTGAAACTGGCAACGACCACGTCGGCATCGCCAATCGCAGGACGCTCCGGACGTGGCGCCGGAGACCATCGCAGTGGTTGGTCTGACTGCAAGACCAGTTTGTTTCGCTCTTCAACCAGGCGGCCCGAAACGCCTCGAATGACTGAGCCGACGCGGACCGTTGGATAGGCTTTACCGAGCTCTGGAAACAAGGTTGGTGGAAATACATTTTGAGCTGTGGTGGTATCATCGATGACGATCGTTGCGCCGTCGTTGCGTTTCTGCGCCGCTGTTACTTTGGCAACATTGCTACCACCTTCGAAAGACGTTTCGCTGGGGTCGGCATCATTGGGATCAATTTGGCTGGTGGGAACGTAGAGCCGCTCTCGTGCCACCGTGACTTGCCCACGCCGAGCGAGATCGTAGGTGTCTACGATCACCAAGTCTCCATCGATCACAACTTGCTTCCCCAAGTGCGACCGCCAATCCACCGAGTTCAGATCGCCGGCAATCACAACATCTACTTCGTTACTCGCAGGTTCAAGCAATACCTGGGCGATGGCTCCATCGTTCGAGGTGGAAACTGGAAGCACCGCATCTGGGAAAGATGCAGATTGGGAATCCGGGACATCAGCATCTGGGGACACAGCATCTGGGGACACAGCAGCTGGGAACGCGGCGGCTGGGGACACAGCGACTGGGGACACGGCGGCTGGGGACACGGCGGCTGAATCAGCATCGAGACCTACAGACTCCTCAGCAGAATCCGAATCAAAGGACGGAGCGTTGGGATCTGGTTGATTTCCTGGTTTGGTTTTCCGACTGCAGCCCGAAGAGAGCAAAATCGAAATCAAGAGAGTCGGGAGCAGAGAAATCCAGCGGTGGGGGAACGCGTGGGTCATGGGGGCGTTTGGAAGGATGGGCAAGAACCGGGTGTTTGAATGGTGAGACTATAGTGCTTCGGCAGCCCGTCGGCGAGTTGCCAAATTTCAGCGCGAGTCACCAGATTTTTGCGTCAGCCGGCGACTCGATCGCCACGTTCTTTGTCTTCCCGAAGCCGTGATTTGTGTTCGTAGATCAGTGAGAGCAAATGATTGCAGGAACAACGGGCCGGCGGAACGGTCTCTGAAAACGTGACACCCTCGTTTCCACTACCATAGGGGGACCGAGTTTGAGCCCAAATGTCCCCCCCAAAAAACTGAGTGCCTGAATGACACGAGTTCTCCATTGCCTGGCTGCTGTGATCGTGATCTCCAGTCCACTCGATGCGTCGGCGGAGGAACCTTCAGTACCGAAAACAATCAGCTTGTTTAACGGCAAGAATTTGACGGGCTGGCATTCCGATGTCCCCCATCGAGACAAGCACCCCGATGCGAAAGATAGCTTCATCGTCCGAGACGGCATGCTTGTGAGCCTTGGCACCCCGAACGGACATTTGATCACCGACCAAGTCTATGAGAACTATCGCCTGGAAGTCGAATACCGGTTCGCAGCCAAGCCAGGAAATTGTGGCGTATTGGTACATGCATCGACACCACGAGCGCTCTACAAGATGTACCCAAAATCAATCGAGGTGCAAATGAATCACACGCACGCCGGAGACTTCTGGTGCATTGTGCAAGATATTACGGTGCCAAACATGGTCGAGCGGAGAGGACCGAAAGAAAACTGGGGGATCACCGAAGGCAAGGCTCGAAGAATCCTAAACCTGACGGATGGCTCCGAGAATCCGGTTGGCGAGTGGAACTCCATGAATATCGAGTGCATTGGTAATGCCGTCAAAGTTTGGGTCAATGGCGACTTGGTGAATCATGGAACCGAATGCACCGCGAGCAAAGGGCAACTTGCACTGCAAGCAGAAGGATCGGAAGTAGAATTTCGCAAGCTCGAACTTAGTCCGATCAAACAATTCACCGAGTGACCGAAGTTGGGCGAATCCAATTCGATTGTCGGAAGACAAAAGTTTGGGGCACGACAGAAACATTTGGCTCAGCCAAGCGGTGAAGAGCCTTGCCACTCAATGAATCGGTAGTGACTTGGCTTTAAAAGCCACATGCCAAAATCCCGGAAACCTCTTCGGGCTCTCCTTGGTAGCCGACCGAGGCAATGATTGGGATGTCGCAGTAGCGTTCAATTTGACTTCTGTTGCTCGCTTTTGAAGGCTCGTCTTGATCACTTACATCGGAGAGGATGATTCCTGCGATACTAACGCCACGGTTTGCCGCGGCCGTCACGCAAGCAAGAGTTTCATGGATGACCCCCAAGCGATTGGCAGCCACCAGCACGATGGGAGCCTCCATGCTGATTGCTAAATCTAGATTCAAGACGCCTTCGGCGAGCGGACTGAACAAGCCCCCGGCTCCCTCCACCAGCACGATGTCGTAATCGCCGCACCAGCAATCGACGCCGGCAAGCAGCCTCGCCGGGTCGACGGCGTTGCCTTCGCAGGCCGCCGCCTCCGGAGGAGCGAGTGGAGCCAAGAATCGTTGCGGGCAAACGTCCTCGAGCGACCGCGGTTGACCCGCCGCCCGCCAAAGCTGGACCGCATCCTCCGAGATTCTCCCATCCTCCACGCCCAACCAAGAATCAGAGGCCGATTCCCCCCGTTCGTCCCGACAGCCGCTCGCCACAGGCTTGTAGACGCCGACCCGTCTCCCTTGATCAACCAGATAGCGAGCGACCAACGCGGCAACGTAAGTCTTGCCAACTTCGGTACCGGTCCCTGCAAAAAACACTTTCGTCGGCGTACGATGAGGCACGTGCATTCAATTCCGTAGCAGTAGAAAAAAGGATGACCTGTGAGTGGCAATGTTCGTCTATCCATTGTGCAAATGCGAGATGCCGGGTCCAGTCATGCCTGTATCGATTCAGCCATCCGCTTGATCGAGGAGGCAGCTGCTGAGGGAGCACAGATTGTTTGTCTGCAGGAACTCTTCCACGGCCCCTACCCCTGCCAATCAGAAGATCATCGGATGTTTGATCTGGCTGAGTCCATTCCTGGACCAATCACTGAACGCATTGGAAAAATCGCGAAACAACACGAAATTGTGGTTGTGGCGCCCATTTTCGAGCAACGAGCCGCCGGCCTGTATCACAATTCAGCAGCCGTCATTGACGCGGACGGCTCAATCGCCGGTGTTTACCGAAAAATGCACATCCCCGACGATCCACTGTTTTACGAAAAGTTTTACTTTACCCCCGGCGACCTCGGCTTCACTCCCATTTCGACTCGTTACGCCAAGCTGGGGATTGGAATCTGCTGGGACCAGTGGTTCCCCGAATCAGCTCGGCTGCTCGCGCTGGCCGGCGCGGAGATCTTGCTCTACCCAACCGCAATCGGATGGATCGATGAAGAAAAGCAGGAATTCGGACCAGGGCAATTAGATGCCTGGATCACCACGTTGCGCTCCCATGCCATCGCCAACGGGATTTGGCTGGCTGCCCCCAACCGAATTGGCATCGAAGGCCGATTGGAATTCTGGGGATCGTCATTAATCGTTTCACCGCGAGGTGAAATTGTCGTGCAAGGAGACCACAACACCGAAACCCCTTTAACAGCCGACTGCGCGATCGGCGAAACCGACCTCGTCCGCACCCATTGGCCGTTCATGCGAGATCGACGCATCGACGCCTACGAAGGACTGCTAAAGCGTTGGATCGATTGACCCGAAAACCAAACGCCGAGCTGAACTTGCAAACCAGTTCCAAGCTGAATTTCCAACAACCGTTTCGTGCTTCGCCAATAACAGCAGCGGAATGGAACCGTTCGATTCAAACAAGTTCCGCTGATTTCCACTCGGGAAGAATCACGCTTCCACTCGGGAAGAATCACGCAGCAACTGCAACCGCAACCGAAGACCGAAGACCGATACTCCCTAACAGAGCGAACTCAACTTCAAAAACCGACGTTGATGCCGTCTGCGCTGACAATCAAAACTTGCACCTGCACAAACCACTCGCTGCTGTGATGCTTGATTTTGACTGACACCTCATAAGGGGTTTCTGGTGCGAGGTCGGAGGCAAGATCGACTTGAGCATCCTGCATCACATTATTCACTAACTTCAAGATCGTCGCATCAATCTGCCCGTACCACGGTTTGGTTTGGTGCGCTGCTAATACCACCTTTACGGCTTGAACAACCTCCGCGTCGCTCCAATCGGCGGGCGGTTTGATTTGCAATTGCGAGTTTTTTTTAAAGAGGTTGCCGAGCAACCAATTCGCCGTAAATGACTTTTTCTCAGCGCCTCCTTCGACAGGTAGCTCGTGTTCAACTTGGAACGACGGCCCCTTGCTCGCGCGAAGCGAGGATTGCAGCTGGGAGGCAGTGGAGGTATTGATCGGGCCTCGCACAACGGGCGGTCCAGGATCAGGCAAACATCCCACCATCATCAGAACCATCGTCATTAGAGCCGCGATCAATCCGATTGAATTCAGGATCTGCATAGCTGGTTCCGATACGAGAAAGCGAACAACCAACAAACGATAGCAGACGGCGGATGTGATGACGAAACGTAGCGATCAGGAGGCGTCGCGATCACGAAGCGTGAAAGCAGAACACGCGTTTAAGCTAACTGAACCAATTGCTTGGGATCGCGACCTTGATCCGCAGCGATCGCTTTCTGCTCCAACTCGGACGAAACCAGGTTGTAAAAGACATCTCGCTGTCGCGGCTCGTAGCCCAACTCCTCGATCGCCTCGCGAATCTGCCCCAACGACAAATAGTGAACGGTCCCCGCCTCGGCGACGACGTTTTCTTCGATCATCAGGCTGCCCATATCATTCGCGCCAAAGAGCATCGCCAGCTGACCAATCTTCAAGCCTTGCGTCACCCAACTGCTTTGGATATTCGGGATGTTGTCGAGATACAGTCGCGAGACGGCTTGCGTTTTGAGGTATTCGAATGAACCGGAAGGTGGAATGTCGGCCATGTCGGTATTGTCAGGCTGAAAGGTCCAGCAAATAAAGGCCGTGAATCCGCTGGTTTCATCTTGCAACTGCCGCACTCGCTCGAGATGCTCGATTCGCTCGGCCAAGGTTTCGACATGCCCAAACATCATCGTCGCGGTACTGATACCGCCGAGTCGATGCCATTCGCGCATGACATTTAACCAATCGTCCGTCATTACCTTTCCACGGGTCAGCACGTCACGCACGCGGTCGACCAAAATCTCCGCACCGCCACCGGGAATACTCCCCAACCCAGCTTCCCGCAGACGAACCAACACTTCACGAATCGGAAGATTATTGACCTTTGTGAAATGGTGTAATTCGGGAGGACTAAAACCGTGAACGTTAACGTCGGGGTAAGCAGTTTTAATATCGCGAAGCAGCTCCTCATACCACTCGAGTTTGAACTTGGGGTGAAGCCCACCCTGCATCAAAATTTGGTTGCCGCCAAGCTCAACCGTTTCTCCAACTTTGGCGAGCAATTCATCCCGCGGCACAACGTAGCCTTCCTCGCTCTTCGGCCCGCGGTAGAACGCGCAAAAATTACAAACGGCTGTGCAGATATTGGTGTAGTTGATATTGCGATCGACGTTGTATGTCCGAAACGGCTCTGGGTGCATTCGCCTCGCGACTTGATCCGCAGCTGATCCGATCGCTGCCAAATCATGACTTTCCAGCAACTGGATGCCCTCAGCTGGCGTCAAACGCTCTCCCTCAATCGCTTTATCCAAAATGCCGCGGATTGAATGTTCGCTTGTTGCGATCATCACGTCTCAATTCTTAATGCTTGGAAATTTGTCGGAGTTAAACAACGGTCTTCAAATCTTCGGGAATCAATCCCCTCTGGGCGGCCTTTTGCTGAAAAGCATCCAAGCCTAATCGTTCACCAGGTCCGAGCCGGAAGTGCAAGTTTTCGGCAAAGTATCGATGCAAATCTTCTTTCGTTAAACCGTGCTGAGCGGCAGGACTGCTCGCAATTTCTTCAAGCGACTCGAGTCCGGCATCCCGCGATGCCTCCAACATGCTCGTCAACTTGGAGCGATCGAGTTTGCTACTCCACTGAATTCCCGGGCGAGCGACCCACATCGCAAAAACAAAAGGCAACTCTGTCCAACGGCACCAACGATCGCCGAGGTCCCAAATCTCGCGGTAGACGCCGCGGGCGGGGTGCATCGCGCGATCACCGATCATCAAAATTGCATCGGCGTCAACTTCTTCGGGCGACTGATCAATTTCCAGCTGGCTAGTTTCCGGCTGCAGTTGGTACATTTCCCATAACAGCAGACGCAACATCGCGGCACTCGTCCGACTGCCCTCATCCAACGCCAGGCGACGAATCTCCGGAACCGGCACACGACTGAGCAAGCGAACGCTCCAAACAGGGCCTCGGCAGGCAATGGCCGCGTTGGAAACGATCTCGTAATCGGTGCCCCGAAAGAACTCCACCGAGGGGATTAACGCGACGTCCAATCGCTCCGCCGCTAAGTCAGCCGCCAAACGGCTGGGAAGATCGAGCGACAACGTGCCTTGACCGCCCAAACGCTCGTTCAGCGTATGAATCAGCGGTTTGGTGTTAAGATAAGAAACGGCGCCGACACGTATCACGGTAATCTCTCCTGCGGGACAATTTTTTAACCGTAAATTGGACCGCCCAACAACCGCCGCAGCCTAGATCTCGCACAGCTCAAATTTTAGCGTCCTGAGGTCGGTGTGTCGCGAGGTCCGGCGGGACTCGCCCACCACTTTCTCGTTGATCTCACCCAAATTGGGGCGGCACGCTCACCGCCGAATCTCCAAGTGCCTGCCTGAACTGCATTTCACGGCCGACACTTCCAGAATCAAACGCCGGGTTGAACCCCAGGAAAGTCGGGCTCTCACGACACGGTGTCGCAGATGGATTGACCGCTTGGATAGCCACCGCAGTCCAATCAAATGCAACCTGGATAGCCACCGCAGTCCAATCAGGTCCAACTCGGATGGCCGCTACCATACAATTCGGGCATGGATGCGACCGAAACTGAACCACCCCGCCGCAGACCGACGCGAATCAGCCTGCGGGAATATCTCGGGTTGGTGACGATTGTGATGCTGGCGGTCGGTTTGGCGGTGAATTCCTATCGCCTTCGAGATCTCCGCCAGGAAATCGACGCACTGAGGCTCGAAACGGGTTATTTGGCGAAAACGGGCCCTGACCAGATTGCTGCCGCGCGGGCTCCGAGCGATCAACCTTTGACGTATCGCGTTCGTGTTCGCGTTCCTGATGGGGTGAGTCGATTTCGCGTTGCTTACAGCTCGATTTGGCCGAAAAACTCTGCTCGGCCGCAATGGTACGGAGCCGTACCGGTTCCCGCGGGCGAGTCGATTGTGACGGTTCGAATCCAAGAAGACCCGCGCGACGGGAAGTGGAAGATCGCGACGCTGGTCGGTTCAAAGGAAGGAAATCGCCGCATGGCGACCACGCTGCCTCCCGAGCAAATTCGAGTTTTCCGGGGTTCCCACGACGCATTGAGCACTGGAGTGGGGCGTGAAACGGTGGCGGTCAACGCATCTCGATCGATCCGCGTTCTGGACGAAAGATGGCTGGTCGGCGAAGGTAGCCTTCTACTGTACGGTGATAGGCCGCCGGACCGCGACCAAATTGGCGTCTATGCCGAGTTGCAACCCGACGACGGTCCGCTTTAATTGTTCGCCCAACAGCTTGCCCGAAAATCAAACGTTCCAAACCGGGGTCTGACCGTTTGGACAAAAATTGTTCACCCTAAATTCCCGCCTTACCCATGAGGTTCAGACACCTCTTGGATCAAGTTGACAAGACACCAACGCCATGCCTCGCGATTTTCTTAAAGGTGCCAAGGACGAGTACGACGTCGTCGTCATCGGCAGCGGACTAGCTGGAATGACTTCGGCGAATATCCTCGGCCGCGCCGGCCACCGAGTGCTGTTGCTGGAACAACATTACAAGCTGGGCGGACTTGCCACTTGGTTCCTGCGCCCCGGGGGACACACCTTTGACATTTCCCTGCACGGCTTTCCGCACGGCATGATCAAATCGTGCCGGCGCTATTGGAACCGCGATATCTCCGATCGAATCGTCCAACTCAAAAATATCCGGTTCGACAATCCACAATTCTCGCTGACCACCACGTTCAATCGTGAAGATTTCACGAGGTTGCTGACCACAGACTTTGGTTTGGCCCCACAAACGGTCAGTGATTTTTTCGATACCGCGCGAGGGATGAATTTTTACGACGACCAAACCACAACCACTCGCCAGCTATTTGATCGTTTTTTTCCTGGCCGCGATGACGTCGTGCGGTTGCTCATGGAACCGATCACTTATGCGAACGGTTCTACCTTGGAAGATCCTGCGATCACCTATGGGATCGTCTTCAGTAACTTCATGAGCAAGGGCGTGTTCATCTATGAGGGTGGCACCGATGACTTAATCGCCCGGATGAAGAAAGAATTGGAAGCCAACGGCGTCGATATTCGAATCAATTGCGGCGTCGACAAAATCGATGTCGAAAACGGTCGAGTTGCCGCCGTACACACCCGAGGCCGACGAATCGGTTGTCGCGCCGTGGTTAGTAACGCTAATCTGCGAACCACAATCCTCAAGATGATCGGCACGGAAAAACTGGACCGATCCTTCGTCGAAGAAACCGAAGCCGTTCGGCTCAACAACAGCAGCACCCAGGTCTACATGGCGCTGAAAGAAGGCGAAGAAATTGATGAATCGTCAGGGGACTTGTTTTTCACGAGTACATCGAAAGAATTCCGAACCGACCGACTTCTCAGCCGCGACATCACCAGTCGCACCTTTAGCTTTTACTACCCAAGAGCCCGCCCCGATAAAAAGAAAGAACGCTACGCAATCGTCAGTAGCACGAACGCGAACTGGTCGGACTGGGCTGATCTGAGTGAAGAAGATTACAAAGCGAGTAAAGCAGATCTAGTTGAAACCACAATCGATGCGCTAGACAACTATCTTCCCGGCGTTCGAGACAAAATCGATCTCGCCGAAGCAGCCACCCCAATGACATTCAATCACTACACCCAGCACGAAATGGGAGCCAGCTTTGGCACCAAGTTCGAGGGCCTTGCCGTCAGTCGGGCTCTGCCCCAACAAGTCGGCGGCATGTACCACGCTGGCAGCGTCGGCATCATCATGAGCGGCTGGCTAGGCGCCATTAACTATGGCGTCATCGTGAGCAACGAGGTCGATGGCCAACTCACCAGCGAAAGCTCTCACGTTGGCTGACCTCGGCGGCAATTTGATCATCGCAAACCAACCATCACACAGCTAATCGGGGACTCGCTACGCGGGCAATCGGGGACTCGCTACGCGGG
>JARGNK010000051.1:15017-31619 GCA_029213145.1 Rubripirellula sp. | reverse complement strand
TCACACAGCTAATCGGGGACTCGCTACGCGGGCAATCGGGGACTCGCTACGCGGGGAAGACACCACTGCGATGCCCACCCAGATTCCGCAATCCGTACACCAAAAGCGTTTTTCCCCTCAATCCGATCTCTGCTCACCATCCTGACTGAAGATTAGGCTAAAACAAAGGCTGGCCCGACCGATGATCGGTTGGCCTGGTCGACTCCGGTCTGCTTGAGAGGACAAAACGATGTACCGCAAAATCACATTCACGATCATTCCAGTACTGGTTTTCGCCATGCTGACGGTCGGCGATTCATCGCGGGCCGAAGCCCAAGCGGGTGGCACCTACCGAACGCCCAGCTACAGCTACCGAACGCCCAGCTATAGTTATCGGACCCCGACCTATAGTTACCGGCCCCCCACTTACAGCTACCGCACGCCTACCTATAGCTACCGCACGCCTACCTATCGCTACCGCACGCCGAACTACGGCTATCGAACGCCTACCTATCGCTACCGGACACCGAACTACGGATATCGAACGCCCGCATACGGATACCGCACACCGATGACACCCTCATTTGGCGGATCCTTCGGCTATCCGATCACGCCGTACTATCCGTTTTACGCACCATAGGTCACCCCCTTCGGCAACTAAGTTTTTCACAACCTCAAACCAGTGACCACATCAGCGGAAAACCTGAAACGGAATCCATCTCGGGCATTTAATTCGCCATGGTGTTAAGGCCCCGGTGATTGATTCGCTGTCATGACCGGGAAGGTGAGCAAACTTCTATAAACTGCGACGGCCACGGTTCTGCCACGTTTCTTGGCGGAGATCGACGGATCTTGGCTTCCACTTTACGCCGACTCTAAACTAAAGATATGCAACGCACATATCTCCTTACCGCCAGCTTTTTGGTCACCCTCGCCACTGCGTTTGGTGCGGAACCAATCGATCAGGCCGTTTTCGACGCAGGCGGTACGATTTTCCGCGAGCAATGCGCTAGTTGCCACGGGCCGGATGGGCAGGGGACTGAATCGGAATACGACCAACCACTACTGGGCAACGGCAAGATCCCCGAATTGGCACGCGTGATTGAAACGACAATGCCTGAGGACGATCCGTCCCAATGCGTTGGCAGCCAAGCCAAGCAGGTCGCTTACTATCTCTATCACGAGTTTTATTCGTTGGCCGCTCGGCGACGCAAAGGCCTCGCTCCGATACCGCGCATTGAACTAACGCGATTAACCGTGAATCAACATCGCAATCTGGTCGCTGATCTGATCGCCTCCTTTACCCCATTACCACAATACGAATCTCAACCGCCCGCCGGATATCGCGAAACGACCGGTGCACCAAGACACTCCGCCGCGTCCATGCTCTATGAACCAGGCTTGCGTGGGGCCTACTTTCAATCGCGTGGGATGAGCAAGGCGGATCGGTTGAAGCTTGAGCGAATCGACCGCCGCATCGATTTTGATTTTGGACCGGGCAGCCCGATCGCGGAGATCAGCGCTGACCAATTTGCCATCATCTGGGAAGGATCGGTCGCTGTTCAAGACAGTGGTTATCACGAATTCCGAATCCGCACCCAAAATGGTGCGAGGTTATATCTGAACCACGGTGCGGTACAAATCCGCCGCCGCCTGCGTGACGACAGTTCGGTGGCGGGAAATACTGCGTTAATTGATGCCTGGGTCGGCAGTGGAAAGATGCGAACAGAAACGGCTCGCCTTTTTCTCATTGGTGGTCGTCGCTACCCACTGCGGCTCGAATTCTTCAAGTACCAAGACGATTCGGCATCTATTCGTCTCGAATCGAAACGGCCCGGAGGGGTTTGGCGAGTACTGAATCAGGATGATCTGTCGACGGCCCCGGCCAAGCGGATATTCGTCTCCGACACTCCTTTCCCACCCGATGACCGAAGCCTGGGGTACGAACGAGGCAGCTCCGTTTCGAATCAATGGCACGTCGCAACCAGTGACTATGCGGTAGCTGCGGCTGGAGAAGTAATCGATCGCCTGCCAAGCTTGGCCAAAATTGAAAGCGACACGCCCGAGCGGCAACATCGCATGGAGCAGTTTGCCAAGCAATTCGCGGCTCGCGCTTTTCGGCGACCAGTGACAAACAATGAAGCGGAGCGCATTTCGGAAATGCTTGCCGACCCGGCCGATCATCTCGACCGTCGTCTGCTTCGTGTGCTCTTGATGATTCTCAAGTCACCGAGCTTTCTGTACACCCAACTCCCGATGGACGAATCGTATCACGCTTATGAAAAATCTGCACGACTCGCGCTGACCGTGTGGGATTCGATTCCCGATGATGACCTCACCACCGCGGCCGAGAACAATTCGCTGAACTCACGCGATGACATCCGGCGACAGGCCAAGCGAATGCTTGATGATTCACGTGCACGAGCGAAACTCGCAGGCTTCTTTGGTCACTGGCTAGAAATCGAAGACCGTGATCTCAGTAAAGATCGCGATTTATTCCCGGAGTTTGATGCTGCAGTCATCGCAGACCTGCGGACTTCGTTGCTGCGTTTCATCGATCAAGTGGTTTGGAGTGAGAAATCTGATTACCGAGATTTGCTGCAAGCTGACTACTTACTGTTAAATGATCGCTTACAAGCCGTTTACGCCCCGCGTGATCAAGTCTCCCAATCCCAAACTTCCCAATCTCAAACTTATCGGTCCCAACTTGGCGATGAATATCGTCGATTCGGGCTATCCGATCAGAATCGCTCCGGCGTATTGACTCACCCCTATCTCCTCAGTGCGTTTTCTTACCACAACAACACGTCGCCAGTGCATCGCGGTGTCTTTTTGACCCGCAATATTATCGGCCGTGGATTAAAACCACCCCCAGAAGCAGTCGCCTTTAACGACGATGAATTCCCCGAGAATTTGACCATGCGTGAGAAAGTCACGTCGTTAACCCAGGCAACCAGCTGCATGTCGTGCCACTCGATCATCAACCCGCTGGGATTTACGCTCGAAAGCTACGACCCCGTCGGACGATTCCGAACTTCCGACGGAGCAAAACAAATCAGTACGAAGGCACAGTACGTGACCGCGAACGGCGAGCCGATTGAGTTCAAAAATGCAGTCGATCTTGCTAAATTCGCGATTGCCAGCGAAGATGCTCAAGGAGCATTTGTGAAGCAACTGTTCCATCACCTCGTCAAGCAAGACCCTGATGCTTACGGCGAGGAAACGCTCAATCGACTCGTCGAATCGTTCGCCAACGACCAATTTAACATCCAAAACCTGATGGTTGAAATCGCGGTGGTGGCGGCGTTCAACAGCGAGAGCGAAGATTGACAAGCGGGCAAAGTAGTGAGGATGCTGATCAACATCGCCGCATCGATCGGTCGTGCTGCCGCCCCTCATTGTGTCGTTAACCGGCCACCTCCCCCCACCAAGCCGAACCATGCCTGAATCCAAACGCTTCCGCACAACGCATCGCCGGCAGTTCTTGCGAGACCTGGGTATCGGATCGGTCGCGACTCTGCCATTTGTCAGTGGCTTGAGCAGTCTGACAGCTCAAGCACCCCAGGCGTCTGCTCGCAAACGGCTGGTGATCATGTTCTCGCCGAACGGAACTTTACCCGATCAATTTTGGCCCGATCAATTTGATAACCAAAGTAATTTGCAGAACGAGGATCAACTCGGGCAGCAGAATGAACTACAGCTCAAATCGATGCTTGCCGCGTTGGAACCCTATCGCGACCAGCTGTTGATGCTGAAAGGGGTCGATAACAAAGTTCGAGGAGATGGCGATGGCCACATGCGTGGTATGTCGTGTTTGCTAACGGGTCGAAAACTGAACCCCGGAAACATTCAAGGTGGTTCAGACAACCCCGCTGGTTGGGCCAGCGGAATCTCAATCGACCAGGAGATGCGTAATTTTTTCCAAAGCCAAGCAACTTCGCGGACGCGATTCGGCTCCTTGGAGTTTGGGGTCGCTGTCCCCAACCGCGCGGATCCGTGGACTCGCATGTGTTACGCCGGCGACGACAAGCCGTTGGCCCCGATTGACGATCCAGCGCAGATGTTTCGCAAACTGTATGGCGGCACGACCGATCGCAAAAGCGTCGCCAGCGTGTTGGACCATGTTCGCGATGACCTGCGCCACGTATCGACACGCCTCAGCCCCGAAGACAAAGCGTTGCTCGATCGACACCTAGAGCATGTCCGCAAGCTGGAACAAGACATCGCAGTTGCTCAACAGCAATCGGAGCGGACCCATCCTGAACCAGACATTGACCCAGAAATTGAATTGGTCAATGACAACACACCTGAAATTTCCCGGATGCAGATTGACTTACTCGTCAACGCGCTCGCCAACGATATGTGTCGGGTTGCCACCTTGCAATACATGCGAAGTGTCGGCCAAGCCAGAATGCGATGGCTCGATATCGAAGAAGGGCATCACTCGCTCTCCCATGAACCGGACAAAAATGCGACCGCGCAAAATAAATTAAAACGGATCAACGAGTGGTTCGCTGCCCAACTTGCGGCTTTGGTCAAACAACTCGACGAAACGCCGGAACCGAGCCTCGGTGGCGGGAGTATGCTGGACCACACTCAAATTGTGTGGGTCAACGAACTTGGCAAAGGCAATTCACACACACTCGATGATATTCCGTTTCTGTTGATCGGTGGCGGTGCTGGTTTCAAGACGAATCGGGCGCTTGATTTTAAAAATGTGGCCCACAACCGATTGTGGCTGTCAATCGCTCACGGACTCGGCCATCAAGACTTGAGAACGTTTGGTTCTGAACGTCTGAGTGAAGGTGGAGCATTGGATCTGGCGTGATACCGCCGAAAGGAACTCGGCATTGAGCCGCGAAGTAATCTCTGTTCGCGGTTGCCGCGTTCACAATCTGAAAGACGTGGATGTTGATATTCCACGCGGGCAGCTCGTTGCAATCTGCGGCTTATCCGGCAGCGGTAAAACTTCACTGGCGCTCGATACGCTGTATGCGGAAGGCCAGCGAAGCTACATCGAAAGTTTCTCGGCTTACACGCGACAATTCCTGCAACGGCTGGACAAACCAGACTGTGACCAAATCGCGGGTATCCCCCCTGCGATCGCGGTGACGCGAGCCGGCGGATCAAAAACCAACCGTAGCACTGTCGGCACGACCACCGAAATTGCGGATCACTTGCGATTGCTGTTCGCAAAATCAGGTCAACTCATTTGTCACGGCTGCGGCAATCCCGTTCGCAGCGACGACCCCGCAACGGTGGCTGAGGAGTTACAGCAACTCCCCGCCAAGAGTCGTTCGATGATCGGGTTTCCGGTGTGGCTGCCAGACCGGAAATCTGCCAGCGAAATCTTGCTGGGGCTGCAACAAGAAGGTTACTTGCGACTGGTGGCTGGTGAGAAAACGTTCCATCTCTCCGATGCTGATCGTTCGTCGCTCGCCAAGACGGTCGGACGCACAGGAATTGAATGCGTCGTCATCGTCGATCGTGTAACCGGCGACGCTGAACTAACGCGATTGACGGAATCGTTAGAAACAGCGATGGGTGAAGGACACGGACGGGCTGTCGTGCTGACCTCAGCTCCAGCGATGGAAACGGAGGCTGAAACCAAGCCTCGGGTCGTCACGATTGACGAACGACCGTGGCAGCAAAAAATCATCAGCCGCGATCGCCGCTGCGATGCCTGCGATCTCGATTACCCCGACCCGGCACCGCGATTGTTCAACTTCAATAACCCCCTAGGCGCATGTCCGACGTGCGAGGGTTTTGGGGATGTTGTTGACTTCGACATGGATTTGGTGGTTCCCGACCCAACTCTCTCACTCGAAGAAGGCGCGATCGCTCCCTGGCGAACCCCCGCCTATGAGCATGAACTGCAAGAACTAATCGCGTTGGCGGAGGATTACGACCTCCCAACTGACCTGCCATTTAAAAAACTGAAGAAGAAACATCTTCGTTTAATTCGGGAAGGATCGCCCGAACATCACTTTGGTGGGCTGAATGGATTCTTCGCGTGGCTGGAACGCAAAAAGTACAAGATGCACGTGCGGATCTTTGCCGCCCGCTACCGGAGTTACCGCCCCTGCCCAACCTGTCATGGAAAACGGCTCAAGCCAGAAGCCTTGGCTTATCGGATTGGCAAGCACAGCATAGCTGATGTCCTGGCGATGAAAGCCAGTGAGCTATCCGATCTGTTTAACGATTTAGAGTTGCCGAGCCGTGAAGCTGAAATTGCTGCGGAGCCGATTTCCCAGATCCGCGACCGGTTGGGCTACCTGCGAGATGTCGGACTCGGCTACTTACAGCTTGACCGAACCTTGCGAACCCTCTCGGGTGGTGAAACCCAACGCGTCGCCCTGACTTCCGCGCTCGGCAGCAGTCTCGTCAATATGTTGTATGTCTTGGATGAACCAACCGCGGGCTTGCACCCGGTGGACGTCGAACGATTGTCGCACGCGATCCTTGGATTGCGTGATCGTGGGAACACCGTAGTGGTCGTCGAGCACGATGAAACAATGATTCGGCTAGCCGATCATGTAATCGAGGTTGGCCCCGCCGCCGGCACCGCTGGCGGTGAGATCGTCTTTGAAGGCTCACCCAAGAAACTGTATCGAGACAAGAACAGCTTGACCGGGCAATTTCTGACCGGCAAGCGAGGCTGGACTCTTCGTGATCGTGAACCGCGGAACCATCGCGGTGTCATCTCCCTGCGAGGTGCGAGCGGAAATAATTTGCAAGAAATTGATGTCGACTTTCCACTCGGTGTACTCTGCTTGGTGACCGGTATCTCTGGAAGCGGCAAAAGCTCGCTCGTGCAGGACACGCTCTACGGCGCGATTCGTCAACGCAAGCATCAAGAGGCAGCCAAGCCATTACCCTATCGCTCCATCACGGGACTTAGCCAGATCGACGACTGCCTGTTAATCGATCAATCACCAATCAGCCGCAGCCCTCGTAGTGCGCCGGTCACCTACGCCAAAGCTTTTGATCCAATTCGAAAAGTCTTCGCTGCGACGGTAGAGGCAAAAACACGAAATTTCGGACCAGGCCATTTCAGCTACAACAGTGCCAAAGGACAGTGCCCACAATGCGAAGGTGCGGGCGTATTGGAAATCGACATGCAATTCATGGCCGATGTTTCCATGCAATGCCCTGAATGCCGGGGCACCCGATATCGCGACGATATCCTGCAGGTGCATTACCGAGATCGCTCGATTGCCGATGTGTTAGCGATGACCGTCAAGCAAGCTCACAGTTTCTTTCGCGGTCACGAGAAGGTCCAGACTCGGCTGAAAGCAATGATTGATGTGGGCTTGGAATACATCCACCTGGGACAAGCGGCAACCACACTTTCCAGTGGCGAAGGACAACGTTTGAAACTGGCAGCCTTTCTCGCCTCAGCTTCCCGGCGGCGGACGCTCTTCATCATGGATGAACCGACCACCGGCCTTCACTTCGCCGATATCGTACGACTGGTGGACTGTTTTGACGCTTTGCTCGCCGATGGCCATGCCTTGATTGTCATCGAACACAATGCCTTGTTAATTCAGGCTGCTGATCATCTGATCGATCTCGGGCCCGGTGCGGCTGACGAAGGGGGACAGGTGGTGGCGGAAGGCACACCACGTGATGTCGCCAAAGTCAAAGGTAGCCGCACCGGCCAAATCCTGAACTGACCGGACTCCGTAATTCCCTTGGCCAGTCTCCCCAGGGCTGTGATTCAATGGGGCAGCGTTTATTCAATGGGTCCAGTGTTTTCTCGGGCCGCTATTCTCTGGGGCCAGCGTAGTGAACTGCCTTGTATTTGCCACGGGCTCGCACGCTTCAACAGCCGAGCGATCCGTCAGTCTGCACCGTAAAACCTTTGTCAATCTGACAATCTTCTGAGAATTCGCGTGACGATCGCCGTGCTACCCTGGCATTCATACGTCACACTAGAGTGTTGATCTACTGCTCCTTTAGATCCCCGATCTACGCAAGGTGAATTCTATGTCGTTTCCACGTTCACTCGTTGTGTTGCTGCTCGCAGCCATGACTTGGCACTCGGCTGCCAGCCAAACGGCGGAGGTCAACAGCGCTGATTCTGACAAGCAAAGCTCGATCACCTCGCTGCCGCTAATTCCTCGGGTGATCCATGACGCGATGCAATCACGCGACTACGCCAATGCGGTCAAGCAAATCGAATCGGAACTAGGCAAGCAGGACACCAAAGCGCGCGATTACTTGATGTATCTTCAGGGTGTCGCGTTGACGGAGGCCAAACAGTACGACACGGCCCTCACGACACTGGACAAATTGGTGGAGCAATTTCCTGATGGTGATTGGGCGAGCCGAGCGAGATTTGCCAAAGCCCACATTCATGTGCTCCGCCGTCAGTACACCGAGGCTGGTGAAATCTATGGCTTGGAAGCGGAGCGTCTGCTCTCGCGAGGTCGCAAAGACGACCTCGCGCAAATCTACTTGGAGTTCGCCGACCGTTACTTTGAAGGAATCCCCGCAGAGGATCCGTCCCAAGCGAAAAAGCCTGATTATCAGCAAGCGCTGACGTACTACACCGAGGCGGTCAAACTGGGACCCACGGTTGGGCTGCGTCAACAAATCGAATTTCGAATCGCGCGTTGCCAACAGGAGCTCCAACAGAACGACAACGCGATCGCATCCTATCAATGGTTTCTCCAACAGCATGGGGAAACCGATCCGATCTCGGAAACCCCAGCTTCGGATGTAATGTTGGCGGAAGTGAGATACCAATTGGGCCTCGCGCAATTGGCTGCATCACTCCCAACGCAGACGCGTCGCACTTGGCAAGATTTCATCGAACATTGGGACGAGCATCCCGATCCACCAGCCGAGGTTCGAGCTCTGCTAGCGAAGGCCGAATACCGGTTATCGCATACCTACGGGCTTCCGCAACCGCCAACGGTTGGCGATCTCGAGTTGGCGGTAACCCTCGCAGAACGCTTTCTAAAAAAGTACCCGGACCATTCGCTTGCGGCGGTAGCTGAGTTAGAAATCGCACAGGGCTTTGCCAACCATGCGCGGCATCAACAAGCGGTCGAACGACTGCGAGCCATGATTGAAAACCCCGCCTACGAGCAAGCAACCCAAATCGCGAACGCGAGACAAATGCTAGGGCAAGAGTACCTGCGTCAGGGAAAGTTTGATCAAGCCATTGAAGCTTGGGCGGAATTTCTGGATCGACACCCAACCGATCCCCAATGGCCCATCGTACAAAAGCGAATCGTTGACACCGAGTTCGCACGTGCCGAGGCGGCCCGAGCCGAAAAAAACTATGACCAAGCACGGACGCTGTGGCAAACGTTTCTAAACAAATACCCACTGGACAGCCGCGCACCAGCAATCCTGCTGCGGTTTGGCGAAATGAAATCGGCCGCTGCAGCCGATTCACACCAACAACGGATTGAAGCAGCCAAGCGGCGAGGCGAATCGCCACAATCGGTCCAATTGAACAACCGCTGCAAGACGCTCTTCGAGGAAGCAATCTCAGATTGGCGGCGTGTGGTCAGTAAATATCCGCAAGGGAACCAAGCATCTCGCGCATCGCTGATGATCGGAATCACTCTCGAAAATCGGCTGGAGCGACTAGCTGAGGCCCTGGAGTCATACAAAAAAGTCCAAGGCCAATACGCCGGTGAAGCTCAACAACGTATTACACGCTTGACCTCTCCACAATTACAACTGGTCACCGAACGCAAATTCCGAACCGATGAAACGCCGCGCATTCGACTGACCTCGCGCAATCTACAAAACGTCACGGTCCGCACCTACCAGATCGACATGGCAGACTATTTTCGCAAGATGCACTTGGCTAGTGGGATTGAATCTCTTGACATAGCGTTGATCGATCCCGATCAACAATTTGAACACACCATCGAAGGCTATCAAGATTTCAAACAAATCACCGGTGACATCGAAATCCCTGCATTCGACGGCCCAGGTGTCACAGCCGTAACCGTCAACAGCGATGAACTCGAAGCCACCACGATGGTGGTGGTTAGCGATCTGGACATGATCGTTAAATCATCACGCAACGAACTGTTCCTTTTCGTTCAAGACATGCTGACAGGTCAGCCCGCCGGGGATGTCAGCATCCTCATTAGCGATGGATCGAAAGTTTTTTCAGACGCAACGACCACCAACGACGGAACATTGCAAAAAGGTTTCGAGGAACTCAAGTCGATCAAGGATTTGCGAATCTTTGCAATCCGTGAGGGGCACATCGCCTCCACCGTCAGCAACCTCAACGGACTGGACTTTGCCGTAGGACTGTCCCCTCGAGGTTATCTCTATACCGATCGCCCCGCCTACCGACCGGGCCAACTGGTCAACCTGAAAGGGATCGTGCGTTGGGTCAGCGAGGATCGGTTTACATTCAAGCCCAACGAAACGCTTACGCTTGATGTTTACGATTCACGCGGCCGTCAATTGCACAGCGAAGCGGTAACGACAAACGACTACGGTACCATTCAGAGCAATCTGCTGCTGCCACAATCAGCAGCACAAGGCGAATACCGTGTTCAATTGCATCGCCAAAAAACGGGAGTAAATGATTCCATTGGTGAACTTTCGTTTGAAACCACATTCGAGGTGTTGGAATATCGACTGGAACCGGTGGAGATCGCAGTCGAAACTGAGAAACAAGTTTATTACCGGGGTGAATCAGTCAAAGGCACTATCTCGCTGAATTACTACTACGGCACGCCTCTGGCAAATCAAACCGTTGAGTATCGTTTCGGTCCAGAAGCAGAAGTTCGATCAGGAACAACAGACGCTCAGGGTAAAATCGCGTTCGAATTTGAGACTCAGCGATTTAGCGAATCACAACCACTATTACTGCGAGTTGATTATCGCGAACGGGGTTTGGCCGCCGCTCACACCGTCTATTTGGCAACTCGTGGTTTTGAGATTTCGGCGTCGTCGCTGCGTGATGTATTTATCAATGGCGAAACCTTCGAAACGATTTTTAAACTGACAGACCCAGCCGGTGAACCAGTCGCGACCGATCTGGAAGTGGAGGTTTTCCGACGAATCTCGACGGCCGGACAAGCCGGCGAAAAATTGGTCGCAACACATCAACTCACCAGTAACGCCCAACTGGGCGAAGCCAGGCAAGCGTTGACCCTTGATGAGGGAGGTGTCTATCTCATCCGCGGCACTGCCACCGATCAATTTGGCAATCAAGTCAGCGGACAGCATTCCATTCGCATTTCTGGTGAACAAGACGAGACACGTCTGCGAATCCTAGCCGACCAACTGACTTACGAGGTTGGCGATCAAGCTGACATCAACCTGCATTGGCGAGAGGATCCGGCGTTAGCACTGATCACCTTCGAGGGCGCGAAAGTCCTTCGCTACGAATTGGTCGACCTGCGACGCGGAAAAAATCCCATGCAATGGAAAATGAATGCGGACTTCGCGCCAAACGTATTCGTTTCCGTTGCTGTCATGCAACGCAACCAATTCCACGTGGCGGAAACTGAACTCCAAGTTGCTCGGCAACTCCGCGTCGCGATTCGCCCGCAGCGTAAGGAAGTTCGTCCCGGCGAGGATCTTCTCATCGAGATCGAGACGAGTGACCCTCAAGGGAACCCTATCGCAGCCGAACTGTCATTGGCACTGGTAGAAGCGAACTTGCTCTCGAATTTCAGCGACCGCCAATCTCCCGCCGATCAATTCTTTCATGCAGGCCGCCGACAACGGTACGTCCGCCAAGTGACCAGCTGCACGTTCCAGTACAAGCCTCAAACCCAGCGAGTCAACACAACCTTGCGAGAGGAAGCCAACCGCCGCGAAACCCAGCAGCAAGAGAATCTTGCCTGGCGTGGACTGCGAGAAGGTGATTCACGCGAACAAGCGAACCAGATGCCCCAAGAGATCGATTTGTTCGCCGACGACATGGATAACGACATGGATGGAACCATCGCCCAACTGGGGGACACCTCCGCGGAAATCGCTCAACAAAGTGCTGGAAACTCGATCGCGTTTGGTTACCAGATGAACGCCCCTCAAAGAGCACTTCTGGGTGGCGAAGGATTACTGGGCGAAGAGTTTTCACAAACTGCGGAGGCTGGCACCATTGTGATCCGAGGTGCCCAAAATGACGTACAGCGAGTGACTCAAACAATTCAGTCCCAGCTTGGTAGAAGTGCCTTACAGCGGAGTAATGCAAGAGGCCCTTCTGCTAATTTCGGTCGCAATCAGAAACAATCGCGAAACGAAAGTCCATTACTAAATGGCCTCACCGCGAACGGCCGCTTTCTAACGTTCAATGCAAACGACACGAGTGTGATCAATCGGTTGCAACAAGAGGAAGGAATGCAACTGATGCCATCGCTGGCCCGCAGCGAAACTGCATTCTGGGATCCAACCTTGTTCATTGACGAATCAGGAAAGGCACAAATGACGATCACCATGCCGGACCGGTCGACCGCCTGGACATTGCGAGCCAAAGGTGTCACCACCGATACGCTGGCTGGAGAAACGACGGCAAAAGTGATCACGAAGAAAGAATTGTTTGGTGAGATGAAATTACCGCTAGCGTTAACGGTAGGTGACAAGATCAACGTGCCGGTTGAAATCCACCATTTACTGGAAGGGCCACGAACGATCGAAGCTGTACTGAAGATGTCTGCCGCTGACAAATCAACGGAGCAGCGAAAGACGTTTGAGACTCAAGGCCCCGGCATCACCAACATTAACTTTGAGATCTCGATCGAAGAAGCCAAGCAGGCGACTTTTGAGCTGCAGGTTTCTAGCCCAGAGATGCCGACTGATCAATCCAAACGCATGGTTGACATTCGCCCATATGGTTTTCCGGTTTATGAATCAGTCAGCGGGTCATCAACCCAAAGCACCGTAGCATTGATTGGATTTGATTCAGAAATACCGGTAACTGAAACATCGTTGCAAGTGCTGATCGGGGCCGACATCAATCACAGTTTGATCGAGAGTGTCCTCGGTGGATACTTTCCGTTGATGCGTTGCGGCTTACCCGCCTCCAGCCCCACCGAAAGAAGTGCTTCTGATGTGATTGGTGGTATTGCTGTACTAAACATGATCGGCAATGCACGTCAAAACGACACGCCCCAAACCGGTGCGATCGGACGGCGGATTACTTCCGCTGTCGCGCAATTATTGTCGTCTCAGAATCAAGAAGGTGGCTGGGCCTGGAATGGATTGACCGAAACCAAAACCTCGGACCCCTATTTATCGGCCCGTGTGATGTGGTCGCTCAGTGAGGCCAAACGCGCTGGATTTGTCGTGCCGCAAGATTCATTCGCAAAGGGCAAGGCGATGCTGCAATCTTCGTTAGCTTCCGCATCCCAAACTGACCTAGCGTTACAAACGATCCTGCTGCATTCACTCACCTTGGCGGGCTCGGGTGATTTCTCGGTCGCTAATCGACTTTATCGAGAGCGCAATCGTCTGAATGCCTCCGGGTTGATCCACCTCGCTTTATCACTGGATCAACTAAAACGTCCCGAGATGGCGCGTGAACTGATCCCGTTGATCAAAATTCCAGATGTGGAGAAATCGACGTTCAACGATCGCACTGCGGTACCGTGGATGCGCAACCGGAGCGAACTGCAGGCGTTGTATCTCTTGTTGCTTCAGTCGATCACGCCTGATGACACCCAGATTTCGACACTGGCGAAATCGCTGCTGAGTGCGAGAGTCGGATCGCGCTGGGCCGTTGAAAAAGCGAATGGACCAGCGATTGCAGCAGTTGCGAAATGGTTGACCCGTTCCCAGCAAAAATCTGAAAAATACCGTCTGAGGATTTCGGTCAACGGTCACCCATGGAAAGAGCTAACGATTGACCCTGCAACCGACGGCAGCCAGCGATGGCCTGTTCCCACCGAGTGGTTGCAAACGGACAGTCCTCAACGAATTGAAATCCAATTGGAGGGTCGCGCGACCTTCAGTTACTCTGCCGTTCTGACGGGATCCGTCGCTGCCGAAAAAATCAAAAGCTCCACCAATTTGTGGACTGTCTCGCGACGGTTTGAACCGGCGCAAAGGATGATGGATGGCAAGACGATTCCGCGTGGCTTTGGAGTCGTCGATGGAAACTACAAATGGTTCACCAACCCGCTCACCCAACTGCCAACCGGGCAACGAACGGAGGTCACCGTATCACCCCGACGACAACGAGTCACCGGGCGCAATGACGAACGCTACGACTACTTGGTGCTGACTGAACCGATCCCCGCCGGCTGCACGGTTCTCGATGGTTCCGTCAACGGAGCCTTTGAGCGTTACGAAATCGAGCCAGGGCGGATTACATTTTTCATCGGCAATCGTCGTCATCCGGGCGACATTCATTACTCGCTTGTTGGCTACACGTCGGGCATTTACCGCGCTCCCCAATCGATTGTCCGCAGTTTCTACGACCCATCGCTATTCGCTGTTTCAAAGATCAAGGAACTTGAGATTCTGAACGCGAACGCAGCGACCACAGACGAATACCGACTGACCCCAGACGAGCTTTACCATTTCGGGCAGCGATATTTCGAGAAGGCGGATTACGGTAATGCTCACAAATACCTCAGCGATCTTTACGCGAATTGGCTACTTGACCGAGACGAGCACAAGAATGTCGTGGAGTGGCTTTTCACCGCGTCGCTTGCGTTGCAAAAACACGGCGACACGGTCAAGTATTTCGAGGAATTAAAAGAGAAGTTCCCCGACATTGAAGTTCGTTTTGAAGACATTTTGCGTGTCGCCCGCTCCTATCGTGAGCTAGCCGAATATGAGCGGAGCTATCTCGTTTACCGGGCAACCGTCGAGGGGAGCTTTGAGCGAGAAAACCAGGTCGCTGGTTTCTTGAACGCGCGAAACGAATTCGCACGCAGTGTCGAAATCATGGAAGGCTTACTGCGTGACTACCCACGCGAATCTTATGTCGCAACGGCGACCTATGCCGTCGCGCAGGAAACTTACCGTCGCGCCCCGACCGTGAACGGGGATGCAAAACTTAAAGCAGCCGGCCTGACCCGTGTGCACATGATCGATTCCGCCATTCAGATGCTCGATCATTTTGTGACCGCCTGGCCGGAAGACCCTGCAGCAGACCAGGCAAGTTTCGCATTAGCCACCGCACTGATTGACCTGGAGCAATTCGACACCGCGATCGAACGCTGTAACCAATACGCAGATCGCTATCCCGATAGCCGGCTAATCGATTCTTACTGGTACATCACCGGCTATAGCCACTTCGAACTGGGAAACCCAGACGAGGCCTTGGCCATGTGCCGTCAAGTCGCAGAAGCGCGGTTCAAGGTCCCAGCGACCGGAGGTACTCGAGTCGCAGATAATCGCTGGGAAGCGACTTATATCATGGGACAGATTTACCACAGTCTCGGTCAGGCAACCCAGGCGATCGCTGAATACACCAAGGTCAAAGAACGATTTGCGGACGCAGCCGAAGCGATCCTCTTTTTTAAACGCAAAGATATCTCGCTTGAGGAAGTCACCACGATCCGCCCAGATGAACCAAAGCAGATCGAGCTTTCTTTTCGGAATGTCCGCCAAGCAGCCATTAAGGTCTATCGGATCGATCTGCTGAAATTCGGATTAATGCAACGCAATTTGGACCGCATCACGGCAATCAACTTGGCCGGCATTAAACCGTATCATGAACAAACCGTCTCACTCGGTAACGGCAATGATTTTCGCGACCGCGAGCATCGCTTGGAACTGCCACTGCAAGAGCAGGGGGCATACCTGATCGTTTGCCGCGGCGACAATCTGTACGCCTCGGGCTTGGTCCTGGTGTCGCCACTTTCGCTTCTGGTTCAACAGGACTCAGATTCTGGACGTGTGCGTGTCAGCGTCAAAGATGAAGCGGACGATTCATTCGTTCGTGACGTCCATATCAAAGTGATCGGATCTGCAAACGATGACTTTGTGTCAGGCGACACCGATTTGCGTGGCTTGATGATTGCCGACGACATTCGCGGCAACTGCACCGTGATCGCGGCTGGCCAGGACGACCAATACGCTTTTTTCCGGGGATACACTTCGTTACAGGAGGCAAAACTCGTCCCTGAACAAGTAAAGACACCCCAGGAACAAGAAATTGTGCAACAAACGATGGAGCCTGCCGCACAAGCAGGAAAACAGAGTCTTCGCAACAATCTGTATCGTCAAAACAACATTTTCCAAGAGGAACAGCAGCAAAACTACATCGATTTGCTAAACAACCAGCGTAGCGGAATCAAGTCAAAAGAAGCGTTTTAGACACCCGCGACCGGCGATCTAAAATTGACATTTTCCAACTTTTGACTACCCTAACCAGAATGGTGAGAGACTCATTTCTGCAGGCACGATACGTCTTGTAATCCCCCGCCTTCCTGTCGAAGCGTCTCCCATTGCCTCTATACCCTGGTTACGGCCTCCGCCGTGGTCACAAACGCCGTTGGTACATCAACAATGAAAAATGCCTCAAAGCTTGGTATCGCAGCTCTGCTTACCCTTGCTTTTTCGCTCAACCCAGCCAGGCAATCGGCAAATGCGCAACAACCGGAATCACCCAGCGACGTGCCAACCGCGGTAGAAGCCAGTGAAAAGCCGACTGAGGTAGAAGTTGGCACGCCCGCT
>JARGNK010000051.1:0-14917 GCA_029213145.1 Rubripirellula sp. | reverse complement strand
GCTGTCGACGATATCCCAGCTGCTGTCGACGATATCCCAGCTGCTGTCGACGATATCCCAGCTGCTGTCGACGATAAACCGGCTGCTGTCGACGATAAACCGGCTGCTGTCGACGATACGCCACAGCTGAAGTTCGCATTCGACGGGGTTGCGTGGCGAGATGTAATCCGCTGGCTCGCCGATGAAGCACAGTTGGCGCTTCACGTCAGCGACTTGCCAACCGGCAGTTTTACCTACGCTGATGGAAGCACGTTCACGCCAGACGAAGCCATTGATCGCGTCAATTTGTTCTTGATTCCACAAGGATTTGCCCTCGTTCGTTCTGGAAAATTGCTGTCGGTGATCAACTTGGCAGATCCCCGTAGCCGCCAGCAACTCGATGCGATCGCCACGTTGGTGACCGCCGATCAACTGGGCAAGTTGAACGACCAGGACGTGGTCAAATGCATTTTCCGTCTCGGCGAGATTGACGCAACGGATGCGGTTGATGAGCTATCGGTGCTGAACCTGATGACGGCGCCGGAAACGTTAGCACGAACGAACCAATTGATCATCATCGACACGGCAGTGAAGCTCCGCAATGTGAAGTCGATCCTTGATGCTTTTGAATTGGACAAATTAGACAATGGAACCGTTGTCGAGAGTTTTCCATTGCAGTACGTCGATGCCGAAGACATCCTGATGGTTGCTCGTCCGCACCTTGGCCTGGCAACCGACGAATTGATCGGTATCGATGTCAGCCTTTCGGCCGATCCGCAGGGCAAAAACATCTTCGCCACGGGAGTCAAAGACAAGGTCAAAGTACTGGAAGGCCTAGTGAAGGCGATCGACCGCCCCAAGGTTGATGCATCGGCAGTCGAAGGCGAGACGCGTCTGCAGGCGCACTTGGTCGATGGCGGTAACGTCGAGATGGTGTACAACGTGCTGCAGACTTTATTGGCCGGGCGAGATGTACGATTGTCGATGGATGAAACAGCGAGCAGCGTGATTGCATTGGCATCCGACTCGACACAAAAAGAGATCTCTGAAACGGTCAAGTTGCTGCAAGCTACCGAAGCCGACTTCGAAGTAATCCAATTGCGGTCAGCTGACCCCTATTTTGTGGTCAGTCTGCTCGAAGAGATGCTGGACTTGCCCGATTCGTTTACAGACCCAGACGAGATTGATTCTGATACGCCGAAGATCGATGCGGACCCAGCCTCAATGCGTTTATTTGTTCGCGCCAAGCGTCCACAACTTGACCAGATCAAAAAGATCGTTGAGGGGCTTGATGGCAAGGCGGACCGTGAAAACAAAACCAACGACCTCCGCATCTTGCCATTACGCGGCAAGGAAGCGGAGAGAGCGTTGGAGATCGCTGCCAAATTCTGGCGCGAGAAAAATCCCATCGTGTTGCTGCGGTCGACAGATCCGGCCCGAGACACCGAGACGGAACGTGTCATCAGCGATGTCGATTTGCGGTCAGCCAAATCGGTACTGCCACGCAAGAGTTCTCCCTTCAGGGCTTCCGAAACAAGCGACCAACGCTGGCTGACTTCCAAGACCGACAGTCCCGCAGCCTCGATCCGCTGTCAAATCACCAGTCGCGGGTTGTTGATCCAGTCGGATGACCCATCGGCATTGGATCGTTTTGAAGAACACCTGATTACGATCGCAGGCCCCGCCAATTCGACCCCTTCGCCTCCAATCGCGTTCTACCTGAAATACACCAAGGCTGATGACGCTCTACGTATGCTGGCTGAACTCCTGGATGGCGGTGACGCATCAGCAGTCGCCGAAGCGGGCACACTGGTCAACGGCTTCGTTTCCTCCACCGACAGCTTGTTCGGTTCGCTAATCACCTCTCGCGATGGCACGATGACCTTGACCGGTGACACGATGACGGTAGTCGCCGACACTCGGCTAAATCGGTTGATCGCACAGGGGACCGAGATTGATATCGAACGGATCGAAAACTATTTGAAAATCGTCGACAAAGACAGCAGCATCACCTCCATCGAAACTTATGGATCTTCTCATGTCATTGAATTAGTCAACACTCGCGCTAGCGAAGTCGCTGCCGCACTGCGTGAAGCATTCGCGGGCCGTGTTACGGCAGGAGCGACTGGCCAACCGGGACAGCCAGGCCAACCGCAAGCTGGGCGTGGTGCACCACAGCAGCCGCAGCGAGGCGGCGACGAGCGGGACCGCAGCAGTGCAGAGCGCAGCGATAAAGGAAACGAAAAAGGATCCCCCAAGGGCAACAATCAGCAAGCCGCAGGTCGTGGATCCGCAGTTCGTGATTTGGAACCAAAGATGACTGTCGCCGTTCATGAGCCGAGCAATTCGCTGATCATCACCGCTCCCGATTCCCTCTACGTTGAGGCTGAAAAGCTGGCGAAGGAACTCGATTCAAGAGGCCAACAAACGGTCGAAGTCATTGCGCCACCCAACGGGGCGGTCTTTGAGGCGGTGCTGCAGCAAGTCTTGCTCGGAGAAGCCGGCAACCAGAGCTCGAGTTCCACCGGCAAAGCAAATCTGCCATCCCGAATCGCCCGACCCGATTCTAAATCGAGCTCAAAATCGTCGTCCTCCAAGTCGACCACCAAGCCAAAGCGGTAATCGCGTTGACAGGGCCTAAACGCAGTCGGTCTCGGCCAGTAGCAGAGAGCCAGTATCCGAGAGCCAGTAGCAGCGGGCCAGTAGCAGAGAGCCAGCACCTAATGCCCAATGCTTGGGTTGCTCAATCCAACCGAGACCGAACGTTTCGGGAAGTTGAGAAACCGCGATACGTGGTTCAGACCGTTGCCCAGAGTGTGGCCAGTGATCGGTTGTGTTTGACAACCATGCGTCCTGATCGGGCTCGGGCAGATCGGGGTCGGGTTGATCGGGGACAGGCAGATCGGGGGCAGGCAGATCGGTGTGGTACAGTCGAACCCGATCGCGTTAACGACGGCGACGGACCTTCCAGTTGGGATGTGGAACGTGTGCTTGATCCATCATCCCAATCGCACGCGAGACGATTTCTGGGTGTTGATCGGCGACATCATCTTGCTCGCCGATATCTCGATCCAAATTGTACAGCTGAACATCACCCGTTTTCATCGGTTGGCGAATTGCTTTCCAATTGCCAAATCTCACCGCTTGCCGACTACCCTGCTCGTAGAACTCCCAATACAAGAAATCGTGGGAGGACTGCAAATCTGGCTTTCCGACCAAGGTCGGCACAAAGCTAATGCTGTCCGTATTCGGCGGCGGATTCGCGCCGGCCAGTTCAGCCGCTGTCGCCATCCAATCTCCAAAGTACGCGATGTGATCGGTCGTTGATCCAGCTTGAATGGTTCCGGGCCACCACGCGATCCCAGGTACGCGAATGCCACCTTCGTAAAGCGCTCGCTTGATTCCTCGAAGTGGTCCCGACGGATTGAAACGAGCAAGCTGATGCCCCGCCTCATTATGCGGCCCGTTATCACTCGTGAAGAAAACGAGTGTACGTTCGGCGATGCCCAGCTCGCGAAGCGAATCCAGAATCGCCCCCACGTCACTATCCATCCGAGTGATCATTGCCGCTTGCCCCTTGTCCTGGCTGGGCCAATCCTGCTCGGCGTAAATGCCATGACCGGGAACCTCAGCTCCGTCACCGGTCATCCGAGTTCCCTCGTTGTTGGCATGTGGAATCGTCAATGGCAAGTACAGAAAAAAAGGCTCGTCTCGGTGTGTCCGCAAAAACTGCCGTGCCTCTTCGACAAATAAATCGTGCGTGTAATCAATTCTTTTGGTCGCCGCACCACCGGTGAATCCGCCGTAGGAACGCTCCGCCTGCTGAACCACATTTCGAAGTGGTAACTTTTGATCGCCAGACCAAACGAATTCAGGGTAGTAATTGTGCGCATGGACTTGGTTCAAATAACCGAAGAACTGGTCGAACCCCTGCCTTAACGGAAACCCTGGTTCGTCCACTTCGCCAAGGCCCCATTTGCCAATCAACGCATTGGTGTATCCGGCTGTACGAAGCACTTCGGCAACCGTGATATCTTCATCACGCAATGATTGGACCAACATATTTTCGCCGTTGGGCGCATTGCCTCGCACCTCGGTATGCCCCATATGCTGACCGGTCATCAGCACACTTCGGCTCGGGGCGCACACCGTGTTGCCTGCGTAAAACTGACTGAACTTCACTCCTTCAGCCGCCATCTGATCCAATCGAGGCGTTTGAATCACCCGTTGACCATAGCAACCGAGGTCACCGTAACCCAGATCGTCGGCCATGATGAAAATCAGGTTCGGCCGCTCCGCCGCAACGCCGACCGCAAGGGACAACAGAAACAGGAATGTCGGCAGTAAGCAGAATCGAAAACAAGCTTGCATCTGGGGCTCGACAAAAGTGAAAAACGAAACGGAGAAGTTTTAGTTTGTCGCGCCAGTCAGCGAGCGTCAATTCAACACCTCAACGCGATATTTCGGGCGGCGAGGCATTTCAGGCGACGACGTAATCTGGGTAGCGACGGGCTCTGGGTCGAAACATAATCTGGGTCGAAACAAAATCCGGGTCGAAACGTCTTGGTGGTGGCACGGCTTTTCGGATGGACCAGTCAGCTTTCGGATGGACCCGTCAGCACACGAGTTCCTGATGGCAATATCCCGAGGGCGAGTTTTCGAGCGCAATCTTCGATCAAGACTTCAACCCCAAGGTCCCGTCTTGCCTTATGAGGCGGACCCGCGAAAATAGAGCTCCCACCAGTTTCCCCACCTCCGGAGCTTAACCTCAGATGCAAAAACGAGTCTTTGGTACCCACCTGCTAACGATCGCCGTTGTCGCGATATTGGCCCCCCAGTCCATCCTGGCCCCCAACTCAGCGATTGGCCAAGAGAGTGAGAAGGGGAAAAACCCGCAGGTTGAATTGGAAACCACGATGGGAAATTTCGTGATCGAGTTGAACCAGGAAAAAGCACCCAAAACCGTCGCAAACTTCCTGCAATACGTCAAAGACGGCCATTACAAAGACACCGTTTTTCACCGTGTCATCGCCGACTTCATGATCCAAGGCGGGGGAATGGACGCGGATTTGAAAGAAAAAGAGACACGCCCGCCCGTCGTCAACGAAGCTGGCAACGGACTCAGCAACAAGAAATACACGGTGGCAATGGCACGCACATCGGACCCCAACAGCGCCACCAGCCAATTTTTTGTCAATGTTGCCGACAATGGCTACCTCGATCGCAACAACGCTCAAAACCAGGCTGGCTACACCGTATTCGGCAAGGTCGTCAAAGGGATGGATGTCGTCGATCAGATTGGCAAAGTCGAGACACGAACGGTCGCCGCTCGGGGGCTGATGCGAGATGTCCCGGCCAAGACAATCACGATTAAAGAGGCCCGCTTGCTCAAAAATTAAAGGACTTTTGGCGGAAATTAGCCGGCAAGTACGAAGATCCCGGCCGTTCACTCGGCCGCGCCCTGCTCGGAAGGCAGAAAGGCGTATGGCTGGTTCTACGAGGATTTGCTCTATCGGGCGGGGTCCTCTGGCCGATGGAGACCGCCAGCAACGAAGGGTTTAAACACCTCCACACCAAGGACTTAGGGTGCATTTCAATCACCTTGGAGGAGCATTGGGGGTGTCCCGAACCGTTGTTTATCCGGTCTGGAGTGATCCAAGGCGACGGTTATCATAATTTCCCTCGTTCGAAAGGATTTTGGAAAGTTGTCCTGGGAAAGCAACGGAACCGGCCTGAGACCGGCGAATCACGAGATTTCTGCCGGCTCACCAAGGCCGAAACGGGCCTCGACTTTTGCACTGCCTCTTGACCATCGGACCTGATTTCGCGTATTTTTTTGTCGATAGTGGGCTTTTTGGCACGGCGATTTTTGCCATTTCCACGGAGTCGGCTTGCCAGCGTAGCTTCAATTGGCAGAGCATCGCATTCGTAATGCGGAGGTTGTGGGTTCAAATCCCACCGCTGGCTTTTTTCACCTGCTACCTCGTTTTCTAGCCAACTCGGCGGGAGATTCGTCTCGATGAGCGAAGTCGAACTAGACGTCCTCGACCTGAAAGAAATGGTTCTTTCTAACAATTCGTTTGGCCCCTCGGATGTGGGAACGATTCGAACCGCCATTGCCGAGAATTATGGTCACTTCGGTGAACTTCGGGATGCGGTCAACGAAATGGAAGTGGATGACACCCTGAGCCCTGCCGGCAAGACCAAGATGGGTGTCTGCCAATTCCTGCTTGGTAAATTTAGTGATTCGTTGCAAACGCTTCAGGCAGCCGACGGCAGCGCCATGGCGTTGTTCTACCAAGCCCGTGGCTTGTTTGAACTCGGGCGTTACGACGAAGCGATTGGTGTCTACCAGCAAGCGCAAAGATCTGGCTACAACGAAGACCAGTGCAACATTGGGATCGCCGAAGCCCATCGTTACGCCGGCCGCATTGAAGAGGGCTTGGCAATCCTCGACAACATTTTTGGCCCTGCCGAACAAACAGCCGACTACATGTACCAACGTGCCGCAACGGTGGCTGCCGTTGGTGGTCGCATGGATGAAGCATTGGCGTTGTATCAACGGGCCGTTCAAACCGACGAAAACCACGCCGGTGCCTTGTTTGGGCTGGCCCTCGAAAACGATCGTCTCGGCAACGACATCGAAAGTTTGGACCTTTACGAGCGGGCAGCCAAAGCGTTTCCTACGGGGATTGGCGTGCTGATCAATCTTGGGTTGATTTACGAAGACAACAATCAGTTCGACAAAGCGCAACTGTGCTACAAGCGGATTTTGGATTGCTATCCAGATCACCCGCAGACTCAGCTGTACATGAAAGATGCCGCGGCGACCGGCAACATGCTGTACGACGAAGAAGCCCAACGCCGCAACGATCGGCTGGCACAAACGTTGAATATGCCCGTCACCAATTTCGAGCTCAGTGTTCGCAGTCGCAACTGCTTACAGAAAATGGGCATCGAAACGATTGGCGATTTGACACGAACTTCCGAAGCCGAATTGCTGAGCAGCAAGAACTTCGGCGAAACCAGCTTGTTCGAAATTCGTGAGATGCTGACCAGCAAGGGCCTATCACTCGGCCAATTCGCTCATGAAAAGAAAAGCACCGAACCGCCGATCGACACCAGTCACATGTCGCCCGATGAGCAAGCCCTGCTTGACCGACCGATTTCGGATCTGAACCTGTCGGTGCGAGCCCGCAAGTGCATGGCCAGGTTGCAGCTCAACACAATTGGCGAGTTGATCCGCAAGACCGGCGATGACATGCTCGAGTGCAAGAACTTCGGCGTCACCAGCTTGAACGAAGTCAGAGAGAAACTGACTGACCTCGGATTGAAAATGCGTGGCGACTGATCGTCGATGAATCCTTTCAAATTTGAACTTTCGCACCGCGATGCGTCGACCGAGGCCCGTCGCGGTGTTTTTTTGACACCACATGGTCCCGTGCAAACCCCGGCTTTTATGCCCGTGGGCACTCAGGGAACCGTCAAAGGTGTCACCATTGATCAGGTAGCGGCGACCGGTGCCGAGATGATCCTCGGGAACACCTATCACCTGACATTGCGGCCGGGCCACGAAACGGTCCGCAAACTCGGTGGTTTGCATGCGATGTCTGGCTGGCAAGGTCCGATCCTAACCGACAGTGGCGGGTTTCAGATTTTCAGCCTCGATGCGATCACCAAAGTCGATGAGCAAGCGGCCACCTTTCGAAGCCATATCGACGGGGCGATCGTCCGGCTAACCCCTGAGCATTCGATCGAAATCCAAGAAGCGCTCGGTAGCGATGTGGCGATGGTGCTCGACCACGTGATCGCGTTGCCTGCGACACAACCCGAGGTCCTCGCTGCGATGGAACGCACGATCCGCTGGGCCAAGCGATGCCTGGACGCGGCGACACGCGAGGACCAAGCACGATTTGCCATCGTCCAAGGTGGCCTCGATGAAACGCTTCGCGTTCAGTGCGCTAATGAACTGAGCCAGATGGATTTCAACGGGTATGCCGTGGGCGGTTTAAGCGTCGGGGAAGCGCCAGAGGAGATGTATCGCATCACGGCTGCCACCTGCCCAGCTTTGCCACCGCATAAACCGAGATATCTGATGGGTGTCGGACGACCGATTGACCTTTTAGAAAGCGTCGCTCGTGGAATCGATTTATTCGATTGCGTGATGCCAACTCGCAACGGCCGCAATGGCCTCGCTTTCACCGATCAAGGACATTTGAAATTACGGAATGCAATCCATCGCGAGGACACCCGACCTTTGGAAGATCATTGTCCCTGCTTGGCCTGCCGCCACAGTCGAGGATATCTGCGTCACCTATTCGTAGCCGGCGAAATGCTCGGCCCCATTTTGCTCTCCATCCACAACCTGACTTACTACCAACGAATCATGGCAGGTGCTCGTGAGGCGATCGAGCAAGACCAATTCGCAGAGTACCTGCAGCAAAAGAAGACCGGCTGGGGAATGTGAAGCGTTGATTGAACGCCTCCACCGAACGCTCCAGGCCGATGGAAACAGCTTGAGTAAGTGAGCTGTACCCGCACACTCAACGCCACCTTGCCAACCGACGCGGTTGGCAACGCAAGACACAACAACCTGCTCCGTCGCGGAATGGGAGCAGCTAGATTAGCTGTCCAAAAACGACATCGAGGACGGCGATACGCTCGTCTTCGTCATCATCGTCACTCAACAGATCGACAGCGGCCTCGATTCCCGCTGCCTGCCGCGCCAGATAGTTCACGACCTTCAACGCATCGAGCGCACTGGTACGTCCGTCTCCATTGACATCGGTCGCTTGACGTTGATTGATCTGCTCCCCTTCGCCCATCGACTGCTGCGAAGTCGACTGCTGCAGGGCGTTGACGACGAGCAAGGCGTCCAACGCCGAGACCACTCCGTCGCCGCTGACGTCGAACTGAATGGCAGGGTCTGCATTTTGGAACGCAAAATCGACGCGACCAATCACCCCGTCAGAAACAACCAACGAACTCTGTGCCACATCGAGCAGCAGAACCGTAACGCTTGTTGGCAATGTCGGCTCAGGATCTCCCTGGCCGAGGTTCAAATCTTGAGCCAGATTGGTGACAGCCAAATCGTCGCTGCCATCTTGATCAAAATCGGCAACCACCAAATCGGAAGGTGCGGAGACTAAATCGATGGTTGTCACCAACGCGAATCCGCCGCCACCATTGCCGATGTAAACTTCGATCACTTGCTCGCTAAGGCTGGCAATCGCAACATCCATCCGTCCGTCACGATTAAAGTCGCCGACGTCCATGGAGGTCGCCTTGGGCATCACACTGGTGATGCTGGCCAGATCCATCGATGAACCGCTGACATCGTGCAGTGACAGCACTCCCGGCTCGGACAAGGACCACACGAATCGATCTGCGGAAACATCCGAGATTGAATCCAACGGGGCAACCTTCAAATCGACGAGTTTGGGCGCGACCTCGACCGCGAGTGGTTCCTCGAAACCGCCTAAGCCATCGCCAAGCATAACCGTCAACGGCGACAGCTCACCCTCGTCGTATCCGTGTCCGCCGAACACAATATCGGCGTTGCCATCTCCATTAACATCGGCCGCTTCGACCGCGATCGCGTGCCGCGTGTCAGCCAACGGCTCAGGCTGAACCTCGTTGTTGAGCACCAAGCGGATATCGGAGGACCGCAACGTTGCGACCACCACATCAGGGATTCCATTTTTATCAAAATCCGCGATGGCCACATCAAGAGGACCATTGCCGACCTCCATCGTTGAAGTCACCTGCCCCCCCGCCATCATAAACAGCGAGCCGCCATCTTCCCGCGTCCCGACGCCGGCAACGGCAGTTACCCGATTCTCACCACTCGGATCTTCCCAGTCGGTGATACTTCGCGGTCGATCACCCAACGGGACTTCATCAATGATCGTGAAAGAGCCTCCTTCATTCTCAAGCAATGTCGCCTGATTGTTGATCAATTCACCCACGACGATCAAATCTTTATCACCGTCCCCATCAAAATCAGTGGCGGCAAGCGACTGTGCGAAGTCATTGATTCCAATCTGGGCAACCGCAATGCCTGGATTTCGTGGAACCGACAAGCAACCATTTGGCACCTCGGCAACAACGGTCAATGTCGGGTCGATAATATTCGTGAAGACATAATCACCATTCGCGTCGGTCAACGTCGACAGCTCGCCCGCATCATGGATTCGGTTGCCATTGGTGTCCAAGAATACTTTGGAACCAACGACCGCCTCGCCCACACTCTCGCTCTCATCTCCGCTCACATCGCAATGGATATGCCCCTGCAAGGTCGCAGGCGGAGGCGGCAAGTTGATCGTCACGAGGCCCACCGCGGAAAGAGAGGGAATCCCGTCATCACTCACCGTGTACCCAAAGGAATCCGCCAGACCACTGAACCCCGTTGGGGGGAGATAAGTGATCACGCCATTGTCTAACGTGACGACCCCACCGGCAGCGCTAAATTCATCAACCTCCGTCACTCGAACCACTTGGACGGAAGTCTCGTTGGGACCGGGAGAATCGTTGACCAACAAAGTAGACGCATTGATCGTCAATGGATCGACGCGATCGGTTGCGTCCACTGTGTCATCGGTCACTAGCGGCGGATCGTTCACGGGCGTGAGCGTAACGGTGATGTTAGCGGTCCCGCTTTGACCAAACTCATTGAATGCGGTGTAGCTGAACACGTCGGAACCAAACTGGTTGGGATCAGGCGTGTAGGTGATCGAACCACCGCCAGCCGTGATCACCGCGTTACCGAGACTCGCGGAGGAAACGTCGGTGACGGTCAATCCAACAATGGGCAAATCGTTGGCTAACACGTCAATCTCGAACGTCGCGGCATCTTCATCAACGATCACTTCGACGTCGTTAATCACCACGGTGACGGTGGTGGTTTCGGTGGCCGAGTTATTGGCCGCGACAAGATCCTGTTCCGCCCCGCCGACCGATACGGTATTGATCAGATCACCCGCCGCGTTCTCGGCAACCGCTGTCTGGATCGTAATGGTTGCGGAATCGCCGACGCCCAAATTACCAACGACGGCCGTCACTTCGTTTTGATCCACCGTGACCGCCGATTCATCGCCATCGACATCACCGATTTCAAATGCCAAACCACTCGGCAGCAGATCGGCTACGGCGACACTTGTTGCTTCGTCCGGTCCGTTATTGGTGACCACCAAGGTATAAGTCAGTCCAGCTCCAGGCTGAACCTCGTCCACGTTTGCGGTTTGCGTAATCGCCAGATCCGCCCCGGAAGCAAAATCATCATTTTGAATGGTTCCAATCCCCTGCCCGGGCGCAACGATCGAAACATTTCCCGAATCGGTCATCAGGTTGGACAAATTCACTGCGAACGTCTCGTCCGCTTCCACATCCGAATCAGCGGCGACCACAACGGAGAACACCTGGGTTTCACCATCGTTGCCGTCAAAAACCAATGTGTCCGAGTTCGCTATATAGTCGACGCCCGCTTCGGCTTGGCCAACGAGATCGGCAGTTGCGACATCAACGCTAACCGACGTGTCCACGGCGCCCGACAACGTCACTGTAAACGTCATTGGCCCGTCATCTTCTGGCTGAGTCACCGAATCGATCGTCAGTACTGAGCTATCGTCACTTACGATCGTGGCGAACGAATTGCTGATGGGAACCACCTCGAACGCGGAAACCCCACCGACTGTATTTGCAACGTAGTAAATCAAGTCATCGGTGACGAAATCGAAGACGCCACTCGACACCACGCTGATCCGTCCCAGATCGACGATGCTGGTGGGTGTCGAAATATCGAAGAAACGAAACACCCCTGATAGATCGCTCACCGACAAGATTGAATTGTCGCTCACGATCTCCAGGATGGGGGCGGCGGTCGGAAAAAACTCACGCTCGACAATGTTTGCGGGATCACTGATGTCGAGCACCGACAACCCCTCGTCGCCTCCTAAATACACGGTCGTTCCTTCGACCACGACGGTGAGGGCTTCGCGGAGTTCAAATTTGCCCAACAACGTTGGCGTACTCGGATCTGCCACATCCACAATTTGCAGACCACCAGGGGTATCAGGAACAGCGATGTACGCGGTCGATCCGTCAACGACCACATCATTCACCCCGACAATGCCGGGATTGAACACACCATGTTCCTGAATGTCGCCGACATCCGATACGTCCAAAATCCTGACCGCCCCACCCGTCAAACTGGACTCTTGCTGTTCCCCCAGATAGATCGCGTCCCCACTGCGGAAAAGGCTGATCGCTGTTTGCAACGGCACAGAGAATGAACCAACCTCTGAAATGTTAGCTGGATCGGAAACATCCAAAACAACCAAGCCACTTTCCCGTGCAGCCACATACACCAAGCCGTCATAAGTGGCGATGTCCGTTTTGGCGATTTCCGCGACCCCACCGGAAATCGAAAAGGCTCCCAGCTCAACCACTGCTGCGGGGTTGCTGTAGTCAAGAATCTTCAAACCATCAGAATCACCGACAAACGCGATCGTTGTCGATGCGTCTGGCGTTAGCAATTCAATCGCGTTGCCTGCGAAATCTGATACCTCAAAAAGCCCCACTGAACTGGATCCCTGAATTGCCCCGAACCCGTCGAACCGGATATTTTGATCGGGAACATCGAGGATCTCCCCAGTAATCTGAAACCGTTCGTCGGGTTCAGTCACACCATCATCGATAAGCGTTATCGAAATGGTCTGCGTTTCCCCATCGAACCCCTCAAAGGAAACGGACTCGACCAAATCTTCGTAATCAACCCCCGGCACCGCTTCAAAACCGGCGGATGTTTGCAGCAAAACAGCGAATGAATCTTCGGTTATCCCATTCAGCGTCATGGTGTATTTCATCTCCTCAGGCTCCAACCCGATAACATCGGCGAATGAAATGATCACCCTATCGTTATCGGCGATGCTGACGGTGCCGGTGTCACTGATGTCCAGCGGCAACGCATCGGGCAGCAGATTGGAAAATCCGATGCTAAATTTTTCGGCGGTTTCCACGACATCATCATCATTGATGGGAATCGTGATCGCCTGCACCTCGCCAGCCACACCGGCAAAGCTGAGTTGCCCGCTAGTCGCCTGATAGTCGTCCCTCCCCGGGCCAACATCCCCGGTGACCGCACTGTCATCCGAGGTGGAAAAATCGACGGTAAACGGGGTGCCGATCTCCGCATCGAGTGTCACCAACACGGTCACCACCCCGATCGCCTCATCGACGAACACATCCTGAACCAATAGCTTGGATTGGTCGGACTCCACCGCGCCAATATCAACAGAACTACGAAGGAATCTCGGAAAACCATCGCCACGCTGATCATTGACGAGTGCCGTTTCAAGGTCATCACCGGAGCCCGCGATTCCATCGTCCCCACCGCTAGTCGCCAAGTCATTATCGCCAGCATCGAGCGCGCGGCTGCCAAGCGCCAAGGCGTGAGTTTTAGTTGGCCCTCCGTTGTCGGCCAAGACAGGATCAACGACGTCCGACATCAAGAGGGAACTGCCCGCTCCATCGCCAACCAGGTTCCCATTCACGCCGTCGATCAACCCACCGCTAGTGGCAACGTCTGCAATCAGGTTGTGCACACTAATCGTGCTGGTTGGTTGCCCTGCCAGATCGCTCGCAGTTTCAGCTCCCGACACCCCAACGACATTCCCCGCCACCAGGGTATTGAACAGTCGCAGCGGTGACTCCGGTCCAACTTCGGTCTGGATTCCACCACCACTGCCGCCACCGACCCCATCCGCATCACCACGGTTACCAATGATGGAACTTTGAATGATTACGGCGCTACTCCCCGATTCCTGCGCAACGAACAAACCACCCCCATCGCCGTTGGAAACGTTATTGGAAATGGTGCTATTGAGTATTTCAAGTTGGCCGCTTAGAGCGGCAAGTCCACCACCATTCGCAGTAGCAACATTCCCGGAAATCGTTGAGTCTTTGACACTTAATGTCCCTCCCTGGTAATTAAAGATGCCTCCCGCATCAGACTCTGCAGTATTCCCGCTGACCGTGCTCGCACTGAGAACGAAACTACCCGACTGGTTAAAAACACCGCCACCAGTGTCGCCCGCAGCGTTGGAAGCGACAGCTGAATTAAAAACACTGACAGTTCCTTCAAAATTGGCGACCCCACCTCCGAATGATTGGGCGGAATTATTAACCACGCCACTCTCAGACAAAATGAGCGTCCCTTGATTGGCGATACCACCGCCGTCGTTCTCAGCCAGATTGTTACGAACACTCGTACGATTCAACGTCAGCGTACCGTTGTTATCGATCCCACCTCCATAACCCGTCGCGTTGAATTCATCGCTCGCAGTATTACCGGTGATCAAGCTGTCGCTGATCGTTAGATTCGCGTTATTAAGAATGGCACCGCCATTGCTACCGACAACACGTCCTTCCGTCAAAGTGAGGCTGGAAAGCCTGACTTGAATTCCACTCACAGAAAAATCAAACAGGCGAGACGTGTTGTTACCACTAATTGCCAGTAAAGATGCACCACGGCCGATCAGATCAAGATCATCGGTCACCTCTAACTGAGATCCCCCCAATGTGATCGTGTCGGGTGTCGCGTCGGCGAAGATGCCACCAAAGGTGATGGTGTCAGGACCGGGGTTGCTGTTGGTTCTCTCGATCGCTTCGCGTAACGACAAATGGCCAACACTGAAATTCCCGTCGACAACATCTGAGTTTTCGTCGACGACTAACGCCAGTGGCAACGCCGACCCGGCTTCGAAGGCGCCGATGTCGGCAATCACAAGGCTGTCACCATTGCCATCGACGGGGCGGGGAAGACCTCTTGCATCGACGGCGATGGAACCTCCGGCAGCATCGATCGCGGGACTTCCGGGAATTAACCCGTGCGTCAAAACAAATCCGCCATTGTCTTGAAGGGGGGCAAGCAACGGATCGG
>JARGNK010000297.1 GCA_029213145.1 Rubripirellula sp. | reverse complement strand
AGGATCGCGATGGGGCCAGGATCGCGATGGGGCAAGGCCCTCTGATGCGTTCAGGAAGCCTACGTCTGTACAGTGCTTCATTCACGTTTTCCGTTGATTCCCTGTGACCGTTTTCCTACCTCGTTGAAAATCGGATCTCCGAGGTCAGTGGAATCAGCGTCTGACAAACGTCCCTTCGCACCGGATTCTGCAAAGTGATTCAGAAAAATCACGAATGAATGCTGGGTCTTTTATCAGGTCTACCGATCTCTACTACATTTTGGGGCAATATCATCCTAGGGCCATCACAGTGAAAACAGGTTGGAGTCCCTCGCGATCACATAACTATTTTGCATGAAAAACCTAGGTGTTCCAGTAGATATAGCGCATACTCCCATAGAAATTTCACACGCTATCACTGGGTGCGTTCATGTCGCGTCGATCCGTTGCACTCCTAATTGAAACGTCAAGCGGCTACTGCCGAGGTCTGCTGGACGGGGTGATTAGCTTCATGAAGGAGCAAGGTGACTGGTCGGTTCACCTTGAGCAAAACCTTTTTAATACGCCTCCGGCTTGGCTCAACTCGTGGGGAGGCGACGGCATCATTGCGCGGATCGACACTGATCAGTTTGGCCAGCAGCTTAAAACCTACGGCGTGCCGGTGGTCGATCTGAGTGCTGCCCGTCACGTGAAGGGAATTCCGTGGGCCGACACCGACGATCGCGCAATCGCCCAACTTGCTGTTGAGCATTTTGTAGAGCGTGGTTTTCGACATCTTGGCTATTGTGGCGATGCGGGCTTTGAATGGTCACGCCGGCGTGGACGCCATTTCCTGCAGCTCGCAACGGAAGTCGGCTGCACGATCCATGAGCATCAATCAAATCCAAGAACGGATAAATCGTTCAATCCTGCGGTCGACATTCAAAGTTTGGTGACCTGGATCAAAGATTTACCACGGCCGGTCGCAATCATGGCTTGCTACGATTTCAAGGCGCACCAGGTGCTTGACGCCTGTCACCAATTAAAGCTTGCGGTTCCTGAGGAAGTCGCCATTCTTGGAGTAGACGATGACCGATTGCTATGCGAGCTCGCCGAACCAACTCTCTCGAGCATCATCCCGGACACGAGGCAGACCGGGTATGCGGCAGCCGAATTGCTCAACCGAATGATGTCAGGCGAAAGCGTTAACACTGAAACGCCATTGATGACTCAACCACTGGGGATTCGAATTCGCGAATCGACGGATACGCTCGCGGTTGAAGATGAAAATATCGTCAAAGCACTTCGGTACATTCGGCAACACGCGACCGAGAATATTCGTGTTGCTGATATTCTGCCGCACATCAACCTTTCTCGCCGATCGCTCGAGCATCGATTTCAGAAATTGGTTGGCCACACACCGCACGAAGAGATTCAGCGTGTTCGGATGAACCGAATTCGCGATCTGCTGACCGAGACAGAGCTTTCAATTCATGAAATTGCCGCTAGAACGGGATTCGACTACGGTGAATACATGGCCGCAGCTTTCAAGCGCGAAACGGGGATGACACCGACTGAATTTCGCGACCGATAACACTGAGCGCATGCCGAAGTTCATGCCGAAGTTCATGCCGGCTTGATATTGGTGAGCTAGTTTTCTCGTTTCACGAGTCAGTACGGCTTCTTCATGCCCTGGCGTGACCTGATACCGTGGATTCAAGAAGCCATGCCATGCGTTGTTCGATCTTGCATGCTTACCAAATAGTTTTACTTCGCAGGAAACGTGTTTGATTTTACCTTCGCCAAATTGGCCAGGATGTCAGCCATGCAGGGATTCGCTCGATCACAGCATTCCGATTCGGGCGAACGCGGCTACTCAGGAGGTGGATGGAAGCATCGACTGATTGCGATGTGATGCTCCCAGCCAACCGTGTCCCTGTCGCCCCAACTGCGGCTCTGGCTGTAAGAAGATCTTCCGTTCAATTGCCCCATCAGTTGCGTGAGTTACGTCTTTTTTAAAATCGAGTGACCCCAAAAAAACAGCTGGGGCAACGCAAGAATGCCACCCCATGTCCCCTCGTAATTTTTAGGAGTGATTGCCAATTTCACCAACTCGTGTTTGCAGCCGTTTGACCCGTGTTGCCAAGAAAACGAGCAGGCCACCGATCAGCAAGGCACCGATCCCAATTAACCATGAGATAGTCACCACCCCGGTTTTTGGCCAGAAGACGAAGGTTAAGCCAATTACCGTCATCACTCCACCAATGGACAGAGTCAGTCCTCGAGCTCCATCCTCGTCATTCGTTTTAAAGGCGGCCCAAAAGAGCCCAGCACCCTGGAGCGCTAACCAAACACCAACCAGAACCAAGAAAAGTTTCGCACTGACTCCCGACCACAACAGCAAGATGAGTCCGATGGCCAGGCTCGCGATCGCCTGGAACAAATGCGAGGATTTTTCGCCACTGCGGTAGGCTCCGATTGCGCCGATGACGCCGTCGATCAGCAGGTAGCCGCCAAGAAGTTTCACCATCATGCCAACCGTCTTCTCTGGCCAAACAAATGCACATAAAGCAAGCGCTAAAGCCAACAAGCCACGTAATAAAATTGCCCACCAGATTTCGCCCAGTTTCGAATTCACTCGCTGCTTTGCGGCCGCGCCTCTCTCAGCTGCACGTTGCTGTTTATCGGACATAGCTTGCTATTCTCCAAGTTCCAAATCGTAACTCAATTGGTTTGTCAATCTTCGCAAAACGGTCGTGACTCATTCGATTTGTGAACGAATCGACCAAGCAATCATGCGTCAGTTTGCTTAGTTTCTTGGTAAACATGGATGTCTTGCTGCGGAAATGGAATCGAAATCCCGTTTCGGTCAAATTCGATTTTCACCGCGCGGGTGATGTCCCAATAGACGGTCCAGAAGTCGCTTGTTTTCGTCCAGGGCCGGCAGATAAAGTTGATCGAAGAGTCACCAAGCTCATTCATCTGAACGACAGGGGCTGGGGCGGGAAGGACCAACTCATGCTCTTGGACCAATGTTTCAAGAATCTTTTTGGCTTGATCGACATCGTCTTCATACCCGATCCCGAACACCATATCGACACGTCGCGTTTTACTTGCCGTGGCGTTTGTGATGGTGCCACCCCAGATGTCGTTGTTGGGGACGATCATGACTTTGTTATCAAAGGTGCGGATATGTGTCGAGAACAATGACACTGAGCTGACCATTCCCGAAACGCCCGCAGCCTCGATGACATCATCCTCGTCAAACGGGTTGTAAGCGAGAATCAACAATCCGCTGGCGAAATTGCTTAAGGTGTCTTGAAGAGCAAAGCCAACGACAAAACCGGCTGCACCGACGGCTGCCAGAAGTGGTGCGATGTTCACCTCGAGTGCCGCTAGCGCGACAATCACACCAATGACCATAGTCAGTTGTTTGACAAATTTACCGAGGAATGCAATGAGGAGTTGAGACGCGTTTTTAACTCGTGAGGCTGCTCGGCGAACGAAGCCTGCAATGATGCTCGCGCCGAAGTAGAAAGCCATAAGAATGACCAGGAACTTAATGATATTCCACATCCAACGTTTTCCCCCCTGCTCACTGGTCAGCCAACCTGTGAGCATCGCCCAACCTGTTCGTGCGTCGGTCACAGCGAGATCAATACCACGGATTGCCGTGATGTATTGTCGATAGGCCGTTGGGTCACCGCCTTTGTGCTCGAGCGCGTTTAAAATCACTTCCAAACGCTCGCTCAACTCCGCTTGCTCCTCTTGAAGCTCCGGAAGAGATTCGACCATTTGCTGGGTGCGAGCTTCGGTTGCCTCCCCGTCCACACCAACTTCGTCGTCTGTAACTTCCTCGGCGGTATTTTCGTCCGTTGCAGCTTCCTCGGTTGTTGTCGCGGATTCGGCTTCTGCCTTCTCTTCCGCCTTCTTTGCCTGCTCCTTCACTGCAATTTTTTTAGAACTGATTTCTTGGACTTTCGCTTTCAGCAAATCACGCCACGCGTTTGCCTCAACGACCAATTCTTCCATCGTCAATGGCTTGGCCAACAATTTTAAATTGTCCGGTGGGATCTCAGGGTCCGCGGTCGTGACGGCTGAAGGCGGTGCAGGTGTTTCTATGGCCGATTCCTGGGCCTGCGAGACGCGAGCCGCAGAAGCACCCAACGAAATGGCGAGCATCCACAGCAGGTAAACGAACATAGCGGACGGATTCGGGTTTCTCATGGCTTCGGTTTGTCCTCCTACCTAGAGCGCCGCTTGGCTATTTTTCTAAACTTGACCCGGGTAACAAATGCCGAGAGCACCGTATCCCCAGAACAACTTGGCTTGCATCGGATGAAAAGAACGAAGTCAACGTGCTAAACGCGATACTGCGTCTAACTCCGGCATCGCCATCGTTGCGCTTTATCAATCAATTCAATTCAATTCGACTTCACGGGATTCATATTTTGAATCATCCGCGACTAGTTCTAAGGTCTGGGAGATGATTGCCAAGTGGCCGGGTTCAAAACCGTTCGAGATTCGTGGTTTTGGGCAATTGCCAGTCTTTCCCATTCCTCTTCGGTCCGACGTCATAAGATTGACATTGGGTAGTACGATCGTCCATCGCGGAGGGGAAATGGCGGCTGTAGAACGAAGCACCTAAGAATACGGCTGCGAGTTCAGCAGCAGCGAATCTGCGATTGGTTGGTTGATCCTTGATATGCTTGCGGCGTCGGGAAACGCCAGAGGCTGGACAGGCAGGCAGGAGGAATCGAAAGTCGTCCGACGCGTTCGCAGGACTTGTTGTAAGTCCTCGCTTGCCTAGCAAGTCTTCGATTGACTCGTGAGTCTTCGATTGTTTGGGGATCGTCTTTTTTTTCGGAACTTGGATTCACAAGGGTGTTTGACCACATTTCATCACC
>JARGNK010000050.1:4999-42344 GCA_029213145.1 Rubripirellula sp. | reverse complement strand
CCACAAAGCACGTTAAGACGCACCTTTTTGAACCGTGACAAAACCACCGTTGAGAGTGAACTCATGGTGCGTGGTCGGGATGTGACCGGAGGAAGCACGCCCAACGCAACCCTCTTCGAACCAGCTCTATTTCGGTGTTATATTCCAACCGTTTTTTGCTGACCGAGAATTATGGCGAGGGTCTCGCTTGCGATATCACGGGGACCGAATAGGATTCGAGCTGAGACAGATAATGCAAACGTACACGCCTCAACACTGCACACTTGATACACACAAGACATTGCCTGTGCCATTTCACCCCTCTTTTTAGGGTTATTCGGTCCATGTTACGTCCTGAAATCGGAGGTGCAAAAGGTTGCTCGCACATCGGACCGAAGATCAATGCGGGGGCTCAAGCCGGAGAATGGTAAGTCACACGGATCCTCGTTCGCCTGACTAGGCAGTAATGAAAGGCATCGTCCGGTTCGACGCACATGTTTGCCAGTGACTCCTATCCCGAAGCGGCGAGATAGCGCGTCAAATTGAACATCAATTAACCCAATGGTGATGGAATGAACTCAAATCGACGCATGCTTCTCAAGGGCGCTGGAGGTACGCTTGCGTTGCCGTTACTGGACTCGCTTTCAAGTGCCGCACCTGCACCGACAGCAACGCGCATGCGCTTTCTGGTGGTTGGCAACCCATTCGGGATGCATCCGGAACATTTTTTTCCAACGGACTTTGGGAAAAATTTTACGATCTCTCCCACGCTACAGCCGCTGGAGTGGCTAAAGGATCGCTTGACGATCATCTCGCATACTGACCACAACATGGTTAGCGGGCATGGGCGGGAGATTTCGTTCCTCAGTGGTGTGCTGCCGACGGACGCACAAGCATTTCCAGAGAAAAATATGTCGCTCGATCAGTTGTTTGCTCGGCACATCGGCAGCCAGGTCCGTTATTCGTCGGTGGGGGCTGCTCTCGACTCAGGAATCCGGATGAGCTGGACTGCTAACGGCGTCGAGAAGATGCCGATCACTGATCCGCAGGAACTCTTCAACCATCTGTTTCTCAATCTCACGCCGCAAGAGAAAACGCAGCGGCGGCAGATGTTGGATCGAAACGCAAGCATCCTTGATACTGTGGGCAGTCAGTTTGAGAACGCATTTCAGCACGCAAGTCGTCTCGATCGTGATCGGCTCGATCAATTTCAGACGTCGATTCGAGAACTGGAACGCTCTCTTGCTGACCGAACGACATGGCTGGACCGAGACAAGCCCACGTTTGACATCTCCGAGCACTTCGTTGGTGAGACGACGATTGCAAAACGGTACGACGCGATCTTTGACATGATCGCCTATGCCTTTGAGACCGACCTGACTCGCGTGGCAAGCGTTGAATTTCCGGCCGAACTGAACTACACAGACATCGACGGAGTGAATCGCAGTTACCACGGTTGCACTCATAATGGTCGTGGAGAAGATCTTGTCAAAGAGCTGGTGTCCATTGAATCCTTTCAGATTGCACGATTGGCAAGGTTCCTGAAGAAACTTGATTACATCCAGGAACCCAATGCCGAGGGGAGCATGCTTGACCACACCATCGTGCTGTTCGGCAGCGGAATGGGTTACGGCGGCACGCACTCGAACCGGAATCTCCCCATCTTCGTGACCGGTGGCGGGTTCAAGCATCGTGGTCACGTCGATGCCCGCGATAACAGCGGCAGCAACATGCCGCTGTGCAACCTGTACGTTACTTTGATGCAGCGGTTCGGAATCGAACGCGACTCGTTCAACACCAGCACCGGGGCGTTCGAGTTGAACTCAGCCTGAAACCGCTCAAGACGCAAATACTAAGGCTTTCATACCGGATTTGTTCATGAATCTGCCCGCTCCGTCCACGTCCCGGCACAACGTCCGCCTGTGCTTACTGGTGTTGACCATCCTCTGCTCAGTCCGCGCATCGGTCGCCGACCAAGCTCTGGTCAAGATGCACTGCGTCAAATGCCACAGCGGTGCAGAACCAAAGGGTGACTTCAGTATTTGGGATCTGGGAAAGCATCCCACGAAGGAGAACGTGGATCTGTGGACGGCGAGTCTCGATCGCGTGAAAGCCGGTGAAATGCCTCCAGCGAAAAAGGGTCAGGTCACGTCTGCCGACCGCCGACAAATGGTTCAATTTCTTGCTGATCAGGTGCAACACTATGCAGAGCAGTCGGAGCATTTCTATCGCATTCCGCCGAGGCGACTCAACAATCGGGAGTTTGAGAACAGCGTCCGCGAAGTCCTGCTGATCGAAGATGTCGGGACGCATCAGCCGACGGACAACCTGATTGGAGATTCGCTGCACGAAGGTTTTGATACGCACGGCGAGACGCTTGGCTTCAGCAACTTTCACCTCGAGCAATACATAGAATCACTACGGCGGATCATGGAAGCCACGATCCTCTCCGGAGAACAACCGACACCCGCACTGTATGAGATCGAGCCCACAGAAATACTGTCCGCTCATACCAGTCAGAACATCAAGCGCCCCGAGCGACGAGGGAATACCGAAGGATTCGATTTCCGTGATCCCAAAGAGTTGGCCTACTTCGAAGAACTTCCAGTCGTGCCAACTACGGGGTGGTACAAGATCTCCCTCCACTGTACCGGGCTGGACCGCGGACTGTACCAAACGGAGAAGACCGGCATATTCGATGACGATCCAATCCGGTTGACTGTCGTGATGGGGAACCGCGAACGGACTTATGACCTCCCCGACAATCAAGTGACGAAGATCGAATTGAAGGAGTGGCTCGCAGCAGGGACACGACTGCGGCTCCGATATCCGACGGACGGACTCACACTGCGAGGCAATGGCAATTTCAAATTCCAAAACGCGATTGCTGGCGAGTACATTAAGGAGCACGAACCGGCACTTTACGAAAGAGTTGCAGCAGCGATTGTAACCAAACCTGGACGCCGGGTACTCAGGCCGGAAAGCTGGCACCACTGGGTCGATTACTGGCGTGGTCCAAGGCCACGGATCCTGAAGGGCTCCGTGGAAGGTCCGTTCTTCGAATCCTGGCCTCCACGACGGCAGATCGTTTTGCTTGGCAACAATCCCGCCGCAGAAGACGCTGTGGCGATTCTGCGACCGATCGCCGAGAGGGCCTGGCGGCGCGAAGTTCGTGACGGCGAGCTCGATCGAATCGTGCAACTCGTGCAGTCGAAACAGCAAAGCCTGGGAGATGCTGCGGCTCTCAAGGAAGGCATCGTCGCAATCCTCGCCTCGCCGCCGTTTCTGCTGCTCAATACCGACGATCTCACGCCGCAACAGCGTTTCGCCGCGAAGTTCAGCTACTTTCTGCAGAGTACGCTTCCCGATGCCGACCTCCGCGAAGCGGTCGCAGCAGGGCAACTTGACTCATTCGAAGGTGTTCAGGCGGAAGTGCGGCAGCGATTGAACGCGTCGCGGTGTGAACCGTTTCTGAAGTCGTTTCCGTACGCTTGGCTAAGGCTCAACGACATCAACTTCATGGCTCCTGACCCGGATCGCTATCCCCTGTACCACCGCAAGCGGATCAGTGAAGACATGATCAAAGAAGCTCTGATGTTCTTTCGCTACGCCGTGGATGAAGACGTGCCGGTGGCGGAGTTCATTACCGCGGACTACAGCTTCATCAACGCCGACCTTGGTGTGGTCTATGGTCTCGACGACGTTCCTCAGGACTCACAGTTTCGCAAATACGCCTTTACCGACGGTCGACGCGGCGGACTGCTCGGGATGGGCGGGTTCCTCACGGTCACCGCCGACAGCCTCGGGACGTCGCCAATTCATCGGGCGATCTATGTGATGGAGAACTTCCTTGCGATCCATCCGTCGCCACCGCCGGCGGATGTCAAGATCGAAGAACCGGACATCCGTTCTGCCAGAACAATCAAGGAAGTCCTCGAAACCCATCGATCTGACAGTAACTGTGCCGCGTGCCATCAGAGAATCGATCCGTTCGGCTGGGCCTTTGAGAACTTTGACCCGATGGGCGCCTGGCGAGACACCTACGACAACCGTTCTGCCGCTGCCGAAAGGCAACTGAATCGGAAGAATCAAGTTGCGCAGGTGGGAACCCCAATCGATGCATCAGCCGGTTTCCTGAGTGGTGACGAGTATCACGACGTCGTGGAATTTCGTCAGCTCATGCAGACGAATGCGAACCGCGACCGCTTCGTCCGATGTTTCATCACCAAACTACTCACTTATGCCAACGGGGAGGAACCTGACGACTACTCAGAGATCGAGAAGATTGTTGCAAAGTCCGCCGATCACGACTATCGCATCGTCGCGACCATCGCCGCCGTCATCGACAGCCCGCTGTTCCGTGAATCCACCCGATGAGGTAGGCCGTGGGGTGAAGAACTCGGCCGACGCTCCGACGCTTTAGAAACGAGGTTTCCTGAACACGGGTGCCAAGCACCTCGGCCTAACTGATGTGCCATTAGACGTCGGCCGTGTTCACGCGATCGTTCTGATCGGAACGCGACAATCGTCGATCGCTCGCGGGCTTGACCACGCAGCTTTACATTCCGCCCACCCCAGAGAGTCTCACACAATCATTCATCGACGTAAGTCATTGCCAGAAAGCACGTTATCTCGCGGCATAAAAGAAGGCGTTTTGACCACCGTTGAGAGTCAACTGGTGTTGCCTGGTCGAGCGGTGACCGGAGGAAGCACGCCCAAAGCAACCCTCTTCGAACCATGTCTATTTTGAAACTTTTTCACAAAGTCTTTATTGATTATGAGTTACGGCGAGGGTGTTGTTTCGAGATAACGTCCTGATTGTTGCGCTCATTTGAGAGCCAGCCCTGGCTCTGGTATTGATTTGATTACCACATCATCCAATTCCAGAAACCAAGGACTGACGATGACGAATGTACCAGAAGATCGCGTTGGCGAAGAGATTCGTGATGCCATCAAGATTGACGGTGATGCCGTTCGCGGCCACCTTGATGAACTCGTTCGATCGACCGTGGAGGAGACATTGAACAACCTGCTCTACTTGATAACGTTTCTGAGACATCTGAAAAAAATCCTTTCCGGGCTTCGCCCGGCGATGATTCTCTCAAATTCACTGGTACCGTTCACGGGGGGAGGGTCAGTTCGGGTTGATCGGCACGTCGGAGTTCCAACAACACACGAAATCCAACATTGTGACTCCGTGTTCCCAGGGCGATGGGATTTCGAGCATTGGGACCAAGGCCACAATGCGTCGCCGGATAACGCCAGCTACCACCACCGATGTATCGTTTCAAGCCAACCGGATCAGACCGCCACTCTTGCACGTTGCCGTGCATATCGAATAAGCCCCAAGCGTTGGGAAGCTTCGTTCCAACATTTCGAGAGCCTGAGCCTGCGTTGGCATTAAACCAGGCATATTGACCAATTTGACCGATATCATCACCGAACGAATAGTTGGACAATGATCCGGCAAGTCCAGCAAATTCCAGCTCATTGCTCCTGGGCAGTCGATAAACACGCTGTTCCTTCTGACTCAACTTGGAACAGAAACTTGAAGCATCATTCCAAGTGATACTCGTCACAGGGCGAGTCCAACCGCGATTCCCCCTGATGCTCGGATTACTTCCCATTATCTGTTGATACATGTGCTGCCTGACCTCGCATTTGGCCAAGTAAAAGCTGTTAATAGACTTCTCGTCGAGATTGGTAGCCTTCTCATAGATACCACTTGGAATGAGTCGAAACTTCATCCCAATTGAGTTTTCGATCTCGACGGGTACACCGAGATGTCTTGCCCATGCCTCTTGAGAGTTTTTCGCTTGTTCTGGATTAAGGGGTGCGACCGCCAAGTCGGGAGCCTGGCTCAAAATGTTGGGTTCAGGTGACAATCCAAAATCGCCAGGGTCATCATGGTCCCTTTCACTCGAGGTGGATGATGTGGTCGCATGAGGCGCCGCCCCTCCAAGTCGGACTCCACTTTGCGCGATGATACAGACAACGCGAAAACCTGTGACCCTAACCGCCTTCGAAGGAGGGAGCCGACCACGTCTAGATGAGAGACAATCAAGAGCGACTTTATCCCAACTGCCGCCTCGGTCCACACGGCTAAGACCAGATTGAGGTCCCATGGGATTCGTTACGCTTTCGCTGGGATAATCCCCATACCAATCCATACACCATTCAAACACGTTTCCGTGCATATCAAATAAGCCCCAGGCGTTCGGACTTTTTTCAGCAACAGGATGAGTTGTTCCATCTGCATTGCGCCCATACCACGCGTACTCGGACAGATACGATTCTTCATCACCAAAGCTATAATTAGTTGTAGTGCCGGCACGACACGCATACTCCCACTCTGCTTCCGTCGGTAATCGATAAACATGTCCTTTGGCCTGCTCCTCAGGAAGTTCTGACAGCTTTCGACAAAACTCGACCGCACTATGCCAACTCACTTGTTCAACAGGATTTGACGGGCCTTGGAAATGACTTGGATTCGCGCCCATTACCTGAAAATACTGCAACTGTGTTACCTCTTGAGCGCCAAGACGAAACGCGTTGGTTAATGTCACTTGGTGCGCACGCGTCCCGTTTTTATCTTCATTTGACGCTTTCGTCACGAACTTCCCAGGCGGAATCAATTTGAGCTTCATTCCAATCGAGTTCACGATCTCAACTTCTTGACCGAGATAATCGGCCCAAGCCTCTTGATGGACTTTAGCTTGCTCGGTATTGAAGGGTGCGATTGCTCGCAATGGTGGAGTCGCTTCAACCTTCAAACCCACTGATCTCTGAGCACCAGTCTCACTTGCAACCACTTCGCCCTGCGCGGATTTCAAGTCACCAGGAATGACCGCATCTGCTTTGTTGCCTTGCACGTTCGCTTTGGCAACTATGATGCCACGTGGATCTTTCTTAAAGCCGATCCACAAAATCCCAATTGCGAGGCAAATACCGCAAACACCACCCATTGGGACTGCTATTGCTGAGATCCAACTAGAGGCTGATTTGTGCTTACGAGTTCTCTTTCGTGCGGTTCGGTTTGCCGAAGCTTGCTGCGCCTTCGAGGTTGGAAACGAAGGCAGATCAGAATTGAAGTAATCGTCAAAAGGTGAAGCTTGCGTCGGTAGTTGAGTTGTCGCCAACTGGGACGCTTCACTGCATCGGCTTCCATCGCTAGAGATTTGCAGAATCGTCTGGCACTGACTGCAGCGTACCTGCTTGCCAAAACTGCTCTCATTGAACGTCAAGTTGACCGCACAGCTGGGACAGGAAACTGGTTTCGTGGTGGAAGCCTGATTGGTCTGCTCGCGGAGGTCTTCGTCATACTGTCGCTTCCGCTGCGAATCAAGAAGGGTCAGCTTTGCGTCGGCGATCTCACTCAAAAGTGACTGAGATAATTCACCGTGCGGACCGAGTGCGTAGGACCGAACATGTACCATCTGCCGCATGGCGGCCGCTTCGATCACTTCCGGGTCTGACTCGAATACTGTTAGACCAAGCAACCGATAGTGGTTTGCCGGTTGTTCCGCGGCGGGTATCCCTAGCCAACGGTAGTACGGATCCTAGGAGTCATTCGCCATCGAGCAACCTCTACAGAGAACTGGAGCAACCTCATTGTAGGGGTATTCTTGCCATCGCAAACCTCTGCACATCGAATCCGATCTTAGATGTATGAAACATCAAATTTCGAATCTTACGCGCGACCGGAAAGCGACATCGCTAACTTATGCGGCCCAAAGCGGGTGAGAGCCTGAGAGTGAAAGCGACACAGTTGGCACTTTGGCAATCGCGAAGTGCTCGTAAGCAGAAGTGGCGACCAACCCAGAGAGCTTTACTCAACCATGCATCGACGTAAGTCATTGCCAGAAAGTACGTTATAACGCGGCTTATCAACAGGCTTTGTGACCACAGTTGAGAGTCAACTTGTGGTGCATAGTCAAGCGGCGACCTTAGGAAGCACGCCCAAAGCAACCCTCTTCGAACCAGGTCTTTTTCGGAATTTTGTCGCAAGCTCTTCTTTGACTGAGAGTTATGGCGAGAGTGTTGCTTCCGTTGTGTGGGTGAACGATTAGGATTCGAAATTAGACACGCGGTCGAAATGACTTGTTGTTTATTGCCATTATTCGCCATATTAAGTAATCTGAGTGAGTGACTAACTATCAGGAAAAATCAGATGCCAAACTCAATCAATCTGTCGCTCACCGATGAACTGCGAGCATTCGTCGATGCGAATTCTGGTGACGGCACTCTCTACGCGACACCCAGCGAGTTTGTGCGTGATCTACTTCGGCAACAGAAAGTTCGCCAGGAGGCTGCCGCGGCCCGCGATGCGATTCTCGAAGGCTATGAAGACGCTGCGGCAGGACGAACCGTGCCATTCAAAGGCGATTTGCGAAGCCTGATGAAGAAGGTCAAGTAGGTGGCCAAAAAATCAACTCGGTCGATCGCTCTGCACATGACGCAGAGGTCGCTGCGCGATCTTATTGCAATCGAAGCCTATTCCGTCGAACAGTTTGGTAGGCGAGTTGCCAATCAATATCTCGATAAACTTGAATCAGGAATCAATCGCATCAAGGAAAATCCTGATCTGCTACGAGAAGAGCCGCCATTTCACGCGTCGCTGAAATCCTATCGCATCGAGAAACATGTACTCGTCTGCGAGACCGGCGTCCGAGGAAAAATCATCGTCCTAACCCTTCTTCATGGTTCAATGGATATTCCCGCTCGACTTGCTGAACTGGAGCCTGCACTGGTAATGGAAGTTGCCATGCTTCTTAAGAAACTCAAGTGAAGCGGTAATGGAACGCCCCCTTTTTTGATCCAGGTGTTATGAGAGTACGGGTTGGGTAACAGGTCTGGTTTTGCTGTGCTGCTGGAGTGGAGGCGCAGCCGGAACGGAAGTTGCGCCGGGCATGGCGCAGTGATTGAAGGTGAGAGTCCTTTATGGGACCTATCGGAGGTAACCATGAGCGAAAGGCAATTGCAGGAACCGATCCGAGTGACTGAGGTTGCGGAGTTTGGTTTTGCCGTGAGGTCGTGTGAGATGGAAGCTTGTAGCGAACTGCAGCACCGAACGAAAGTGAATCTCCAAGCAGGCATGTTGACCTGGGCAAGCGGGCCTTCATCCGTGACGCCCCATATCCGATCGTGGTCAGGGTGTAGTGGAGGCGGGAGCGGCGGGACGTCACTGTGTCTTACCCCGGGAGATCTCGATCGATCCAAGCGATGGGACGATAGTTCAACTGACTTGGTAGGCCTGTTCGGAGGAAACGACCGCTGACCGACGTCTTTCGAGAAGTCGGATTATCTCGTAGTAGTGACGAAGCCGGGTAATGCCGGTGGAGCGGAGGGGATGACAAGTTGAAAAGTTCTGAATCGAGTCAACTTGGATTCGTGTTTGCCGACAATTCGAAAGAGAGCGAACCCAACCCGAAGCCCGTGGGGTCAAAAACTCAGCCGAGCACTAAACGCTGCAAAAAGGCGACTTCCAAACGTTTGACAGGCATGCATCTCAGCCGAACCGACGTGCTGTCGACGGCGGTAATGTTTCTGCGATCGTTCTCACCGGAACGCAGGTAAGCTCCGATTGCTTTCAGGCTTGCACGCGCAGGTTTACATTTCGTTTCGCACCAATGCGTCTCTCGGGTTTTCCGAATCTCTGAAACGCCGATGAAATTCGCCCTGCAACCGTGGCAGTTGATACTGATCATTCTTGCCGGCTGGATCAATCGACAACAACAAGAAATCATTGAGTACCTTTGCACCGAGAATGCCATTCTCAAAGAGAAGATCGGCAAGAAGCGAATCTTGTTAACTGATGACCAGCGACGTCGACTGGCAGTCAAAGGCAGGGTACTGGGACGCAAACAACTCAAACAGGTTGGGACCCTATTCACGCCGGACACCATCTTGCGTTGGCACCGTCAGTTGGTAGCCAATAAGTGGGACTACTCCAACCGAAAAGAGAAGAAATTTGGTCGGCCAAGGACGCGACAAGTGATCGTTGATTTGACCGTGAAGTTCGCTACAGAGAATCCGACCTGGGGCTACGACCGTATCAGCGGTGGGCTATCGAACGTCGGCTACCATACCTGCGACTCCACCATTGGCAACATCCTCAAGGCCCACGGCATTGAGCCTGCACCGACACGCCGGCGCACAGGGTCCTGGCAAACATTCCTGAAAACGCACTGGGACGTAATGGCATCCATTGACTTCACCACTGTGGAAGTTTGGACCAAGGGCGGCCTGACAACGTTCTATTTGCTCTTTGTCATCGAGCTAAAAACGCGCCGCGTCAACTTCGCGGGTTGCACCACCAAGCCGAATGAAACGTGGATGAAAACGATCGCCTAGAACTGACCAACCACGAGGACGGTTTCCTCAATGACAAGAAGTACTTGATCATGGATCGTGATGCGACATTCAGCAAGTCGTTTCGTACTTGCCTACGACGCGAGGGCGTGAAGCCAGTTCGCTTGCCACCGCGAAGTCCAAACTTGAATGCACATATGGAGCGTTTTTTTCGGATCGCTGAAATCCGAATGCCTTGACAAGCTGATTCTATTCGGCGGAACCGCAACGCGCAGAGCTGTTGGAGCTTTCCTCGTTCATTATCACACTGAAAGAAACCACCAAGGATTGGTCAACGAACTGATCGTTCCGCTTGCGCAGCAACCCAACATAAATGCGGAGATCGAAACAACTGAGCGTCTCGGCGGTTTGCTCAGATCGTATCGGCGTGCGGCACAGCTGGTTCGCATTTCACTCCCTTCATACCACAACTTTCTCATAACCAATGTGATATCTGCTGCGCGGTGGGTCGGCTCTGCCTCTCTTTTTGGCCAGCGACGAGCTGCTTGAACTCGATCTCGACACAGAATCGAGCCTCAGCTGACGACGTAACTTCGGGATTCATCGGCTAAAAAGCTCGTTCGACTTTTTTGACCCGACGGCCTCCTAAACTCTGATTGCTAACGCTGATGGCGTTGGCCAACGCGTCGATTGTGACATCACTACCAAGAGCAGCGATTTTAGACACAAGAAAATCATCGACAGATTGATCCAGACGCACAAAACTCGCTAAAGCCTGATTGATACTGCCAGATGCATCACCCAGGAATCGATTTGTTTGTTCAAGCAAACCCGATAGCGACACGTCACCAATGACATCCCTAAGCTTGGCCAAACCGTTGTCAAAGTTTGATTTCGCGTTTCCGACACGAAAGGCAGTCAATCCCGACGACACTCCGTCAGGAACATTAACGGTTCCGACGACTGTCTCATTTGAATCAACAGCCTCAATTCGTTCCGGATCAACTCCGTCGACTCTTACACTGAGCGCGGGATTAAGCGATGCCAGGTCAATCGCTCCTTCACTATCAATGATTGCTGCGGTACCCCAAGCATCGACAAACTCGTACGTGTCCGCGCCCAACTGACCAGTAAGATTGACACTGCCAGTCCAAGGTCCAATGGTGAACCGGTTGTCCTCATCTGATCCCGTTAGGTTTGCGACTTCGATCTCACTCAGCAGCCATTCCGAGTCACGTACCGTTAGATTGGTCGTCGTAAGTACAAACGAATCATCATTGTCGACGGACACGAAAATTGTGTCGGTATTTCCTCCTCCGAGGTAACGGAAATCATTATCGGTTTGTGAACTTAGAGCTTTGACAAGCGCAGCGTCGATCGACAAAGTATCGTCACCACCTGCTAGATCGACGATGATTTGGGTCGCCGTCATGCCTGGTGTGATCGTAGGTAAAATCGTAGGTAAATCAGTCCAGGGCGCTGCCGAATCACTCCTGTACCGGAGTTCCTCTGTGACCGGGTTGACGCTGAGATCTAGCTGATCGGATTCTAGATCTCCACTGAACGTCACTGCATCGGGGGCAACGGTGGGAGTCACCGCCAGAAGCAATCGCTTCTCCGGTGTATCGTAGCCAATGGATTTTAGGTTTCTTCGGCGACGTGCTAGGACTCTTTGGTGTTTTACCCGCTTGAGGCGATTCTTATAATTTTCGATCCATTTTTTCTTTCTTCGGCATTAAGCCCAACGAAGCCCAATGTGCAGAAGTCGCTCATCGGGTCTTTCGCGTGGAATTCACGACAGCGAATAAATCGCGGGGATTCGATGATAGACAGATTCGTGACCGATTTCACAAAAAAATTTTTTCACGATCTAGCTTGTGGGCGAACACGTTCAGGGCTTGCCAGCTTGCCTTGGCAGCCTCCTCGATAACCTCCATATCGAGGGCCTGCTAGGCACCCATTTTCTTTAGCCACGCGGTCTCTGTCTCCGGAGCCTTCAGTTGCTTCGCCATCCCTTGCTTCATGCCATGATACTGCTGCCGCCAGCGGCATTAGGTCTTGCTGGTGATTTCTAACAACGTGAAAGTTTCGGGCACCTTCTTGTCCGTGCCGAGTTTTACGTTCGCTTTATGCAGCGTGGCAACTTGTGCAACTTGGCAACAATCTGATCCAATTTGTGATGTTTCTGAGGCGTTCTGAAAGTATTTTCCAGGCAGTTCACCCGATCAAGATTCGCTCACTCAGCGGGGTGCAATTCGATGGGTCGGCGTGTAATCACTCCCAAGTCGTTCACACATGGGAGTCAAGCGTTGCCTCCACGGTTTAACTGGACTAAACTGCCTCAGGGCGTCCGAACCAATGAGGGATGCCATTCCATAGCATGGGGGGTTGCGCTGGTTTCAAACAAGTAACCCCCCATCGGTGTTTTCTATGGGAACGTCATCTCTTCGGCGCAACGCGCGGCAGCTGATTAGTCGTAGCGTCAAGGCCTTTGCGTCTGATAAGAAACGACGCAGCTTACTTCGCAGATTAAGGGGTTCTGGTCCAAATTCGCCCTTGGATTCCTATCGAAGGAGTCTTTTCGCCGAGTCGCTGGAGTTACGACTCCCTCTCGCCGCAGATTTTAGCTTCGATGCAACGAATCTCGACAGCGGTACTGATTTCATCCTCACCAGGGATGTGACCACCATCAAATTGTTGAATGAATTGGATGGGAATCTGATTCACTCACAGGATGTTTCATCCAATTCGGGCCGCGTGATCATCAGGGGCAGTCTTTTCTCAGACAAGCTCAGCATCGATTCGTCGATGGCAGCATTCAACATCTCTTTTTATGGTGGGGAAGGCTCAGATACTCTGGCAGCGAAAGCCGAGCAAAATTCGTGGAGCATTTCTGGACCAAACAGTGGGGTCGTTAATGAATCATGGGAATTCCACGAGGCTGAAAACCTTCTAGGCAACGCCGGAACCACCGACCATTTCACCATCCTTGATGGAGGCAGCATCAGTGGGCTGATTCAAGGCAATGCGGGCGACTCTGATCGAATTACAACGGAGATAGAAGCGGTCTTATTGGCCGAAGGCGAATATACAAGCTTCGAGTACCAAGAAATTGTCAATGATGTCGATGGTGAAGAGGTCACGACGCAAAAACTTTTTCGAAACGATGCGGAAATTGCTACATTCGATAGCATCGCATTCAGTGATGACCTGCGCATCGTCATACCAGAATCACTTGACGCCGATGATGTTGTTGCAACGTTATCGGATGAAACATCAGACAATTATCTAGGCTGGCTACGATTTGAGAGCCGATCGGCAACGCCCCTATTCTCTCCCATCGATTTCACACAGCCCATGTCGGGCAAGTTGACAGTGGTCTTCGGTGAAGGGAATGACACATTCAGCTTTGGATCGCTTATCCCCGAGTCTGTATTGCAGTCCCTGAAAGTGGTGATTGATGGTGGTGGAGGTTTGGATCAACTTTGGGCTCCGGAGGCGTCCCAAAACCTTTTTTACACAGAAGGCACCGATGAAGGCATCGTCTTCGTCGGTGAGTCAACGTCCCCCAATGTGCGTTTCAGTAATATCGAGAACCTCCTCGGTAACGAAGGCTCCGCAGATACATTCACATTCGCAGCAGGTGGATCGATCACAGGATTCGTGCTTGGGCAAGCTGATTCTGGAGATCTCGACACCGTCGTCGTAGAGATCGGATTGTCTTCCTCAGCGCAAACCTATTCGTCGAACATATCATCCGAGAATGGGACCATAACACGAAACGATGTCGACATCACCGCATTTACCGGGATGAGTGACGTGGCAGACTATGTCATTGAAGGCTCGTTTGGCTCGGATCAGATTCTCGTTGAATCTGTCAGTGCGTCTGAACATTTAAGGGTGAGCGGATACACTGCCGATGGAGCGTTTGGTGATATCAACGTGCTTTCGCCTATAAACACGGTGGAAATCCGGCCTGAACTAGGCGATGACACGGTCACTGTTTCGTCTTCTGCTCTTCCCTTCAATTTGACGATTAACGACAGTTGGGGCGATGCCGACCAACTGTTCTTTTCGATTGCGTCTGGAGACGTCGCTGCAAAAATCGTGTTTGACCAGACAGAGACAGTGGGTGCAATCTCAGTCGAAGGCGAAACACTCCACCACGAGGGCTTTGAAGAGTCGCAGAACTTAATCATTGTTCTTCCAGATTCTGACAATCAGATGACCTTGGAGAGAACGGCAAATAATTGGCTTAGCATGTCGAGCACAGGCAGCCATCTCCAGCCCCTTTCCTTTCCTGAACCAATTGGCAGTTTGAAGATCCAAGGTGGTAGCGGGAACGACAGCCTTCGATTAAGCGTGCCAGAACTCACCGTACCTGTTGCTTTTTCGGGTGCGGATGGATCTGATGAACTGAATTTGGAAAACGGTGAAATAGCTGAGTTAAAGATCGACGCCACACTTGAGGATTTATCTGGGGACGCGTCTGTAGACAAGTTGAATTATTTGGCAACTGAAAGCAATGACCAGATCAGCCTTACCGCTACCGATAGTGACAAGCTACAAATCACCCGCAATCAATCGTTGATTTCATCAATTACAGTCCCACAACCAATCTCGGTCATAGAGATTGATGGGGGTTCGGGCAATGATGCTTTTGACATCGATCTAGGAACGGAGAAGCAATTCTTTTCTCCAAAACTCGTCATCACGGGTAACGACGGCAATGAAGATGCGCTATCCGTTCAAGGATGGTATCGGTCTATAAGCATCGACGTTGAAGACGCGAGTTCTTTTTCGCCAACACATGTTGATGAAACCACCTTGTATGTTACTGGCACTGGCGTCAATGACATCTATCGGCTGTCGCCAAATACTCTATTCGTCGCGGGGGATGAGTTTACAGAACCAGACGGTCTTGCGAAGCTGATCATCGCCGGCCAGCCTTCGGAAGGTGATGCACAGACCATCACATTGAAAGCGAACCCAAGCCAAAGCAATGATGAAAATGTCCGCTTCGATTACGATCTGGAGATCTATGGAGAAGCCGGTGAAACGAACCTCATCATCGCATCTGACCTGCTGCTGCCTGGTCATGATCTGACTTTGGTTGGTACGAACATCACTGTAAATTCAAACGTCGAAATATCGACACAAAATCACCCCGACCCAATATCAGGATCTCCGGGAGGCCGCTCGGGAAATATCAGCTTCTCCGTCGAAGCAGACAATACGGGGAGTATCGTGGAGGGATGGGACTACGCAACTGAGGTCGGCGTCGACAGCATTTCGATCGCGCTGTTGCCTGGAGCGAGCCTATCAACTGGTTCGGATGTCTACGAATCAGGAGACATTCAATTATTGGCGAATCACTATGCCAAACCAATCGTCCCATACTTTGTGCAAGTTGTAAGTACGTCGGCAACGATCACTCTCAATGATGCAGCGATTGATGCGGGGGAGGGAAATGTCACCTTCGATGCCACCAGCTTTAGCGACACCTACTTCACCGCTGACCCATTTTATGGCGCATTAGCTGAAGCCGTTACCAACGAGTTAGTGCTCGGGACTGGTTTCGTTTTCTTCTCGGTCGCAACCTCGAGAGCAAACGCGTCTGTTGATTTACTTGAACGCACTTCGATAACCGGTCAAAACGTCATTTTGAACGCTTCGGCCACGACCGTTGCCGTTGCCGAATCGGTCAACGAAGAATTCGCGATGTCGTACGCGCTATCAGTTCCGGAGGCCACGGTGACCCTTGGAGACGAAGTGCAGGTTACCGCCAATGGGGACGTTTCTATTCTCGCCAACTCAGAGAGCGAACTTGAAGCTGCCGCGAGTTCCGCCTCCTTGGCAGCGACAGAATCAGATGCCGATGCAAATATTACGGTTGCGATTGGGCAGGGAGAGGCGACGGCAGAAGCAACCATTGATTCAACCGCCGCAATCACTGCTGCGCGAAACATTTCCATTGAATCGCGTCTGAGAAAAACTCAGAGGGTAGAGTCTGTGGCGGGTGGATTTGAGGACGGTACGGTTGGCCTGTCATTTGCTGTTTCCGTATTTGACACCATCCATCCAGATGATGACTCGTCAACAATAGCGACTAATGTTGCAGGAAGTCTGACAGCCGGCGGTAGTGTTCGTTTGGATTCGACCGTCGATACGGTCGAAAATGTCACCGATGCGACATCATCCATTGGCGTAACTTCCAAAATTGGCCGCAGCATAAAGAAAGCTATTGGGCTCGAAGAAGTAGCGAATTCACTGAAGAGCAAATCACCGAATATCGCAAGCAGTCTGATTCTTTTCATTGGAACTGCACTTGGACAACCGGGAACAGCCAAGCAAGTTGCAAAAGCCGTCCAAAACGATGGGTCAAAAAAAGGTGACCCCAATGATGGCAAGAAACAAAACTTCTCATTTTCTGGGGGAACTGCAGTTGCCTTCCATCAGACTTCCGCGGAAACAAAAATCCTCGAGGGCAGCAGGATATTCGCGGCCGATTCCATATCAGTGCTTTCAAACAACACCGAGATTCCAGAGGTCTCCGCAAACACATCGGTTGCGATCAATGCGGGGGAAGAGGGTGCAAAACAAGTCAAAGCCGGACTAGGAAAAAAGGTCGAGCAAGGCAACAGTATTGCGGTCAGTGTCGGAGTTTTTGACGTGGAGGCAATCGCCTCCGTGGGTGATTCAGCGACTCTGGCAGCGATAGGTCCGATTTCGATTTCCGGTCGTACGTTCGAGCCCTATGAAATCAAGTACCTGCAAACCGACGACCCGGGAAACTTTCTAGCTGAAAAATTCAATGGCAGTGCCGGAATCCAACAAGGCTTCTTCAGCACATGGGCGCAGGCTAAGTCCAAAGGCGCGGAGAACGCCGCTGCCGGATCAATCAACTACTTTCAAGTGACCAATCATGCAGACGCTCTGATCGGCGAACACGTGCACTTGAATGAATACGCTTTCGACTTGATGAATGCGATTGACCCACTTGCCGATACAGTTGATCTCGGTGGGACTCATTACTTTTTGGAGGGGCAGGTTGTCGTTTACGAGGCCCTCGAGGGTTCAAGCATTTCTGGGTTAGAAGATGGAAAGCGGTACGTCGTCAGCCTAGTGAGCGGGTCGAATAAAATACGGCTACGGCCTGAGAACGAGAATGATGGATCCTTTGTCAACCTGGAACTGGGAGCAGCGACTGACCAGGGCGTCTTGCGGCTCGCTGTTGCACTAGATGAACAAGACATTTCCGTACACGCTCGTGCGGAAAATCAAACAGCCAATGTGTCAGGCAATTTCGGATTTTTGGGCATTTACTCTGGAGTCTCGGCGACGGAGGGTTCCGGAGCGGGCGGCTCGCTACTGATCACAAACTTCAGTAACGATGTGCTGGCAGAAATCAAGTCTGGCGCTCGGGTCCATGGTGATACTGTTTTGGTTCGGGCGGACAATGAATTCCTAAACGTTTCCATGGCAAAAGCGGAAGGCAACGGAAAAACGGCAGGTTATTCGGGCACAGGGTCCACCGTCATTCTCGATAACACCACAGTTGCTCGCATCAACGACGGAGCCACCGTTACCACGGGAGATGGGAGAATCAGGCTGGCCCGCGACATTCGACCGATCTTTGGAACCGGAAATGATCAGATCGCACGTGACGTTGACGCAGGCTTTTTCTCCCTTTTCGGGAACCCCGTGCTAGCGACTCTAAATCCCAGTCACGCTAGCGATCCTATCAGCGATCGGATTCTCCTCAACGCGGTCGACGATGGACTTGGTTTTGCAACGGGTAATAAAGTTTTCTACAAAACCGATGGCAGCACACCCATTCCCGGTTTGACCAATCGAAGTCCTTACTATTCGATTGCAGTTGACGAATTCCAGTACCTGCCAGAATCCGTTGACAAGGAAACGCAAACCATCACGTTATCCCAACCGCACGGCTACAAAACCGGAGACCCTATCTTCTGGAACTCGTATTTTGATGAAGGAGGAGATTCGCCGAGCGACGCGGCATTGGTTTACGCAGTGGTCGATCCTTCGCATCCGGAAATACTCCGGCTCGCGGCCACGTATGAAGATTCCATTGCGGGTAACAGCTTTGACATCACAGATGACTCCAGAGGCTATCAGGACTATCCCAAACGGCTAGGTTGGTGGGAAGGACAAACCGATCTCTACTATGGGAAGATTTCGCCCGGTTTTATTCAGCTAGCCTATTCGCAAGATCTCGCGGTCGAACGAATCGCAATCGACCTCGGAGAATGGTCCGAAAATCCGGATTCGCGGCATGAATTGTGGGAGGGCGATTATCACACCTATGGTGTCCTAGCGGAAATCCCAGCGGATTCGATCAGTGAATCGCGAGATTTAATCCGCTATCAGGATGATAATTTTGAGATGGGAGATCAGATTTATTTCAGCGAGAATGGCTCATCGATCGGTGGTCTTATTGATGGGGAGTCATATTACGTGATGACCTACCCGAAGGTCATTCTTGACGCTACAAGCAATCTTGACGCGCAAACAAACTCAATCTTGCTCGGCGATGCATATCGATTTGGAAAAACTCATGACTTCAGGACTGGCGATTTAATCATTCTCGATGCACCCGGCAGTGCAGATGACCGTGCGATGTTCGCTGTGGTGAATTCCGAATCACCGAACATAATTCAATTGGCTGAGAGTCCTGAAAATGCGAAGGCAGGAATCATTGCATCTCTTGAGGGTGTGATCGCAAATACTGTGTTCACTCCGCGAGTTGGAATTCAAATCGCAGCGACGGCAGCTGATGCCGAAGTTGGCAAGGCATTGGATATTCGCCCATCGAATGCTGACGAAGAATCCGCAGTCCTTTTCATGGGACCTGATTTTCTGAGCAAGGCTACAGTCGAGTTTCTTCCTTGGGCATTGGATAGCAATGGTGACCGGAAGATTGACGAAAGTGATGATGCGATTGACAGCGCAAGTGACATCACGGCTGGAGCTTTTACGACCAACCAGAGTCTTGCCGTGATAGCGCAGGACAATAGCGTTGCCGGAAATGGACTCGGCGCATTTTCGGCATCAAAGGGAGGTGGAACAGGCTTCGGATTTACACTTGGCGTCAATCGACTTTCCCGCGATACACAGTCCTACATCGGTGCGCACTACGACGAAGATTCAATCCATTCCACGAAGGTGAAATCATCGGGGAACATATCCGTACTGGCCAAGAATCTCGGAGTCAATGTCGTAAGCTCCATTGCATCGGCTGAATCCAAGGTGAGCCCAGAGGAGAAAATCGTTTCTCTCAAGAAACAAGACCAGATGAAACAAGAATGGGATTCTAAAAGCTTAACGGAGAAAGCACGGGAGAAAGGGAGCAATTTCAGCCGTCAGATTTCCGATCTTGTCACGTTCAAAAAGAAGCCGAAAGGAAATAGCCGTCCTGAGTCTTCCTTTGCCGGTGCAGGTGTGGTTGGTGTGAGTTTGGTAACCGATGACGTTAGGGCTTACGTACATGACGTGGAATACATGGAGGCGAATGATTTGCATGTCCTGGCTTACGACCAAACAATTCTGGCCAGCCTTGCCATTTCAAACTCGAAATCTTCTGGGAGTTACCGATCAAATACGGCATTGGCCGGAGCTGCGAGTTACAACGAAATTGAAGGCAACACACTTGCTTTTATCTCCGCAGTGACAAAATCAGAGCTTGACGGGGATTTGGGCATACACGCTGAGCAGGAGGGATACATTGGATCGATCGCGGCGGGTCGAGGGACCGCAGATGGTGGATATAACAAATCCTCCGCAATGTCCGGTTCAATTTCGGTGAACGTAATCGATCACCACGTCAAGGCCTACGCCGAAGACTCAAGTGTGAATGCTGGCGGAAATATCGCCGTCACTGCGACAGAGAATTCACTGATTGCTTCAATCGCAGGCGGAGCATCGACTGGAGGCAGCAAGGGTGTTGGTGTCGCTTTGGCTGTGAATATGATGGGGTCGCCATCTGCTCCCAATACGACGCACGCCTATCTTCGCAATACGAAATTAACAATGTCCAACGGGGCGCTGGAAGTGTCTGCATCCAGTGAACAGCCGGGTTCGGATGCGAGAATCTATGCACTCGCACAAAGCTACGGTGGCACCGATGGCGCGCTTGGAACGGCGGTCGCCGGGACAATCGGTATCAATATCATCGAGGTTGACACGCTTGCGTATGTAAATGGAGGGTCTGAGGTCAGCGACACCACACCACTGGAATCACCAGTGGGCATTACTCTTTCTGCTGTAAACAACTCAGGCATCGTTGCCTATTCTGGAGGCTGGGCCTCCAGCGCAAAAGGAAGTGGTTACGGCGCAGCAATTAGCTACAACGCGGTTGGTGGCACAACCCAGGCTCGTGTCGATGACTCAACTTTCAACATCTCGGGGGATATAAGTGTCTCCGCCGATAATAAATCAATTATCGGTGCAGGAACGCTGGGTGTTGCGAAAGGAAAAGGGACGAGCGGGACCGGCTTAGCCGGGTCGGTCGCAATCGCAATCATTACAAATGTCGTCGATGCCCATGTCTCGGGCAACTCAGTCATCACGACCGATGGCGACATCGTCCTACAAGCCGAGGACAATTCCTTTCTGGTCTCGGCCGCGGGAGGCGTCGGACTAGCGGGGAAAAATGCGGTGGGTGCCGTGATCGCCTATCACCGAATCAGTAATGCAATCACAGCATTCATTCGAGAATCGAAGGTCAGCGCGGGTGGGCCACAAGGCGTTCATATAGTCGCTCAATCCAGTCCATTGCTGATTGGCATTGGCTTCGCAGTTGCCACGTCCGACTCCGGTGGTGCCGTGGCCGGTAACGCAGTAATCAACTCGATTGCAAATACCGTGCAAGCTTCCATCGAAAACTCCACTGTGACTGCAACGCTTGGTGATGTTGTGGTCAATGCATTTGAGTCGGCTGCGCTCTACTCAGCGGCGGTCGGTTATGCAGGTTCCGACAAGCAAGGTGGAGTTGGCTTATCCCTGGCCTACAACTTCCTCGGCGGAAGTTATAACGTCGAGGATCCAAACCTTCTCAGCACCAATGATTCGGCGATCGCTGGAACCGAGCCAGACGAGAACAGCGAGCCTGATCAGCAGACAATGTATTCGGCGGAATACGATGATTCCGCCAGCCTCCCAACCAACAGCAGTCTGTCTGCCAAAATTCTGAATTCAGAGGTCTCCGCTTCATCCGGAGAAGTTTCGGTCATCTCAGGTTTCGAGCAACCCAAGCTAGCTGAGGGATCATCCGCGGTCGAATCGACTCGAGCATTCGATGCTGCAAATGTCTCGTTGGGGAGTGACCTTATCAGCATCCCGAACCACGGATTCGCAACGGGTGATGAAGTCATTTACGACAGTGGTGACGCAGATACAGTCGGTGGCCTTACAGAGCATCGTTCCTATTTCGTCTTCGTTCTTGATGAAAACACGATCCAGCTTACCGATTCATTGGCGGATATCCCTTCGGGTAAGGCTATCCAACTAACGGATGAAGCCACCGGTACCAACCATGGCATTCGTCGTTTGGACCAGGACCGAGGTTTGAAATTCGCTCCTTCAAGTGTAACCGTTGCTGAAAACCAGATCGTGTATGGCGTTGACCACGGCTTAACGAATGATCAACTGGTGATCTATGACAATGGTGGTAGTGACAGTATTCAAGGTCTTATGGATGGCTTTGCTTACCGGGTAATCGTCATCGATGAAACATCGGTTCAACTGGCTAACTCATCGGGTGGGTCGGCGCTGGTAATCTCCGGTGGCAGTGGTGACCAACATGCCCTACTCCCAATCGACAACGTGAGTCGGAAGGCATTCAACCCGATTCACGATGTTACCTATCACGTCGAACTCGATAACACCATCGCCTTGGCCAATCATGGACTGAAGACAGGCGATGCAGTGGTCTATCGTCCTGGCTCGATCACTGGAGGTATTGGTGCATTAGAGAGCGGGGCAATCTATTACGTCATTGATGTTGATGCTTCACACATTCGTCTGTCTGACACTCAGGTGACGGCGGACGCAGATAGTGAAACGATCCGCCCTGTCGTGCTAACATCAATTTCAGGTGACAGTCATGAATTACACGTTTTACGTCGGAGCGTCGACCTCGATGGTGAAATCATTGACTTGCCAGGTCCTATCGCTGGTCAGATGACCACTGTGACGCTCGCCGGAGCGAAAGGAAACGGCAGCAGCATTAGCGGCGCTGGTGCGATGTCATTGAATTATGTCCGAGCAGATGTGGTGTCGCTGATCGACTCGCAGAACTCAACTGCAGACATGACTGTCGATAACAGCGGGACGGGCTCGGTGACCGCTGGTGGCGATATTCGAGTCTTTGCCAAGGACAAAACCCACATCAACACCGGAACAGGGACCTTCAGCAAAAGCGGTTCCGGTGGAACTGGAGCGGGAGCCTCCATCGGGGTCTCCGATATCCAGAATACGGTGGCTTCAGCCATTCAAGGAGTTCAAGTTCAGTCCGGCACTGGCAATGTTGAGGTTCGTGCTATTGAAGAAGCGAGAATAATCAATGCCGCGGTGGGAGTGGTAATCTCAAGTGGAGCCACCGGGTTTGGATTTGCGGGTTCCGTGGTCGCCAATAAGATTCAAAACACCGTGGATGCGCGCATCTCCGCTGGTGCGGATGTGGTCGCATACGGATCTGTTCTGGTTCAGGCAGAGGACATGGCATCGATTGCCACCTTTGCTGGTGGCGCCGCGACAGGAGGAACAGCTGCGGTCGGAGCCGCCATCGCTGTCAATGAAGTCGCCGATCGAGTATCGGCGATCATCGACGATTCTGGCGTATTTGCCAAAACGGGAGATTTGCATGTTGATGCGGCCTTTAAGGAACCTACCTCCCTGCCACCTGGTTTGGATTCTCAAATCGCTGCGTTAGCGATCAGTGGAGCAATTTCCAATAAAGTTGCCGGAGCAGGTTCTGTAGCCGTCAATCTCATCAACAACCAGGTCGAAGCAAGAATCTCAAACATCGGTGATCTTAACCAGCAGGCCACTCATTTTGATGGTGCCGAGATTTATGCGGGCGGCACGCTGCGAGTGACCGCTGCGGACTCTTCCACCAGCAACTCCATCACCGGTGCATTCACAATTGGCAAGAAAGCTGGCGTGGGTGCGTCTGTTTCATATACCTACCTCGGTAACACCTCCTCTACTTGGAACCAGTTAGACGATAGCCGAGTCGTTGCTTCGATCGAGAACGTTAGTGGCCTAATCAAAGCATCTGAAATAGAAGTTGATGCAGAATACACGGGCTCGATTCTCAATGTGACCATCGCTGGATCGGCGGGGGGGACCTTTAGCCTCGGCGCTTCCGTGTCGTTGAATGAGATTCAAATGAAGACCAAGGCGTACGTGACCGGGACTGGGCATCTGGATGTGGGTGCCGGCGGGATCGACGTTAATGCCTCCAATACCGGAGAAATTATTGCTGATGCGGGTGGGTTCAGTATCGCGGGTGGAAGCAAACCAGCTGGTGCCGTCGGTGTTACTTACTCAAAGAATGAAATTGATTTCGAAACAACCGCGGATATCGGTCTTGCCGAGGTCGCCGGAGTCAGCATTACGTCAGAAGGGGACATCCAAGTCTCTGGAATATCGGAAAGCGTCATCAAAGCGATCGCGATCGCAGGTGCTATCAGTGTCAGTACATCCGGATCAGCGGTGGCGGTATCGGCAACTGGTGCGATTACTCGAAACATCATCAACACGCGGACAACGGCAAACATATGGAATCGAAGAAAGCAAGGCGCCACCAGCCTCGCGCCTATCCGTAGCACCGAAGGCAAAATCCAGGTTACCGCGGACGATATCGCCGAGATTCACTCGCTGGCGATTGGTGCGTCGATAGCGATTGCATCAGGAGCTAGCGCGACAAGTATTGGAATATCAGCTTCGATCGCAAGAAACGAAATACACAGTGATACGGAAGCCGCAATTCAGAATGCCGATATTGCTTCATTTCTCAAGACATCAGTTCTTGCAGGGAATGGGGAGGATTCGACGGACGAGTCAGGAACCAAGCGTTCGATTTCTGCCATTGCCACCGCCGCATCCATTTCCTTGGCAGCGGGAAACTCCTCGGCTGTTGCCCTCAGTGGAGCTGGGGCTGAAGCGACGAATAAAATTCTCGGAAATACCAGAGCATACGCTTCGGAAAGCAGCATCCGGAGCGAGGGCGATATTGATCTCAAAGCGAAGGACGCTTCCTCCATCAGCGCGACAATCGTTGCTGCCGCCATTGGTGCTGGATCAATCGGTGCAGCGGTTTCGAACAATCTGATTGGATACGATTCCGAAGGCACTCAAATTCGAAATAAGATTGAGGCATACAGCAAGAATTCGACCATCGTTGCCTCCGGTAATCTCAATGTTTCCGCCGAAGATTCGGCAACCATTTCAGCTTACGTGATTGCCGCTTCGATCGCTGTAGCCGGATCATCGGGAACCGCAATTTCCAGCGCCGGATCGGGCGTGAACACGGTCAATCAAATCGCCAAAGATATCAAAGCATATTTGGATTCCGATGTGCAGTCTTCAGAATCGAAAAGTGCAGGTGTCCTGGCGACTGCGGTGCAACTCCGTGCTGAAGATACATCCACCATCACTTCTCACGCCGGTGCGGCAGCACTCGCGATAACGGTTGGTGCAGCAAGTGGAAACCTCAATATCGGTGTCGGTCTATCCGAAAATCGAATTGACAATCAAGTAGAAGCCAGCCTTCGCAATCTGAATCAGAGTGGAGCAGCGATCCAAGAGACAAAGATTAGTTCTGTCCAGTTGGATGCAGAATCAATCCCCACCATCACAGCTCACGCGTGGGCGGCGACCGTAGGATTTGCCTCCGGTGGGGCGACGGGGATTTCTTTGAGTGGGGCAGGCGCAGAGGCGCTCAACACGATTTCCGGAAGTACGAAAGCCTACATCCAAGACAGCGAGCTAGACGTCTCAGGAGATGTAACCGCCACTGCCTACATGAATGGCGAAATTGATGCAACTATTTGGGGGGCCGCCGTTTCGGTCGCAACCGGGGGTGGTAGCGGTGCGGGACTGTCCATTGGCACCGCCTTGGCAAAGAACTTTCTCGGTGTCGAAGACGATGGGGAAATGGGCGCTCCCGTTTCAGTTTCGGCTTATGTTCAGAACTCAACCATCGACACCGAGGCGACGCTTCGTCTTTCAGCCGCACTCGATTCTACAATCACCTCCACCGTGGTTGCGGCAGCCGTAGCTGTCGCTGCGAACGCCTTGGGTGGCGGGGCTGCGGCAGGATCCGGCGCGGAAACGATCAACAAGATCAATAGTTCGGTCAATACTTCGATCGATGCCTCCCCGGGAATTTCTTCCTACGTCGCGAGCGATCCAATTCACGCTGACACGATAGAACTTGTCGCGAAAAACACATCACAGATCACAGCAGTTTCAGGCGCGGCGGCACTTGGTGCAACGCTGGGAGGCGGTGCAGCAGTCACAATCGGTGTTGGATCGGCAACCAACATCATCACAAATGACGTCACAGCCTCGATCAAGAATCTTCAGCAAGACGAGGCGGAATTCACCTCCGACTTGTTAATCGAGGCTGATAATAGCGCGAAGATCAACGCGCGTGCTTGGGCGGCAAGCTTGAGCGGTACGAGCGGAGCCGGTGCGGTGACGATCGCGGGAGCTGGGGCCGAAGCGCGGAACATTATCCGGGGTAAAACCGAATCGTTCCTCCAAGACTGCGATGTAAGAGTTTTGGGTGATACAAAAATCACAGCAACTCAGAGCTCAGAAATCAAATCCAAAATCTTGGCAGCATCTGCGTCGTTCTCTGCCGCGGGAGTTTCGTCAGGTGTCGCCATTGGTGGATCCGTCGCCGAGAACTGGATTGGCTACTCAGATGACGGTGAATCCATCAGTCCGTCGCAAGTTCGCGCGTACGTCGAGAATTCTGCGCTTGAGGTTAGCGGAAATCTTGATGTGAATGCAACGATGGATTCCTTAATCGATGCCACCGTGGCAGCCGGAGCTGTTTCCGCTTCAGCGGGCAGTGTAAGCACCAATGGTGCGGGTGCGGGGTCAGAAGTCGAAAATCTCATTAGCGTCAATGTCCAAGCGTTTTTCGACGGTAGCGACAATGATGCAAGCTTCTCGCGTACAGCTGGTATTCGTGCCGGTTCGATCGACCTGGAGGCCGTTGATGAGTCAGAGATTATCGCGTGGGCAGGTACGGCGGCGGTTGCGGGCAGCGTGGGTACGGCGGGGATAGCTGCCACACTCGCAGTCGCGACGGCATACAACACCATCGGCAATCAAGTCGAATCCTTCATCAAAAATTATCCTAAAATTGGAGACGTCGATGGCGTTTCGACGAAGCCGCAGTATTCAACCAATGATTCCAATGTCGACATCCAACCAGGAACTCGCGTCTTCATCAACGAAAACTTCGGAAAGTGGGATCATGACACCCACTACGAGGAGGCGGCACTTTCAAAAAATGTGAATCTCGTTCGCGGGCAAATTGTTCTTCTAGACAGCGGCTACGCCGTAACCTCTTTCGAAGCTGACACCTCCTCCACGGCAGAAAATAATGCCGCGATTCAGTTTGGATCCTTCGTCCGCAAGGATAACGCGGAAGTTTATCGATTCATCAACACTGATCCCACGAACAGTCTCCAAATCAATATCAATGCAGAAAATTTTGCTGACATTGAACGTTGGGCTTTGGTGGGAGGCCTCCCCGGAGCACGTTATCGCTATCTCGGTCCCGAGGGCAGCGTCGATCTATCCATCACAAACTATGAGTCCTCGGACTGGCAGAAAATCGAGGGATATGGCTTCGAGCAGTTCAGCACGAACGCGCCGCAGGGGAGCACTTCACTTCCCATTAGCATTTCCCAGGGTCAAACGGTTCTTCTCGACAAACAGTATGCTCGACCACGTTACTCCGCCACGATTCCAACAGAAAATCAACAAACGGTATCAACAGGTGAAATCGTCCGTGTCTTGAACGTGAGTGGTGACGTGCTCGGCCGGTTCACCTATGAGGGTAGTCAGCCGCGGCAATACGATCTCAACGCTCATGATTATGAGGCGGACTCGAATTGGGCTGAAGTGACGGATCAGGCACTTGGGAGCGACTATGAAGCAGTAAGAGCCGCAGACAATCTAAAAGTTTTGGATCCCGGCGACTGCGTTTCTGTGAACGGTGAGAGTTTCTATCGCTTCATTGCTTCGCAAACGCAAACAATTGACCTACACCATACAGATTATGGGCAGCCGTCTGTTTGGAGCCGCATCGATGGAGAAGCAGGTAAGACATACCGCTACGTCGGATCGCAAACGGCCCAAGTCGATTTGCTTCGCAATCAGTACACAAATAGCGATTGGGTCTTAGTTGATTTCCAATTTGGTGATATTTATGAATCCCAACAGGATGTGACTGCGTTGGACCTCGGGATCGTTGACTATGGAGATGCGAGTGCTTGGTCAAGAGTCGAGGTAGACCCTGTTCAAAACAAGAAATTCATTCGGTTTGGGACCTTGGTTCAGGTAGATGGGGATGCGGTCTACCAATATCTCGGTAGTGACACCATCCTGGACATCGACCGAGCTGACTACACCGAACCAGAATGGTGGCGTCCCTATGATGGTGATTTGAACGCACCAATTCTGGAAGCGGATAGCAGCACAAGATTGAACGAAGTGAATTTGACGCTCAAGGCGGTTGAGAATGCCTCAATCGATGCCACTGCAGCAGGCGCGGGTTTGGCAGCGAGTCTTGCATCAAATGCTGCTTTCTCCGTCGCAGGCGCAGGAGCAGATGCTCAAAACTTTATTTTGGGGCGGGATGGAATCAATAATGTGGGGGCATACATCCAGGAAAGTGATGTTTCCAGCGGACGCGACCTCATCTTGACTGCAGAGGATACCTCCAAAGTTGATTCCGAAGTCATCAGTGCCGCAGCATCTGCTTCAGCCAGTGGTGCAGTCGCCGCCAGTTACTCGATTGGTTCCTCAACGAGCTCCAACACCATTGGCAGCACCGGTGAAGACGATAGTCTCCCGATTCGGGTATTCATGGGAATCGATTCCTCAAATGTTTCTGCACATCGAGATGTGGTTCTCACTGCCTCAGAGTCAGCAATGCTTGACGCGACCGTGGATTCTTTTGCTGTCGCCGTGGCCGTTGGTGGATCCGCCTTCAGCGCCACAGGTGCCGGCTCGGAGGTGAGCAACCATATTGGCATTGATGTCGAAGCTGAAATCACGAATTTCAGTGTCGTGGAATCAATGACGGGAGATGTCCAAATCCACTCCGTGGATTTGGCATCCATCAAGGGCACAAGCTTGGCCGCATCCATCGCAGCCGCCGCTGGTGCTTTCGCCGGGGCAGTAAGCGTTGGTGTCGCGCTGAGTTTCAACCAAGTCCAAAATGACGTAATCGCAGAGATAGACTCTTCCACTGTCTTGCTCGATGGTGGGGATTTTGAACTTTACGCGATCGAACGAGGAAATCTTAGTAGTGATGCCGAAGCGGCTGCCATTGCAGCAGCCTTTTCAATCTACGGCTCCAGTTTGTCCTTGTCGGGAGGCGGGAGTGAAGCACAGATCAAAAGTAGTGGATTGACAAAAGCGTCGGTGGCAGCATCTACGATTGATGCTTCGGATGGAAAGATATCCCTCATTTCAAGCCATGATATTGCTCATGAAGGCAACGCTGGGGCGTCCGCGATTGCAGCATCTTTAAATTCGCTCGCGGCTGCGGGCTCCATCGCAACGATCGACATCGAACCTGAAATCCAGTCGTCCATCGATGCACTCTCGACCACAGAGGCCTCCCAAATCGAGGTGATGTCGAGATTCCACCCATTCGCACAGGCGGCTGCCGACGGAATTGCAGCCGGCGCCGGAGCCGTGGGGGTAAGTCACTCCAAAATCACCGCTGTACCAACGGTGAAAAGCACCACCGGAGGAACAGTAACCGCTGACAGTCTTGAGGTGACTGCAACAAGCTTTGCAGCTAGTGAAAAGGATTACACACTGCAGGCAACCTCAGTTGGTGGAACAGGAGCGCTACTGGGGACCCAATCAACTCTGTCCGAAACACTGATCGGAGGAAGTGTCCAAGCAATGATTCTCCCCAATGCAGTGGTGCACAGTGGGGAAACAAGCTTAAACGCGACCAGTGTCGCCACTCAGAAAGCACTCGCTGACAGTTTTGCGGGAGGAGTTCTTTGTCTCGGCGAGGCGAATTCAGAAGCCATTTCATCGACCACCGTTCGCACCCAGGTCGGAGAGCAATCTCAAATCATTGGAAATGATTTCGCGATGACCGCCACTCGCACCCATTCTACTTATGCAGACACCTACGCCGGTGGAGCGAGCCTACTGATTGCTGGAAGCTCGGCGCTCGGAGACACCTCGCAAACTGGTGATATCGAAGCCACCATCGGCCCAAACGCAAGCTTCACACTTAAAGGAGCATTTCAGCAAACCGCAGCCTCAATCGCGGAAAGCAACGGTTGGCTTGAAACGCTCGCCGGTGCCGCTTTTTCTGGCTCCGGCGCCACACTCAGCAATGAGATTGAAGCAAACGTGACGACCAATGTCGGTGAAAACACCTCCGTGGAAGCCGCAGAGATTGATATCTCTGCGCGGAATACCTTTAACAAAATTAAAGACGAACAACGAAATAACATTCAAGGATTGACGTTTGGCCTGGTGGCAGGTGCCAAGATTGAGAGTATCACGAATGTCACCATGAACACCAACGTTCATATTCCGGAAGCGGCTTCACTTGTTGTCGTTGGCTTGGAAACAACCGACCAATTGATAACCATTTCCGCGCAAAACAAAATTAACGCCACTGACAATGTCTCCTTCGAGGCTTATGGCGCATTGGGATCTGGAACGGAGGCAAACTCTCGCATCATCTCAAACATCAATGAAGCAAATATTCACGTTGCCGATGCCGCGGAGATCACAAGTGTCGGTAGCATTGCGTTCACGGCCCGAACTGAGGGTGACATCACTACCTCTTCCAATGCTGATGCGGGAGCCCTTGCTTTAACAGTGATTCTTGCGGAATCCCAGTCGGATTTACTTGCAAAAAACCGCGTCAACTTCGCTGAAAATTCACGCGTCACCAGTGACGGTGACATCATCGTCACCACGGGTATGACTCGCGATTTTGAATTTGATCAGTTCGAAATACAAGCAACGACTGACACAATTGCTTACACCCTGATTCCAATCGAGGATATTGACTCACAAGCAATCCTGAATGTCCAAAACAAAATCGAAGTCGCGAACGACTCTCAACTTAATTCTGCAGGGAACATCTTTCTCTTTGCTTCCGATGCGCAAGCTGCAGACATGCTCAGCAATGCAAGGGCCGTCAATTGGCTGTCTGAAATTGCGGAAGCATTTTCAACTGAACAGTGGGGTGGCACCCCTTCCAAATTGACCGTCGTCGGATCCATTCAAGTGGATGGTCTACTAAAAACAGGAACACAAAGGAATCGCAACCTGACATTCGGATCCCTTAGCGTCGACGGTGCGCCTTCCGGTTGGGACGCGGAGACTGGAGAGCCGACTGTTTATCAGAATGAGGATCAAATTGAATGGAGAATGGAGTCCGGCTTAATCGAGTCGGCTTTATTCGATGACCTGGCCAAGGCACAAGAAAGCTATCGGCAATACGGATCCGTCGACGAAGATCTGGCCCTCTTTTATCGCCAAGAAATTGAGCGGATCGAATCAGAACTCCTCGCCAACCAACTTGCGTTCGAGGAGGTGGTGGACGACACAAGATTCATCGTGCCTATCAGACGCACGATCCCATCCATCGTCGTACCACCGATTCGATCCCAAGCAGGCATTGTCGACATTCGCGGCACTGGTCTTTTCGGCACGGGCTCCATCGAATCGCCGGGGAATGCCTCGATCACAATTGTGAATCACACGCCTACCCAGCTCAATTTGCAAGGACTTCACATCCCCGAAGTGAACGGAGGATTATTCTTTAATGGCTCGCAATATGAAACCAATGGGGAAATTGACGATGCCAATGGATGTGTTTCGAACGAATATGGCGAGGAGGGCATCGGAGAGGACTGCGCCGAGGCCTTTCAAGAAAGCCCTCAGTTCTCGAGCATTGTTTCGGGCTCGGGAGCCGCGGTTCCCGTCATCACTGTTCAAAACACATTCGAACCTTTTAACTACGCCGAGGAAGATCTTACACCCCCGTCCCTCGTCGTGTTGGCGGCCGAGGCACAAGGAACCGGAATTCGGAACATCTCAGGTTCCGTGAACTTGAAGAATGTTGCCGGAAATTTAATCGTCAATCATTCCATCGCGGCAAAAAATACTTCCCTCGATGCAACGGATGGAAACCTTATCTATGAGAAGGGATCAGTTAGCGGCAGTTCCTATAGCGTTACTGGCAGTCCCTACAGCCTTCTTACAACTCTTGGCACCGGAATATCGAGTTACAACCAGGCCAGTGCCATTGCGTTACTCGAAGCACCGACGTCAGACATATCAATCAACGCAAACGCGATTAGTATCAATGCCGAATATGTAAACATTAACGGAATCATTCAGAGTGGACGCGAAGCATATTCCTTGACACTCGAAAATTCGTACAACGACGAAATCGCTTCCGTGCTCAATGGTGGTGCGCATGGTGTGCTGGCAAGGCTGTCATCACCCGATCCAGATTTCGAACTCTATTTTGATCGCCTTGAACACCAAATCATAGTGAAGCCAATCCGATCGTCTGGTGGTGATATCCAGATCGTCGGTAACATCGTAAGCAGCGGAGGAGGCGAGATCCGTGTCTTGGATGGATATCCGACGGTCTCGATCAACAATCAAACTGACTACGACATCGTGTTGGAAAAAATTGATCTCTCATCAGCAGGGCATGGCAGACTCAAAATCATCGACAAGGGAATCATTCAAGATGGCAGCCCGAAGGTTACCCAGTACGGCAATGAACCCGGCAACTCGCCAACCATTAATGGACTCTATCACCCTGACTCCCGATGGCATCTAGGGTTCTCCGTTGGAGAAACCAAGTCAACCATCACCACAACAACATACGGGTCAAGTTCTTGGCTCGGCTCTGATTGGTTATCCGTGGATCCGGATGATGTAATCAACCAAACGACACGCGTTGTCGATCAACCTCAACTGACCGAGGCAGGAGTCTACTTTAGCAAATCCGACAGCGTGCAACCCTACGTGTTCAACACGCAGACATTTAGGGAGACAAGTTACAACAAATTAATTACTCGATGGCAGGATAGTACGTGGTGGGGTAAGACAACTAACTACACCGTGTATGAAAGCGGTTCGTTTGAATCCACGGTTTCGACTCATAAGTTCTTGGCGAACAAAGCCATTTCGGTCAATTTCACGGGCCACAGTGAAGGATCCGTGATCGTCGAGAGTCAGCAAAAGATCTACATCGATGGGTCCATCCAAAACCTAAGTGGAAAAGTTAGCCTCCGAGGACGTGAGGTTATACAGATCGACCCGAACGCATTCTTATCGGCTCGAGAACTCGATGTGCAAGCAACGGCGGGGAAGATCAGCGATTTAAGAACAAACACGACTCAATCAGTCAATTTGAGCGCGAAACGATCGATCTCGGTATCGGAATTCAACCAACAAGGCCTTCTTCTCAAAGGAGCACGCTCCCTCGACCTTGCTGCTGTCACAATTTCATCCCAAGCTGGAATCTACATGGCGGATACCCCGAATGCCGTAGCGATCGAGGGTGGAGCGATCGAACTTTCTGCGCGAGCCGGCGGCATTGGGACACTTGAAAACCCGGTCAAAATCAACGTTGGAGAAGGGAAGTCAGACGTTCTTTGGGTTGAAGCGAAGAATGATATTTACCTGGAAGAGGTCACTGGTGATCTAAAGATTGACTCTGTCAGTTCAAGCATCGGCGATGTTCGAATCAATGTCATCTCCGGACGATTGATTGACGGCAATCTTAATAAGGTCATCGACGAACGCACTTACGAAGAGTTAGCCAATGGCCTCTGGAAAGACCTCAGACTTACAAATGAAAGCGGAGCCGAGGACAAAGTCGACTCCTCAATTACGGCTTTCTCAAAAGGGAAAACACTTGAATACGAAACCTACTGGAAATGGAGAAACCAACAAGCAAATCCCTCTGTCTATGATCCCACGAGCCGAATTTCCCTAACTCCACAGGAGCAGGAGGATTTCGATGCGTTTTACCGCGCGGAAGGTGAAAGTCGTGGACTCTCTGGCGCGGCACTGGATGAATATGTCCTAGCCGCCATCGAAACGGCCGAGAATAAAAGAACCCAGCAATATCATGCAGTAATGCATCCTCGCTGGGACAACTATGACCGGGTAGGTTACGAAGCGGGCGATCTCACCGCCGAATTCGTGGAAGATTTTGAATATGCCTTGTCCAACAGCGAAGAGACTGAGATCCGCCAAAGTATCAAGGTATGGACAGAAGATGAATTGCTAACCCTGATCAATGCGGGCCTGCTTCGAGAGGTCACCGACACACAGCTAACCATTGAGGATTCAAATATCACCGGTCGTGATGTGCACCTTTCCACGTCAGATCACTTTGGTGTCGGTACGTTAAGCGAATCTCTTGTGATTGATTTGACCACGCCCGACCCCCTTGCATCGAATGAGCGTGCAGCACTTTCGGCTGCCGAGAAAGACGATGTGCTTTTTATCACTGGCGTTCCGATAAACGGCAGTTTTGATTTCACAGTCAACCAGGATGACCAAAAAGCGATCCATCGCCCCGATTCCGGCAGCTTCATCCTGGATGGGTTTATTGCGGGTATGCACCTCCGTGTCGAGTCGGAAGGTTCATCGACACCCGAAAACGAGTATTGGTTGGTCACGGGTGTAGACGCTCAGAATTTGATCATTGATTCTTCAAGCCGAGGATTCGTTGAGGAATCCGGGCGATCAGCACGAATTTCCAAAATTTCACTTAATCCATTAAACCCGCTGGCACCGCTTACAGCCATCGAGGTGCTTCAACGTGATGATCTTGATGTCACCGTGGACGGCCAATTGACCTTAAGCTCCGCTGACATCGCATTTATCGGATCGGAATCCGATCTAAACATTGCTCACTTTACTTCCGCAGGTAACGCGGAAATAAAAACGAACGGAGATCTGTCGGATACCAGTTCTGACCAAAATGCGACGATTGTGACGGGGAAACTGGTGTTGGAAGCGGGGATTGGTGCGATTGGAACCCAGGATCGCCCAATCCAGATGACATTGAGTGAGGGGGCTACGCTAACGGCTCGAGCTGAGAACTCGATCCATCTATTTGCCAATAGCAACGATGTCAACATCAACACGATTTACTCACGTGCTGGATCGGTTTCCCTTGCAACTGCTGCCGGATCATTAACGGATGACAACGCCAACGACTTTGCAAATATCAAAGCAGGCGACTCCATTGTGTTGCGTGCAATCGACGGGGCCATTGGGGCAGTCGATAATCCGCTCGAAATCGATGCAGGTGCTACCGCTTATCTTCACGCGGAAGCGACCAACGACATCGTGGTTGAGGAAGTCTTGGGAAACATGAACGTGCAACGTGCCTCGTCAGGCGAGGGTGATGTTGTTCTGGTTTCACATCTCTCGATGTTAGACGCCAACCCTGGATTCGATAAGGCGGACATCGAAGGTGACTTCATTTCACTAACGGCGAAAGTTGGTGGCATTGGTCAAGCAGGCGACGAAATCGAAATTGATAGTTCAATTTTTGGAACGGGTGGACTAGAGGCAAACAGCAAGCTACTCGATATCAACATCAACGAAATACTTGGTGACCTGAACCTTTACACAATTGAAACAGGCGAAAACTCCACTGCATTTCTGGCAGCACTCGATGGAAGAATCATCAATGGTCTAACCGCCCCCGATGCGACCAATGTTTTATCGGGGAAAGCTTATCTATTTGCAAGTCATGACATTGGTGAATCGGCGAAGCCGATTGCATCTCAAATGGGCATGTTACAAGCAAAGTCAACGCAAGGATGCACTTACCTGACGAACTCTGGTGCCCTGAGAATCGCACCTGTACTGTCAACTTCGTCACTAGGAGTTGAATCTGCCTGCAACGTTGTGATCTCGGCAAGCAGTCCGATCACGATTGCATCATCCGTGAACGCAGGAGGCGATATCATCCTCGATGCTCACGAGGAGGCGGGGATTGGTGATGATATCACGATTACAGAATCGGGTTCTCTGCAGACGACCGGTGGAAAAATTGTACTCCGAGCGGGGGACGAGGTACGGATGTTGCCCGGCTCTAGACTGGCTGCCCAAAGCATCATCGAGATCTCAGGAGCCTATCTCGACGTTGACCAAAGCCCTCTCGAGATGAGTTTCGCAGGAACACTTGATGCCCCATTCATCAATATTCAAGGAAGCGAATTTGCGGATCAGATTTCAATCACTGATACTGCTAGTGTTCAAGGAGTGGTTGTCATTGAAGGGGCCGGAGGAACAGATCGAATCTCCAACGCGGCTGAAAATGATTATGAAAATCCGGTCATTATGTTCGGGGACTATGTTGGCGTTTCCTTTGACGAGGCGACCGCAACATTATTCCAACTCGAATCTGTGCAGCCCGGCATTGGAAGTCCAGATATTTTGTCGAATCTGAATGGCATGGCACTCATGGTCGGGGGCATAGGACAAGACACCATTACCGGTGGAATTGGTGCAGACTGGGCGGTTGGTGATGATGCGAGGATCGTCTTCACTGACAACCGCATCCAAAAGTTGATGACTCTTCACAGTGAAACTGGAGACGTAGATTTCATTGACGTTGGAGACGGCGAAAACTACGTCATCGCTGGTGTAGGCGCGGATGAAATCGCTGCCGGAATTGGCACCAATACGATCCTAGGGGATGAGGGCCAAGTGTTCGTCAATCAGGATGGTGGATTTGTTTCGGCAGAAAGCTTGTTCGCAAGCATCGGTGATGCAGACCTTTTCTCTCTAGCGGAAGGCACCTATCGAATTATTGCTGGTGTTGGTGATGAAACTATCAATCTCGGTGCCGGACGGAACATGGTCATCGGAGATGCTGGATACATTCGCGAAGTCAACGATGGAAACTCATTGATTGGATCTCTTGGAGAGTCGGTATCCGGCAACGATACGATCAGCACACAAGACGGATACAATGTCATCATTGGTGGCAATGGAAGCGATGACATTCTAGTAAAAGGCAGCTCGCCGGACGCAATCACAATTGTATTGGGAGATAGCGGTTTTATGACTGTGTCTCCGGCGGATACTTTGCTTGCCATTCAAAGCTTCGAAAACGGAGACTTTGGTGCGTCTGACAAGATCACTCTCTCCGATGGTGTCAACGCGGTGGTTGGGGGTGTGGGTGCCGATGAGATCACTGCCGGCGGTGGCGCGAACACCGTGCTCGGTGATGACGGTGAAGCCTTTTTCTTCCCGGACGGAAAAGTTCGCGCGATTCGAACCGTGAATTCCGACCATGGCGGTGATGACCTGATCTCCCTGGAAGATGGAACCAACACGGTGATTGCGGGAGCCGGTTCCGACATCTTGAACCTGGGCGGCGGTACCAACTACGTGCTTGCCGACGAAGGAAGCTTGGAAGTCTTGACGGACGGTGACGGAAATGAAACCGGGACAACCGAAGTCAAAACGCTCTACGGCAGCGTGGGGGGAACGGACCAGGTCAACATTGGATCTGGTTACAACGTTGTGATTGGCGGAGCCAAGACGGACACAATCACCGTGAACGGATCGGTTGCGGAAGGGCAAGCAACGGTCGTCGGTGATAACGGGCAGATGACGTTCAGTAATGATGGCGTGTTATTGAGTGTAGAAAGCACTGACTTTGACTTTGGTGCGTCTGACAAGATCACTCTCTCCGATGGTGTCAACGCGGTGGTTGGGGGTGTGGGTGCCGATG
>JARGNK010000050.1:0-4899 GCA_029213145.1 Rubripirellula sp. | reverse complement strand
GCACTGACTTTGACTTTGGTGCGTCTGACAAGATCACTCTCTCCGATGGTGTCAATGCGGTGGTTGGGGGTGTGGGTGCCGATGAGATCACTGCCGGCGGTGGCGCGAACACCGTGCTCGGTGACGACGGTGAAGCAAGCTTTTCGGCTGAAGGGAAGATCTTATCAATCCGGTCCACGAATTCGGGAACCGGGAGCTCTGACATCATCCAATTAGACGGCGGGTTGAACACCGTTCTCGCCGGAGCCAGTGACGACCAAATTACCATTGGGGCCGGTGAAAATATCGTTCTTGGGGATGAGGGTTCTCTTACGGTAGATCAACAAAATGGCCTTGTTACCATCCAAACAGAGAATCCCACGGTTTCGGGGGACGATGAAGTGCGTGCAAGTGGTGGGGTCAACATCGTGCTGGGAGGATCCGGCGCGGATGAGGTGCTCGCCGAATCAATCTTGATTCAAGAGGAGCCGACTTTCATCGTGCTCGGTGACAATGGTCATGTGATTCTGGACCTGTCCAAACGTCCAATCACTAGTCCTTCAGCCGGAACGGATTCCAGTTTGGGCGATACCGGATACGCGTTGTTTGACGAGCTGGCGCAATTGATTGAGGTCAGCACTCGCGATCATGATTTTGGCGGCGTAGACAATATCACCACGGCCAACGCCCGTGACTATGTCATAGGCGGTGCCATGGGCGATACCATCCGAACCAACGGCGGCCACGACGTGGTTCTTGGTGATACCGGCACCATGAAATGGAGTCAGGCCACCGATTCCCTCACCCTTGTTTCGATCACATCGCCCTCGGAAGACACTGCGCACGGGGGGAATGACTGGATCGATGCCGGCGATGGCGACGACCTTGCCTTCGGTGGCACCGGCAGCGACACCCTCTATGGACGTACTGGGGATGACGTCCTATCGAACTACCAACTGACCGTCACGGTCCCACTGCCCGGTCCGCCAAGCTTTAGCGGATGGGGTGACCAGGAACTTCGGTTCCTCTGGGATCAACCGATGTCCCTCTGGGCCACCGATAACTTCACCCCGCTAAAACCCGAAGGCGATTTCTCCACCGGCAGCGGTGACGCCGTGGATTCCAACAATTTCCTCTATGGGGAACAGGGGGATGACTTTTACCTGATCGTCCCAGGCGATCTGGCCAGGAACGATATCAGCAGCCACAACGTCGTGGATGAACGGGTGCTTAACGAGAATGACAACCCGGTCGAGAACACGACCGAGGTGGGAGGCTATAACGACGCCGGTGGATACGACACCATCAGCTTCCAAACGTCCGCCGCTCCGATCACGTTCGATATCGACAAGCTCGATGTCCCCCAGCACGTGACCGATCCGACCCAGGCTCAAGAAGGTGGAATTCCCACCACCCTAACACTCGTACGCACCGAATCGTTTCCCGCTCGAAGCGACTATGAGAATGCCATCGGCACTCAGTATCCCGATGTGATCTATACCGACACGCTGTCGATCACGCGAACCTTCAAGGGTGGCACCCCCACTTCCAACGCGATCGAATCCGAATTCGAAAGCCCACTTGGTGGCACGCACGGCGATGAACTTCGGGTGCGAGCCTACGGCAACACCGTGACCGATAACGGTCACCTGCTATCGGTCGATGGGATCGGCGACCTGTTGCACTACGAGTTCGAGACGATCGAGTGGATGAACAAGGGGCCACAGATCCTCGATGACGGTAATCTCGGATTCAATTTTGAGGGTCGAGCCTTCCGTGATGAGAATAACGGCTTCGACGGCGATTCGCTGCGGACCGCACGTGGCTACGCTGGACGGGCCGAGTGGACGATGGGTGGGCTGAGCCCTGGGAAGTACCATATCTCGGTTTCTGATCCCGAGATGTTTCTTGATATCGCCCACTACGAAGTCACCGACTCCAACGGAAACATCCTGCTTCGCCAACAGAATCAACAAGTCACGCAAACAAGAAACTACGCCCACGGGGATATTTACTGGCACGATCTTGAATCGGCTGTTCAGATGGACGATCACACCCTCGTGGTCGGTATCGAGGTAGAGCGGAATCTCACGAGCTATATCGATGCGGTTCAGGTTGAACGGATGCGATTCGAAGCTCCGGAGATTCGCGTCACCGAAGCCTCCACTGCTCAGCTTCTTCCGTCCGGACTGGCCGAATACGATTTCGGTGTCAATGTCTTCGGTCGCGATGCGGTCCGTGATTTCAAGATCGAGAACCTTGGCGATCGACCTCTTCAGCTTCGGCTCAACGAGACCGAAACCGAAACCGAAATCCCCTATCGTTACGATGAGGAGACCGGCGCGCTGCTCGACCGTCTCGGGACGGTATCGGTGCCAGAGGGGTATCAGGTGGAGTGGGTCGGTGGCGACAAGGTCGCCCCCGGTCAATCGACCCTCATGCGGGTCACACTCGAAGCCGACGAGCAGGGACTTCACGAAGGAACTCTCGCCTTTGAAACCAATGATGTCGACGAAGCGATTTATCGCATCGACCTGACTGGGATCGTGGAACGATCCCGCGATGATGTGGTCTACGCCGATGGTCCTAGCAAGTTCTTGACGCCCGATTACTTCCATGTCACTGAGGGCAGCCCTCAGATCGTGCGGCACAGCAAAGGATTAGGACAATACGAGACTCGCATGTTCAACTTCCTGGGGGATCACCAGGTCGCGTGGCGTTATGACGATCTCGATCCTGGTCTCTACAAAGTGGCCACTAGTTGGAACGGCAACATCTACCTGGCAGCAACCGATGCCCCATTCGCCGTGACCACCAGCGTGACCTCCGCCACGGCATTGATCAATCAGCGAATCCTGCCCGGAGATCGAGACGAATCATTCGTCGACCAGAACATTTCATGGGTCACCCTTGATCTGCTCGATACCAGCGGTCAGCCGGTCGAGTATGTCGAGGTGGGCAATGATGGCACGTTCGAACTGACCGTCAGCAGCACCCAAAGCGGCTGGGTCTTCGTCGATGCGATTCGGCTTGAGCCTTTCTCCACCGAAGAATTGGCTCCCATTTCGACCGTACGCATCGTTGATCAAGATCAAGCCTCCAATGGCACCACCGAACTCGAAGCCCAGATCGATTCCTTCGAAGGGGGTATCTCCTTCGGGACGACCCAATTCCATCAGCCCACTGATCGAACGATTCGTCTCTACAACGATGGACTCGAGGATCTTCTTCTGACGGAAATCCCAACTGCCTCTCCAGGCTTTACGCTCGTCTCTCCGGTGACCGGCTATCCACACGAGTTGCTCACTGACCAGTGGATCGATGTGACGGTCCGCTACGAAGCACTGACCATTGGGGAAGCCAATGGTCAACTCACGATCCCGACCGACAATGCCAAGCATCCGGTGATCTCGCTCGACCTGACAGCCGAGACGCTGCAGATCTGGACGCTCGATGACCGTTCGACCGATGGATACACCACCTCCGGTTCGTTCACTACGTATCCCAGAACGAACTCCTACGACGGCACGCATCAGCTATCTGGTCTGAACACAACCGGTCAGACGGCGACGTGGACGTTTGATGATCTCGAAGCAGGCTGGTACGCCGCCTATGCCACCTGGCCCGTGGCGGGAACCCACTCCACCTCGGCCAAGTACACCGTGAGCGGCAACGATGAATCGACGATTCGCGTGGTCGACCAGAACCAGGAACCAAGCGGCATTTACGGAGATCAGGTGCCGTGGGAGTTCTTGGCGTACCAGTATGTCGGAGACGACGGCACGCTGAGCGTGATGCTCGAGGATACCGACAATCGTAAGTTCGTCGCCGCCGACGCGGCCCGACTCTACCGGGTGCATCAACCACGACTCGAGATTCGATCGGGTGAAGTTCAGATCCTCAACGGTATGCAGGTAGGGTTCGATACGACCCAACGCGGCGCGCCTGTCGAACGGACCCTGACGCTTCGCAACACATCCAATCAACCCCTGTCGATCGAATCGGTCCGAGAGTTACCAGCAAGCTTCGAATTGGTGGACTTCTCACCACGCTACCTGGCACCTGGGGAATCGATACCACTGCAAATAAAGCAGACTGCAGTCGATGTTGGGGTGTTCACCGGAACGCTGTCTCTCGCGACGAGCGACCCTCGCCGACCGATTGTTGAGATCGATCTGAGCAGCGAAGTGGTCAGTCGTGCTTTGGTGCTGGATGATCGTGACGAACGATTCGAGAAGAGCGGACTGTTGATCAGTCTGACCAATCCCTACAAAGGTTGGCACGACTCCACGATCCGCTTTGCGCCGACTCCACGTCTGCCGAGTGAAGGTGCCTGGGAGATCGAGGGCTTGCACGCAGGTACCTACTCGATCGGTGTGACCTGGCAACCAACGTCGCAAGCGATGACCAATGGTGCCTCGAACATTCCCGTGACGGTCTCGAGTGGTGGAAATTCGGTGACTGGTCGCATCGATCAAACGACACCTCCATCATTCCAAGCGGGTGTTTACAGCGATCGCGGAAGTGATTGGATTGACGCGGTGGTCGACTACGAATATTCCGGTGATGGTCCGCTTCGAATCGCCATGAGCAACTTCGTTATCCTCGACGAAGAAGTAATAAGCGATATCGTCGGTAAGCGAGTCATGCTCGATGCGGTTCGCATCGAGCGAACCGACAGTGAAGTGCCGATACCAGTTGGCCCTCTCAATGGGGATAACCTGATCGTGCTCCGCCACAACGACGTTCTTCCGGCCGATACGAATATCGACGGCGAGGTGACCCCGCTCGATGCCCTGCTGGTGATCAACACCCTGGGAACGATGGACGACCCTTCGGACTCACTCGATAGCGGTCGAATCACGCTGACCGATGTCAACCGAGACGGACAGGTCACGGCGCTTGATGCGTTGCAAGTGA
>JARGNK010000049.1:41392-43196 GCA_029213145.1 Rubripirellula sp. | reverse complement strand
TTCCATACTCGGAATCCAGGACGACGGCGGCATCACTTGGCGTGAGGCCGTCGATCGAGATACTGGCGATCGGTAATTGATCCCGTTCACCATAAACACGTAGCCCCGGCATACCAGATAACGCATCGTGCAACTGGTTGGAAAGTTGAATCGCTTGACGTTGGCGGGTTTCAATTCCATCGTCCATAACTTCTTTCAAGGCGACCGACCATCCGGCCAGAGCCGGCACATTCAGATTTCCGGGCTCCAGTTTGCTCGGCATGTTGATTGGCATTTCAAGCGATTCGCTCTGGCTCCCTGTTCCGCCTTGAATCGAGGGCTCGACTTGATCTTCAATCTGGGTTGCGACGTAGAGAAACCCCGTTCCCAAGGGACCTCCAGATGCTTTGTGCCCGGGGGCTGCCAGCAGGTCAATGCCATCGACATCGATCGGAAGCGTTCCGAATGTTTGGGCTGCATCGCAAAGGAACAGCGTTGATCGATCTCGGAGCGCGGTGGCAATTTCGGCGACCGGTTGCACGGCGCCGGTAACATTGCTGGCGTGCGTCAGGGTAACCATCCGCGTGTTTGGTCGGGTCGCATCGAGTAGTTGCTGCGGATCCACTTTGCCAGATTGGTCCACCGGTACGATCGTTAGTTTGATTTCACCCCGTTGCTGTAAGCAATGAAGTGGCCGGAGCACTGAATTGTGTTCGGCAGCACAGGTGACAACGTGATCGCCCTGTGTGAGGACACCGTGGATTGCAGCGTTGAGTGCGGTGGTTCCGTTGCTGTGTAGGGAAATTGAGTTGGTGGATTCTGCACCAACTAAGGCAGCGATTTGGCGCCGCGTTGTCGTCACAATCCGATCGGCTGCCGCTGCCGACGCATAACCGCCTCGTCCGGCGGCCGCGCCACAGTCACGCATGAAATCGGTCATCGCTTGGATTACCGATGTGCATTTTGGCCAGGAGGTCGCGGCGTGATCGAGATAGATGCGGGGTTTGGTGGTCATGCTTGTTCACCATCGGCCGGTGTGGGATGTACCCACTCGGTCGATCCGTCGACGTATTGCTCGCGTTTCCAGATAGGAACTTCCCTCTTGAGGGTATTCATGATCCATGACAAAGCTTCGAACGTTTCGGGCCGATGCCCACTGCTGCAGCCGACGACAACACTTGCTTCACCGACGGGAACTTCCCCAAGACGGTGCACGATTACGACTTGGAAAAGCGAGAATTTTTCAATCGCGGCCGCCGCAATTTTTTCCAGCTCACGAGTCGCCATCGGTCGGTGGGCTTCATAGGCGAGTGTTTCAGTGACACGGGAGCCGGTGGTGCGGCGGGTGACTCCGACGAACCAGCCATGAGCCCCCGCATCCGGAGCGGCGACCTTTGAGGTGAGCTGATCCCATTGGATCGGTGTGTCGATAATTTGAACGCAAATATTACAGTCTGTCATAACGGCTCACCTCACTAACCACCGCTGACTGGCGGGATGAGGGCGACTTCACTGTCAGGAGTGATTGGATTTTCTGAATCGACATAGGTGCAGTCGACGGCAAGGCGGCACGACGGGAGCAAACCGTCAAGCTGTGGATGCTGTCGGCCGAGCGCTTGGAGCACATCAGCTGCGGTCGCATTGTCACCGACTTCGATGGTGACGTGATCGCAGTTGGCCATTTGCCGGGCGGCGGCGAAAAGGAGCACGTCGAGTTGCATGAATGATTCGTCAAAGAAAAATCGAGGATGGCTGGTTCGTTATGCGTTTGGTTTGTTAAGCATGCGGTTCGGGGACCAATTCTTTTTCAATCTTCGGCATTCGC
>JARGNK010000049.1:35751-41292 GCA_029213145.1 Rubripirellula sp. | reverse complement strand
GGTTTGTTAAGCATGCGGTTCGGGGACCAATTCTTTTTCAATCTTCGGCATTCGCCCATAAGCATATGCTAGAAGTTTTAGTGGGTGCAGGGTTGTCCGCGCGCTGCCATGTTCGATTTGCATTTTGCATGCGCTGCATTCGGTGGTGGCAATCGAGACCCGAGCTGCTCGCATTGCTGAGATTAACGGCCAGCCGATTCGGAGGCTACTGCGATAGTTCTTGCGTTGCAGGCCCCAGGTTCCTGCCATGCCGGTACAGCCAGCCTCCACCCGATCGACCATTAACTCGGGAATCAGTTCTAGCAATTGGGAGCCAACCTGTAGCGGATCAAGGACACGAAGATGACAGGGTTGGTGGTATGCGATGGTGGTGGAGATTGGATTGAAGTCGAGTGCGAGCCGATCGGCTTGATGGAGTTTCCAGAAAAAGTCGCACGCCTCGGATGAGTTTTCGGCAACCAAGTGAGCATCCTCATCATCCAACAAATTCGGATACTCATGTTTCAGGCATAGTAACGCCGCCGGTTCGGTGGCGATGATGTCGTAACCTTGGCGAACGAGTTCGGCGAGCAAGCGGACATTTTTTCTGGCGATCCTGCGGGCACCTTTGAGGTCTCCGCTTGTGATGCGGGCCATGCCGCTGTTGGCTTGTGAAGTGGGGACGTACAAACCGATGCCGTTCTGTTGCAGGATTTCGGCCAACGCTTTACCGATATCCGGATCATGAAAATTCGCGTAGTGGTCGACAAAGTAAACCACTTTCAACCCGCCAGCGGCGATCGGCTTGGTCCAGCGGCGGCGGACGGCGTGACGGAGGAATGTCTCGCGAACAACCGGTGGTAATTCACGAGCTGCCGACAAACCAAAGGCGCGTTCGGCAAGCCAACGTGAGAAGCGATTGCGAATCAATAGATTTGCCAGCCAAGGCAGTTGAGCCGCCCACGCGGCAACGGTGTCAATACGGCCGATCAGTGAATCCGATAGGGATAGTCCGTTGGTCGCAACGTATTGAGCTTTTAGTTCCCCAACAATTTTTGGGATGTCGACCGATGCCGGGCATTCCAGTCGGCATTGGTGACAATTGAAACAGAGATCAGCAATGGCTTTTGCTTGTTCACCCGCCAAGTCATCCACTTCTAATTGTCCACTGAGGACTCCGCGGAGCAAATTTGCTTTTGCTCTCGGCGAAGCTTCCTCGTTATGCGTTGCGCGAAACACGGGGCACTGCCGCTCGCGGGGTGAGGTCGTTCGGCAGCGAGCGCAGCCATTGCAACCTCGCGTCGCTTTGGTGATCGGCTGGCTGGCCGGCCATTGTTGCAGGACTTGTAGTTGGGGCACTGAGGTGCCGCTCTCTTTCGCAGCTTGCACGATCGGTTCATCGGCATTGATCAAAACGCGTTTGTCTGAAGCGATTTCGATCGTCTGATTCGCCGGCCGCAGATTTTCGTTCGGTTTCTGTAGCACTGCTCCAAAGAGCTTCCCCGGGTTGAGTCGGTGTTGAGGGTCAAATAACCGCTTCACTTGCCCCAGGGCTTGCCACAGGTCACCGTATTGTTTTGGTAGTAAGTAGGAGCGGCTTAGTCCAGCGGCCCGTTCAACACTCACCTCACCCCCATGCCGCCAGACAACCTCGGCGATTTCCTCCGACAGTTCTTGCAGGCGGATGCGGTCGGTGGCACTGCCAAGATCCAAGAATGGCCTCAAATGCAACTGGCCGTGACCGACATGTGCAAAGATGGTGGCGGTGGTCTTGTGTCGTTGCAGGGTTTCTTGGATAGACGACAGGAGGTCGGGTAATTTGAGTGGTGGAACCGAAAGATCCTCGGTGAAGGGGATTGGTGATTCGTTACCTTTGAATCGATACAGACGTGGGATCATACGTCGAGAGAGTGACCAGTAAAGATCACGCTCTTCCTGCTTGACCGTATCGATTGTCGCGAAGGCACCATCGGATCCTTTTGACAAATTCTCTTGGATGACGGACATGCGATCGTAGAGGTCACCAAGGGATTCACCTTGGATCTCTAACAGCAGCATTGCCTCCGCTTCCCGCGGCAGCAAGGACTCGAATCTGGGATCGGTATCTCGAGCCATTTGCAGCAGTCGGCGATCCATCAAGTCGCAGGCAACCAAGCCGTGATTGAGGGCTTCGACACCGCACCGCGCGGCGGAGTCCAGGCGATGGAAGAATAGCAGCACCAATCCGCGATGCGTCGGAACCGATTCCGTGCGGACTGTGGCATCGATCATGATGCCAAGCGTACCCTGTGTTCCGACCATGAATTTGGCCATGTCGACAAGGCCGTCGTTTCGAATGACGTCGTCCAGTCGGTAACCGCCTCGAGATTGGGGCGCGTCTCGTCGCTGCTCGATCAGCGGGCGAAACTGTTTGTGGATCTCGGTGATTCCACGCGCGAGTCGACCTGGAGTCCCCTCATCATCGATCTTGTTCCGGGAGAGTTCGATCAACTCCCCATCGATGGTGACAATCCGCATCGATTCAATGGTATCGCGAGCCGAACCGCTGCGGAGATAGTGGCTACCGGAGCCATTGGTCGCTAGCACGCTCCCCATGGTGGTGATGCTGCGGTTGACTGGGTCGGGACCGAACCAGCGACCGAGCGGCTTGAGGGTGCGATTGACCTCAGCCAGCATCGCGCCACTCTGAACAGTCACTCGCGACTCGTCAGGTAGAATCGACACCCGACGCATGTAGCTTGAGAAGTCGAGGATCAGTCCGCCCCCGAGCGATTCCCCGGCGCAACCACTGCCACCACCACGGGGATGAATCGAAAGCTCATTTTCCGCTGCATACTGAACGGTGGCAATGACGCTCGCAGTACTGCGAGGCCGCACGATTCCGAGCGGCGGTACTTGATAAATGCTCGCGTCGGAGGCGTATACCTGCGCCATCACCGGGTCGCAGAAGACGTCGTCTCCCACGATGCCCCTCAGATCGTCTTGTACCCGCAGTCGTTCAGTGTCCATGCGGTCTATTTCGATCGCTGACCACCCGGTTCGTCAAGCAGGCAATCGAAACTTTCGGGTGAATCCTAGGAAAATCTGCCTAGCTCGGCTGACGATTGATTAACTCCAGGACTTCCGCCCGGCTCATCGGATCCTTTCGAAATACCCCTCTCATGGCACTCGTCAGGCACAAACTCCCCGGCTTTCGGACGCCACGCATCGTCATGCAGCTGTGTGTCGATTCGCAAACGACGGCGACGCCGCGAGCGCTAAGTCGATCCTCCACCATGTCCGCAACCGTTTGTGTCAGCCGCTCTTGGACCTGAGGTCGACGCGCGACCTCCTCGACCACCCTCGCTAGTTTGCTCAAACCGACCACTTTACCGCTTGGGAGGTAGGCGATGTGTGCTTTTCCGGTGAATGGGAGTAAGTGGTGTTCGCACATGGAGCAGAAACTAATGTCTCGGACAAGCACGATTTCGTCGTAATTCTCGGCAAACACTTTCGAAAGGTGTCGACCGGGATCGCTCTTCAACCCGGCAAACATCTCCGCATACATGCGGGCGACGCGGGCTGGCGTTTCCAGAAGCCCGTCGCGGTCTGGATCTTCGCCGACAGCGGCAAGAATGGAGCGGACCGCAGCTTCGATCCGAGGAAGATCGACGTGCTTCGCAACCGGTTCATTGCGGTCTACGAAAAAAGATTCATCCGAACCAGAGGGTTGGCTCGTCGCTCGCGCCGCGGAGCCGTTCGACGGCTTCGATGTGGTTGGGTTGGACACGCTGGGATCCGCAGTCGGTTTCAAGGTTTCGGTAATCATTTTCTTCGGGGCAGTCGCCCTTGCCTCGACATCCTATCAGGAAAGCCAAGCCTCGCGAATGGTGCGAGCATTCAAAGGACAATAGCGTGATGGGAAGTGCCCAAAGGCGACGATTGGCGAAATGACGAGGCTTTTTGCGGATTGGCGAAACAATCCAAGTCAGCTGCTGTTGTGCTTTTAGATCACTCTGTGAATCGCAATTGAGTTGACGCAGAGAGATATTTCGAGGCATGTTCGTCGCGTCACGCAATCACTTTGTCTTTATTTTCAAGCAAAGCACGTTTTCGTCGCCCCGAATCAACAGTCGATCTCCAACGACCAGCGGCGCCGCCCAGCATGGATAACGGATGGCCGGGCGTTTTTCATCGGGAATCGAAAAATTCCACTCCGAGACAATCTCTAACTTCTCCGGCGTGGGGCGGATGATTTGCACTGCGCCGCGTTCTTCAAGCAAAACCAAGTTGTCTCCGACTCGCGTAACCGAGGATCGAATCCGGCGTGGATCGCTCCATTGAACATTTCCGCTGCTGAACTCGATACAACGGAAATCACTGTCAGGTGCGTTGCGGCCGCTGCATCCGTACAGGTATCCGTTGATCAGGATCGGTGTTGACCAGTGGCAACGCATTGCTTGTCGACGTCGATCCCGCGGGGGATCTTGCCAAACTAATTTTGCCGATTGTCCGTCAACATTTAAAAGCGCGCTTCCGATTTCATAGCACTCACTGATGAATACTTGCTTGCCGTTAACGACTGGCATTATCGCGTTCACACTTTCGAGGGTTGCCGCGCGATGGTCGAATCGCCAGCGCACCTCACCGGTGTTTGGGTCGAGCGCGAGTAGACCGCCACGGGCGAGTAGCAACACCAATGTTTCATTACCAACCTGGAGGGTTCTTGGGCTGCTGTAGCTGGCCAAGTCATCACCACCACGCCATCGTTCCTTGCCGGTCTTGCGATCGAAGGAGACGAGAGCTGTGCCGTTGGGGATGACTCGGTCGAGTCGACCGGGAGCGATGTTTTGATCTTCGGGAGGACTGCCCCCAACCATAACGACGACTTGGTTGTCGAGCACCAACGGCGAGGATCCGACTCCGAAGAAATTTTGTACGACGCCGTATTGTTGGCTGGTATTAACCATCCACGTTTGGTTTCCCGTTGCCAAGTCGCGGCAGGTAAGGTTTCCAGAAACACCGAGTGTGAAAATCTGGTTGCCATTCACCGAGGCACTGCTCCGCGGCCCATCCTCGTAGCCGTAAAGATCTCGATAGACGATCGGTTGAGTGTGAACCCACTGAAGTTTTCCGCTCTCTAAGTCAAAGCTACGCAATCGCTCTTGAACACCGAAACCATCCGCACTGGGTACCGCATCAAAGTGTAAGTAACGGCTTTCCGCCACTGTACCAATGCCGTAGCCAGTGCCGGCTTCAATTGACCAAGCAAACGTCGGTTCCTGAGACCAGTCGAATGATGTATCGGGCTCGACCGTGCCATCAAAGTTGACCCCTAAGAATCGTGGCCATTGCTCTTGACCGGATACCGGAGCAAGATGAATGGTCATCCAGGCGATCAAGCCAAGGGAGCGGTAGAACATGGGGTTGGAACTCCTGTTAGGGGTCTCGCCGACGCGGCTTCGATATGATTATTTGTTGCGGGTAGTTGCCGTGGGGCGAACATGCCGACGCGGCGGGATGCCCAAGGCGAGGGAGGGGGATGCCCAAGGCGAGGGAGGGGGATGCCCAAGGCGAGGGAGG
>JARGNK010000049.1:30000-35651 GCA_029213145.1 Rubripirellula sp. | reverse complement strand
GGCGAGGGAGGGGGATGCCCAAGGCGAGGGAGGGGGATGCCCAAGGCGAGGGAGGCTGTGGCGAGGGAGGCTGACGCTAGCGCCTGAGTAACTCGGTAACTCCAGGCATGTTTACAGTACGAACGAGCACCATATTAACAATCGTATTTACCGAGCACAGGGATTCGACTGATCTGATTGATGAGTTTCGGCTGCAGGATTGAAGTTTGCTTTGGGTAAGCAGTCACTGCTGCCAGAGCCGACTCGAGTACTGATCGCTTGCCTCCACGCTTTCATCAAGATTGCATTGAGCTCATTCGGCAAAGAATCGAAAAACAATGCCTGACCTCTACGTCAATTCACGCCTGACCATTCCCGAGAAAGAAATCTCGGTGACGACTGCACGAAGCAGCGGTCCGGGGGGGCAGAATGTTAACAAAGTTAACTCAAAAATCACTCTCCGCTGGTCACCGGAGCGATCGTCGCAATTGGATGCCGCTTGGTGCCGTCGGTTTACAACACGGTACGGAAATCGGATCAATCGCGAAGGACAGTTGGTTTTACACAGCGAACAATACCGCGATCAGATCCGAAACTTGGCAGATGTTCGCAGTAAACTGGTCAGTATGCTGTTGGAATGCCAGTCAGCGCCAAAAGCCCGCAGGAAAACGCGTCCTACCAAGGGGAGTCAGCGACGTAGGTTGGAGCATAAGCGTGAGCAATCCGAGAAGAAACGTCGGCGTCAAAAACCTTCACGAGATGATTTCTGAGCAGCGGGGGGGATCATGCAAGTGTCCGGACTGCGGTTGAAACGAGTGGTTTGGCATTCACCTTTGCTCCCAAAGCTCTTTTCTCGTATCGTGACATGTTTCGGAAACAAAATGCGTCTTGCCACACGTTTCGAAAAAGACGATCTACACATTCCACCGAGAATTCTCCAGGTATACTTGTGAAGCGACGACAATTTCTCGCTTTCCGACAGGCCATGAAGCGATCCAAAAATCTTGACGACATTCTCACGAATTGGGCTTTCGATCCCACGACGCTAAATGTGCGGCTGGTGAAGGGGAACGGGGAGCGAGACGTGATCCAAATGCGGGTCGACATGGGGGTTTTGCAACTGGAAACAACCGGGCGGCCAGACGGTGATCAATACCGTCAGAGTGAGACGGTGTTGGATTATCTTCAGCAGGCCCACTCGGATGATCCAGAGCGTGAGCTCGATGAGGATGAGTGTGCGGATGTTGATCGAGAGTTCATGCAGTTTTACCACCGTCGAATCTGCTGGTTGCGTTTGCAGTTTTATCACCGTGCCGTCATGGATGCTGATCACACTTTGAGGTTGATGGATCTGAGTGAATTGATGAGTCCTGATGAAGAATGGGCGAGTGTTCACGAGCAATACCGACCGTTTGTTTTGTTTCATCGAACCCAGGCCGAGGCTTTAGGTGAGTTGGATGAGTCTGGCCCGGAATCAGCGATCCAGGCTGTCAATTCTGGACTCGAAATCATGCGAGGTTTTTTTGACAAGCATGACGCGGAGGAGCACTTCGAGTCGGACGAGCTTGTAGTGCGTTTGATCGAATTGCGAGAGTCGCTCCGCAGCGAATATTCGGTTGGTCGGACTTTGAAGGAACAGCTGGCTGAAGCGGTGGAACTTGAGCAATACGAGCTCGCAGCAAGACTTCGCGATGAACTCGCTCGCCGCGAAATGAATTGAATTAACAGCTGTGCGCTCCAGTCGTGAATCCCTGACGCTGCCATTGATCGCCTCGGTGCCATTGGGCTCGTCGACTTGGTTGTTGTGGTTGCGTTGGTTCGCCGTGGTCGGCCAATTGATAACCATCTTGGCGACGGGTTGGATTACGGGCGTTACGCTCCCTTATCCGCAATTGCTTGGGCTCGTTGCGTTGACGGCGGTGACAAACGCGATTTACGCGTTGTGGCTTACATCACTCAAGCCATCGAGTGAGGAAGCAAAGCCTGATGATCTGCCTTGGTCGCTGTCCCAAGAGCATCCTGCGGATGAGCCGCCCATTCAGCAGCACGTCGCGCTCGGGCTGATGCTGCTCGACCTATTAACGTTGACTGCGATGTTGTACTTCAGTGGTGGCGTTGGCAATCCTTTTAGTCTTTTTTACTTCGTCAACTTGGCTGTCGGAGGGGTGATGATCCGTCCGCGGGCGGCTTGGAGTCTGACAGTGACTGCGATTGCCGGTTATACGTTTCTGTTGCAAGATTTTGTTCCCGTTACGGGGATCGACCTGTTCCGGCCTGAGGGGTTTAGTTTGCAGGCGGGTGGTTTGATGCTCGCTTTTGCGACCTGTTCTTCCGTCGTGACTTACTTTGTGACGCGGACGGCTGGTGAGTTGAAACAGCGAGAACGCCAATTGTTAGCGACTCAGGCGGCGCAGGCAGCGAGTCAACGTTTGGAGGGGCTGACAACGTTGGCTGCTGGTGCGGCTCACGAGTTGGCGACGCCACTTTCCACCATTGACGTGATCGTTCGAGAGTTGTCACGCCATCTGGAGGATTGCGAAAAGCCTCCCTCGGTGGATACTGATTTGCGATTGATCGATGGTCAGTTAGAGATGTGCCGATCCATTCTTAGCAGGATGCGTTCAGCGGCTGGTGATTCGATGGCCAATAGCTGGGATCGTACGACCGTTGGCGAGTTGATCGATGCCACGTTGGAAGGAATTCGGGATCCCCATCGTGTTGATGTGATCGATGGTTCCGAAGCGGACGAGAGTCGTGAGTTATGGGTGCCACAGGAGGCAGTGGCCCAAGCCGTTCGCAACCTGATTCATAACGGATTGGACGCGAGCGGTGAAAGAGGTCGCGTGCGTCTGGAATCACGTTTGGAGGGAGGTCAACTGCTGCTCTCGGTTTTGGACAGCGGGCAAGGCATGACCGAAGATGTTTTGGAACGAGCTTCGGATCCGTTTTTTACGACCAAGCAACCGGGGCGTGGAATTGGGTTGGGGCTCTTTTTGACTCGGAATGTCATTTCCCAAATGGGTGGCCAATTAGAGTTCCGCTCGACTCCTGGCGAAGGGACCACGGCGATCGTGTCGATACCACTTGATGGCGATGCTGCCAGGGAATAGAGGGTAGCTTGCTCAGTCTGCTATACTGAAAGAGCCAGCAAACTTTTGCTCTATTCCGCCCTCCCAACTCCATATTGATTCAATGGATTCTGCTCCTGTCTATGATGCGACAACCGTGGGGGCTCACAGCATTCTGTTAGTCGACGACACTTTTGTTCTTCGCGAACGACTTTCGATGGCGATGCGGCAGCGTGGATTCCGAGTGGAGTCGGCTGGTGACTTTGCAGAGGCGGTTGCGGTTTTCACTGATCGGCCAACCGACCTCGCTGTGCTCGATCTGCGGATGCCGGGCAAGAGTGGTCTTGAACTGTTGCGGAAGTTGCTGCAAATCAAACCGAGCACGCGGATCATCATGCTGTCGGGGTTCGGCAGCATTCCAGCGTCGATTGATGCCGTGCGTGCTGGCGCCGTTAACTTTTTGAGTAAGCCGGCTGACGCCGACGACATTCTTTCTGCCTTTATGCGGGGTGATGAGCCGAGTGTTCCCAACGGGGCCGTTGCGTTCCCGGCACCTTCGCTTGCCAGGAATGAGTGGGAGCATATTCACCGAGTGCTTTCCGATTGTGGTGGTAACATCAGCGAGGCGGCTCGTCGCTTGGGGATTCATCGCCGCTCGTTGCAGCGAAAACTCCGCAAACGGGCTCCTGAGGACCCAGCTGTGCCGGAGGAGCCGGAGTCCACGGACGGTCCTGCGGTTTCCAGCGATTCCGTCTCCGCCGGTGGGGTCGATGCTGGTCCGGCTATCGTTTCCGGCGATGCCACGCTGCCCGGTGAGTGAACGCCGGAACGTGACCCTTCAAGGTGGCGATGATGCCGCAGCGATCACCATTTACCAGCGATTACCGCTAACGCGATCACCGGTAATTGGTGCTTGGCAACTGGTGATGACCCGAAAGCAGGCTCAGGGGTTGGCGACGCTGGTCATTTCGTGCTTGGGTCTGGCGTCGCTGCCCGCCAGGCCGGTTGCGAGGTCGGGAAACTTGGTGGGGAGGATGGAACTACATGACCGAGAAGTAGTTTTCGCACGCGAAGTCGAAGTATTCGTTTTTGAGCTCAACTGGCAGGTCGTTGTAGAGGCAATAGTTCTTGACTTGCAGTAGCAGGTCGCGTGGTTGGCACATTCGCATTGGCCGATTGACCGGTCTGTAATGGGTCGAGATGAGGTAATCGATTGCCTCGGCGTTGTAGGGTACCTTGGTGACCTTGCACATGATTTCGAACAGTTTTCGAAAGTCGGCTTCTGGCGGATTTTCGGCCTCGATTTTGTAGGGAATTCGCCGCAGGAATGCATCGTCGACGAGGTCTCGAGGTTCCAGGTTCGTGCTGAACACGACCAGTTGATTGAAGGGGACTTGGATTTTCTTTCCGCTGGCCATGTTTAAAAAGTCGTAACGCTTTTCCAGTGGCACGATCCAACGGTTCAAGAGTTCATCGACTCGCATTTTTTGGCGACCGAAGTCGTCGATCACGAGCGTGCCGCAGTTGCTTTTCAGCTGCAGCGGGGACTCGCTGATATTGCTTTCGCTGTTGCATTGCACCTCAAGCATGTCCATGGTCAATTCGCCGCCGGCGACGATCGTGGGACGGGCGATTCGAACCCAGCGTTTGTCAAGTCCGCCGATATCCAGTAGGCCGCTTGTGGCTTCAGGCATGCTGAGTGCGTGACACATCGGATCAAAGATTCGCAGGATGTCTCCGTCGATATCGACAGCGCGGGGGATCCACACGTACTTTCCAAAGGCACCAGTTACCCGCTCTGCGATCGATGTTTTGCCATTGCCCGGAAAGCCAAACAGGAACATGCCTCTTCCGCTTGCGACTGCTGGCCCGAGTTTTTCAAGCATCCGAGGATTGATAAGCAGGTCATGAAAGGCTTCGAGGAGATCTTGTTTCTTGGGGTATTGGCCTTCGATCGTTTGAATGTTGACGCTGGCGATGTAGTCTTCCAGCGGTACGGGGCAGGCGCCGTCGTAGCTGCAGTCGAGCAGATGATTCCTGGCGATCTGGCGACCGGTCTCAGTCAGAACGTAGACATAGTCGTTCGTCACCGTGGCATTTTTGTAGGCGACGTTCTGCTCCATTTTTAGTCGGGTTAGCAGGGGTTCCACCAGCCGGAATGGGATTTTTACCTGGTCGGCCACCTTGCGTCCTTCTGCTTCGCCGACGCTTAGCAGGTAACGATAGATGATCGCCTCGAGAATTGTCTCGTTGACTCCTGCCGATTTCAGGTCCGATGGCTCGGCGGGCCGCCATGGTTCATCTCGGGTTGCTTTGAAACCCTCGGGAACTGGAAGTGTTTTGGTAGAGGGCTCTGCTGCTGCCGCGAGCGGAGTGGGGCGTGGTGGTCCCTGGGCTGGGTATTTCGCTGGCGGTCGGGCGGGGCGTGCCGAAGGCCCGCGTTCAACGGGCCCCCGCGGGGCCCCGCTGATCGGCGGCCTGGTCGGCTGGGGCTGCGGTTGGCGAACTGGTGGGCCGGCAGCAGGTTGTGACCGGGTTGTGAGTGAAGGGTTTGGAGCACTGGCCGAGGGGGCCTCGGGTGCGGGACAGCCAGCGTTAGGGGCA
>JARGNK010000049.1:0-25000 GCA_029213145.1 Rubripirellula sp. | reverse complement strand
GTCATGGGGAACGTCGGTCGTTCAGCCTTGGCCGATGCTGTACTGGGAAGCGTGACAGCGCATGTCATTCGCCATGCTGATTGCCCTGTTTTATCTGTTCAGCTTCCTCGCTAGCCGCAGCACCAGAAATTTGATCCAGTCGCTGCAGGTTGGGTGAGTTGTGGTGGAGCATTTCACTGCCACGCATCGGTGATGCAGCTTTGACTTAGGCGATCCATATTTAGATCCTAGCCGAAGTGTTGGGTATTGAAGTGTCTCGTCCCGCTGCGGCGGATCGGTCTTTCGCGGAATGATGCGAGGCCGATGTTGGTCTCGGCCGCGTCGTCTCGTGAAAGCTCTAGAGGGGGAAATCTTCTTCCGCGGCCGCATCAGCGTAGAGTGGCATGTGGCGGTAGTAGACTTCCAAGATCATCGTCGCAAACGCAGTGCTAGCGAGTCGACCGCCTTCTTTGGGCCCGCGGTGGGAAGCGCTGTTTGGAAAGTGCCAACTACCTTTGGCTCCAGCAGACTGATCCTGTGTTGAAACCAACCAGTCACGCAATTCGACGTTGAATTCATCCCATTCCGAACCACCGTAATGGCGGAGGACTTGAGCTGCGTAGTAGTCATAGTAGATGTCGTTTTTCAGGACACCAATCTTGGCGAGTTCTTTGACCCCATCCACGATGCCGGGGTGATTCTTATCCCAGCCGGTATACATTCGGCAGAGTAAACCGATTGCAGCACAAGATGGTCGGATCTGCTGGCTCGGTGAGGCGTAGCCGTAAAGTGAGCCGTTCTTGGATTGAACCTTATCCAAAAACAGCATCGATCCCTGAATCGTTTGTGGTGGGATACTCAAGTGCCCCATGTATCCGCTTTTCAGCGCCATGACCTGCCAGCCGGTCACCGAGGTGTCACCGCCATCGGGTTGTTGAGGGCGATATCGCCAGCCGCCATCACGACATTGAGCATAGGTGATGAAGTTCAAGGAGGCTTGTGCCGGCCCGGCTAATTCAGGGTCTTCGGACATTGCATAGGCTTCGCAAAGGGCGATGGCCGCTAACCCGTGCGAGTACATATTGCCGCCACCTTCGCTGAGGTCTAAGACTGGCAATCCACCTTTGCGGCCTGGTTTTCCATTCTGGATCAGGAATCGTAACCCGCGAAACACAACTGGACGAAACTCACCCTGGATGTGCGTCTGGCCGGCTCCCAGAAACGGCAGCAGTGCCATCGCCGTTGCAGCATTGAATGCCTTCGCGCGATTCATCTCGCCGGGATTCCCGCATGCACCGTTGCAGGCCAAATGGTGCTGGAAAGTCCATGCGCCGTTGGGCAACTGATGACGGCTTAACCACTTGAGCGCTTCGGTAACCGCTGCCTCGCTTGATTCAGTTCCACCGTAATCGCGAAGAAGTTTCTTCTTCATTTCGGACGTGCGACTGCCAAGCGGTTGCAGCTGGGTGGAGGTTAAGGTTTGTAGGGAGACGGCGGTGGGCGCCATTTCAGCAGCCAGGTCAGCCGTATCAAGATCGACGGTTGGAATGTCGACCTGTTCGACTTCGGTGGGCTCAACCATTTCCACTGACTCGGTCACGTCGACCGGTTCGGTTTCTTCAAGCTCGGAAATCTCGCCCGGGTCGATCTCCTCGATCGTGAACTCCTCAATCTCGGGTCCATCGTCCCCCGTATTGTTAGCCGTTAAAACGTTCACAATTTTGATCGGGTCAGCAATCGTCACGAGACCCAGAACGAGCAAGATCAGCACATGCACAAGCATGCTGACCATCCAGGCGGGGGCGGCGTTGAAGATCAAAAAGCGACGTTGCGGATCGGCATCTTCGGTGGCGTTTTCGGCAGATTCCTCTGCGTCCTCGGGAGATGTGACCGACTCAGGCTTGGAGGAGGAAGCGTTATCAGGCATAAGCACCGAACAGATTAGAAGAGTATCGTCACTCAATTATAAGCGATTTAGGTCTCGCTCAATGCCTTAGAAACGCCTTGCGGCCCAATTTGTACCTTTATCTCGCGATGTTTCCGCCGGATCCGCCGGAATTTACCGAACGATTTGGGTCGAGATTCGCTGCTAGTCGCGGTTCCATGATCGAGGCTCGGCGGAACGCGAGGCGTCAAGCATGATTTTTGGCGAAAGCTACGGTCCACAGGGGTCGGCTTGCGGCTAGCCACTTTGGCACAGGTGTTCAGTCACGGAGGTCATATCTTAACTGCTCAACATTCACGATCGTGGCAAAGTAGCTCTGTAATTTTGGTTGCACGTACGCTGTTGCTCGGACCCTTCGCGATCCGTCTGCTGGGCCAATCCACCCCTCTTTCAGGTTGATGTCGACTTCAACGGTGTCGAATCGCTTACCGGTTGGGTCGGTCAGCCGAAGGCGAATGCACTTCTTTAATTTTCGATCCGAGGTTTTCGTCGGCTCTGCTTCGGGGCAATTTTCCAGTGCCGGGCGGTTTGTTTCAGTGTCCCACTGATAATTTCGCTCGTCCAGCAACGCTCTTCTTAAATGCCCGAGTCCGGGAGTTGTGGTCAGTTCGACCGGGGGAAACTGAGAATTCCCTGCGGGCAGCAGTTCGACCGTTTCGGCGAGTTGGAACGCGGCGATTGTTTCTTCTCCCCAAAACCGAGTCGACTCGGCGAGTTGGGTTCTGCGGGCATAGATACTGCCAAACGCCCCCGCGATTCCCAGCAGGATGACCGCGAGTCCAATCCCGATGCCCCGACCAGTAATTTTTGCACGTGGATCGTTGAACTTGTCAGCATGAATTGCCGGGTCCGTCTGATCGACTTCATCCGCAAGATCGGGGGGGGGAATGTCAGGAGAATCCGGCGAGCGGTCGTTTTCCGGGCTAGCGTTCGTCGAGTTGGGATCGATGGGAGGTTCGCTCATGGGTTAAGTTGTGCGGCTAGCACCTAAGAAGATGAAAGGATGGAGACATTGCCATGGTAACACCGACACAAGGGGACCCCGACCGGGCGCTGGTTCGATTATCGCTGGATGAGCGAAGTTACGATATCCATATCACGACTGGCGAAGTGAGCCGGTTTGCCGAATGTTTGATTGGATCCATCCCCGATCTCAGTCACGCGATCGTGGTCGCTGACCAAGCCGTGTCCGATTTAGCGGACCAGATTGCCGCCGGTCTCGAGTCGCAGGAATCAGGGATCCGCGCGAGTCGTCGTGATGTGCCTTCCGGCGAGCCGAGTAAATCGATCGAGCAGTTTGAGTCACTTTTGCAGTGGATTCTATCGGTGGGTGGTGATCGTCGCAGTGTTGTGGTCGCGGTGGGCGGCGGTGTGATTGGCGATTTAGCTGGTTTTGTTGCTGCATCCTTCGCGAGAGGGATCCGGTTGGTGCAGGTGCCGACCACGCTCTTGTCGATGGTCGATAGCAGCGTTGGCGGAAAAACCGGTGTCAACCTGCCCGCTGCCAAAAACATGGTCGGGGCGTTCTGGCAACCTTCTTTGGTGTTGATCGATACTGAGGTGATGTCGACTTTGCCGCAGCGGAGCTACCTGAGTGGATTGGCGGAAGTCATCAAGTATGGTGTGATTGATGATTCCCCGTTCTTTGCTTGGCTAGAATCGAATGCGACCGCATTGGTGGATCGGAACGGAATCGCTTTGCAGCACGCAATCGAACGTAGCTGTCGCAGTAAAGCACGCGTTGTTGCCGAAGATGAACGGGAAACGACTGGGCGCCGCGCGATTTTGAATTACGGACATACGTTCGCGCACGCGATCGAAGCCAATGCAGGTTATGGAAAGTTGCTTCACGGAGAAGCGGTGGCGATCGGAATGCAAATGGCCGCCCAGCTCGCCGTTCGTTTGCAGATGGCTGACTCTACACTGCTCCAACGACAAACTGAATTGATCGAAGCTTGTCAGTTGCCGACTCGTTATGACGGAGCGGATCCGGACAAGATGATCCCGGTGATGATGCGTGACAAAAAAGTCGCCTACGGGAAGTTGAGATTTGTCTTGCCGACTGAGATTGGTGTCGTTGAACTGGTTGGCGGTATCGACGAAGCGGACGTGCGGGCCGCCATCGAGTCAGCAAGCTAAGGCCACCGCTTGATGGCTCTTGGCATGGTGTCTCGCTAGGACCCATCCGCTTCCTCGCGAAGAGTTCCTCTTCACGTCAGCCATCGACCTTCGCGAGGGAATGCTGTTCACGGAAGGTAAATCGTTGCTCCGGGACGAAGCGCGAGCGTTATCGATCTCTCCGGAGGTCACCGCTGAAGCTCGAGCGTTTGCGAGCAAAATGCAGCAACCAAGCTTGTTCGTCGTAGCCATAATCCGCGTCTGGCTCGATCGTTTTGACGAGTGTCAGTGCGGCAGGGTTGTTACGCCGTTCGACCACCACTTTCGGTGAGCCTCCTGTGGATAAGCCGCCACCGCCATCACCGAATCCAACTTGCATGCCTGGCCCCGCCGCTGATTGTTGTTTGTGCGTGGTGACGAGTGCTTCGATGTAGGTTAAGGCTAATTCGGGATCGGGGAACCAAGACAGCGCGCGGGCCGCTCGGTTTACCAGCTGGTTGTCGTTGGACTTTAGCATCGGAAGATAGGTGGCGACGGCAGACGAAGTGCCGACCCTCGTCAAATGATCTAAGGCGCGTTCACGAACAACCTCGTCGGGTTCATCAATGCCCGTTCGGACCAAAGCTTCGATGGCCGCACCGGTGCCGAACTCCGCAAGTAGGTCGACCCAAAGGATTCGCAACGCTCGGCTCTGTGTCTTGTTCTCTCGTGATTCACTAAGTTGTCGCGAGATGGCGATGGCCGCCTGGGGGTCTTGAATCGCTTTGAGTGATTCGATCGCTTCGCCGCTTTTGCTGGAGCCTCGCAGGACAACAGCTACCAATCGTTTGACTTCCCGGATCCACTTTTTGGACTCAACATCGGTAGCCTCTTGGAAATCCTCGATCGCGAGTGATTCCGGCAGTTCCCAGCTGCCTCCACGAGTGATCATGCCACGTTTTCGCATCAGCTCCGATGTTAAAATCCACTTCCCTTCACTGCGGGTGTAACCAAGTCCAGCGCGAGCCTTGGTGTGATCCGGATCGAGTTCGATAGCCCGCCTGAGGTGGTAACGCTTGTACTTTTGTGAGTCCCCCGGAACGTTGGAATCGGTGACGCACCAGATTGCGAGTTGGTAATGATTTTCGGCGATCTCGCCAGCCGCAACAACTCGCTGGCGATAGGCCGTTAATTGGTCACCGGTGACCACCCGACGGACTCGGCTGGCCGGAATCGCGACCTGGATCTCATCATCCAAGGCGACGATAACGACGTCGGCTTTTTGTTCCACTGTGCCGTCTAGATGCCCGCCCCCCGAAAGTTCGACTGTATCCGCAAAGGCGGGGCTGATTGCGATGAGCAGCGTCGTGATGATTGCAGGTAAACGCATCAGAAGCTCCAGGTGACGCCGAGCGGAGTCCGGCAGTTAAAGGCGATCCGCGAGACTAAAGCCAACTACGGTAGTTTAGCCGATTCTTCCACGAATTCGTTCAGAGAACGGTAAAAACCGTCCGATATCGATACTTGACTATCTGGATCATGTTTGTAGTCTATTCGGAGTTTGGTGGTCTTGCGAGGCGACCGGAGGATGCAATGTCTGCTTGCCCGAAACGAAATATGAGTGAATCTCAGCCTTCCGGATCGAACCAACAGCCTGCCGGATCGAGAGCCGTCAACGATTTTGCATCGGGCGGTAAAGCTAGCGCGGGTTCGGCCCGCCCACCGCTGCAGTTGTTCTCGATCGACTCCGACGAACCTCGAGGGGCACTGGCCGCTGATCCGCCGCTGCAGCCGACGGACTCGTTTTTGGCTGAACTGGAGCGTGAGAGCCAGAAACTGGAATCGGCTTCACCACAGCAAATCTTGAGCTGGGCAGTCGACCGATTCGCGCCGAAGTTCACCATGGCCACTGCTTTTGGTCCAGAGGGAATGACGCTGATTCATATGCTGTCAGAGGTTGCTCCGGAGACTCCGATCTTCAACTTGGAAACGGGCTATCAGTTCGCAGAAACATTGGAGCTTCGCGAGCGTGTGGCGAAGCGGTACGGGATCAAGGTGGAGTTCAAGTATCCGGATACAACGGTGGAGCAATACGAGGCGGCCAATGGCGGACCGGTCTATCAGACGGATCCCAACCGTTGCTGCTTTGATCGAAAGTTGCGAGTATTGCATACCGCGGCACGGGGCCAGTATGCCTGGGCGAGTGCGATTCGCCGTGATCAAAGCGAAGACCGAGCGAAGGCACCCATTGTCGGCTGGGACCGGAAATTTCAGTTGGTCAAGGTTAGTCCGCTGGCCAATTGGACGAAAAACGACGTCTGGAGTTTGATTGCTAAACATGAGATTCCATACAACCCACTTCATGACCAGGGCTATCCGAGCGTAGGGTGCCGACCGTGCACGCGGGCGACGATGCTAGGCGAAGATGAACGTTCTGGACGCTGGAGCGGGTTTCAAAAGACCGAGTGCGGGTTGCACTCTTCCTGAGGAGGGCTGGCATGTTGATTTCTGCACGGGCCCACTACGCCTCTCTGGCTTTATTGGAACTGGCTTCTCGCAGTGCGAGTGGCGATCTCGTGACGATTCGTGAAATAAGCGATCGCCATGGTGTCCCCGGTCCTTTTTTAGTTCAGATTTTGCGGACACTGCGGGCTGCCGGATGGGTGCAGAGTATTCGCGGCAGCCAAGGTGGCTACCGGTTGGCTGTTGATCCAACGCAGTTAAGTTTGTTGGATATCGTCGAAGCGGTTGGCTGCCAGGAAGGTGTCGGGCCAAGAGCCGAAGGCAAAGCGACGGCAGCTGATCAGTTATTGCAGGGCGTTTGGGACGAGGCCTTGGAGTCATCGAGACGTGTTATGGCTGAGGCTCATTTGAGTGATCTGGTGGAACAGTCCAAGCATGGTGATTCGACGATGTTCTACATCTGACGCGATGTTCCACAGTTGACACGGCGGAATCTCTCGATTTCACCCATCGAGATGTCTTGCTCCCCCGCGGACATCTGTCTTGCCTAAAAGCACACGATTGACTGGACTTTGCCGCGAATGCGGGCTGGAAGCTTGGATATTGGCATTGGCCTGACTGATCGTCTATCGTATTCGTCCCTGAGGTCATTTCTCGTTGTGAGACCTCTCCCACCTAACCTCGATGAGTAAGTCAATGTCGAAGAAACAATGGTTCTGTTGTTTGGCGTGTTTCAGTGCTGTAACCATTTTCAGTCTTTCTGCTCGCGCTGCCGAAGATGACGGAGCGCCGAAGTACAGCACCAAGGTAGTCATGAAAACGGCGTTCAAAGGTCCGCTGATCAAAAAGGTCGCTGCGGGTGACGCTTCGGATGAGGAAAAAAAGAAGCTCTACGACATGTTGGTTGCATTGGGAAAAAATAAGCCACCCAAGGGAGAAGCAGACAGCTGGAAAAAACTGACTACTGCGTTGGTGAAAGCAGGGAAAGCGGTTGTCGATGGTGACGCAGAGGGCGGCGCGATGCTCAAGAAAGCAGCGAACTGCAAAGCCTGTCACAGCAAGCACAAGCCGTAGTGGTTCTGTCAGCCTTGATAAGGCTTGGGGGCGAGGAGTGAACCGCAGGATGGCGGGGAACGATGGCTGAGACCGATAACCGGGAACGAAGATTGGGGCACGCCCCATTTCTGCTAGCGGAATTTTGGTGGTTGCCCCATCAGACCTTTGGTTTCCCTGCTGATCCTGCCGTCACCCTATTCTCCTTTTTTTCTATAAGCCTTTGGTATTCCTCGTCGGTCGTTCGTGCTTTGTAAAGCTCGAGCGACCGACGTTTTTTTTGAGACGGCTATATTTTCGTGCGATCGGTCGCACTAGATCCTGCAGGGCCCGCGTTTTGATCGAGAGGCAACATGCGAACACCACTCATGCGAATTCGACTTGGTGGGCTCGTACTTGCGTTGGTGTTCACGGTTGCCGTCTTGGGATATCGGTTCTTGGGCGGCTATGGCTGGCTGAGCGCGGTCTACATGGTTGTCATCACAGTCTCGACTGTTGGCTACGGCGAAACGTCCGATCTTTCGCCGCAGGTGCAAGCTCTTACCGTCGCCGTCATCTTGGTCGGGATCTCTGCATCGGTTTATACCTTTGGTGGCTTGATTCAGGTAATGTTGGAAGGGGAACTGGAACGTGTGCTGGGGAAGCGTCGCATGATCAAAGACATTCAAGGCCTGTCAGGCCATTCGATCATTTGCGGATATGGTCGAATGGGGCACAATCTGGCGTTAGAGTTAAAGACACAAGGTCGTCAATTAGTGGTCATCGATCACGATTCCGAAAAAGTCGCCGAAGCGACATCGAATGGATTTTTGTGTGTCCTCGGAGACGCCACCGATGAAGTCACGTTGCAGGATGCTGGTTTAGATCGCGCTTCTACGTTGGTGAGTACCTTTCCCAACGATGCTGAAAGTGTTTTTATCACACTCACCGCCCGCAATTTAAATTCGGGCATCAAAATTATTTCGCGAGCCGAACGGGAAAGCACCCAGCAGAAACTTCGGCAAGCCGGTGCCGACACAATCGTGATGCCAACGGTTGTCGGCGCCCGGCAAATGGGGCGAATGATCACGAGACCCTCAACCGCTCACCTGATTAACCTCGTCGATGAAGGTAGCAATCGAGAATTTGATTTAGATGAGTTGATTGTTGAGGAGGGCAACCGCTTGGTCGGAATGACCGTCGAGAAAACCGAGGCACATCGCCGGCACCGCTTGTTGGTCGTCGCGATCAAGGATGCCAGCGGCGTCTTGCGATTCAACCCGGCTGCAAGCGAGCAGTTCGCTGATGGTGACGTGGTGATGGTCGTTGGTCACCGCGACCACATCAGTCAGTTTCGAAGCGAATTCGGGATGCGAACTGGATAGCGATCAATAACAGCCCAGCGGATGCCGACGATGGGGCATGCCCGCTCTTTTGGTGATCCGTCGAGCCGCAATCGTACAATCTACGCCGCGAATCACCGCTCCGACCGATTACCGATCCGACAGTAACAGGTTCACCGTGATTGGGGGGATGTCTTTGCTGCACGGGGCATGTCGCACCAGCGATCTCTGGCCAATGAAGCTGCAATGCCTGAACGTTGCAATGCCTCCGTGGGTGGCTAGTCGAGAAACTCGGTGAGCGAGACTTTTGGTGTTGGCAACTTCAGCATGGGTGCGAAGTCGGTCGTTGATTCATCAACCGCCTCGAACATCGGCGCGATTTGCTCACTCGATTGGCCGGTGAGTTTTTCGTAACCCCAAAAGAATTCGTCTCGCTCGTTCCAGTGATCATCACTGCATGAGGGGAGCATGGAGGCGAGTGCGACAGTAGCCGAGCCGCGATCTTCATTGCTCTCGATGAGTTCCTCGAGTTGAGTGTGCTGTCGGATGAGCCGGATAAATTCTGGTGGTAAATTCCATTGCTCCGCAAGCATGGCGGCAGCATCCGCATGGTCCCAGCCGAAGATCTCCTTCTCCAGCCTGCTCAATCGTCGGCCCTCCATTGCCCGTTTTTGCAAGAGTGGTTCGTATTCATCAGGTAACTCTTTCAGCAGCAGTGGAATCGCTATGTCTTGCAGCAATGCGCCCGCAAACAGTTCCTCCGAATTTTCGAGCTTTAATGCTTTTCCAAACGCTCGTGCGAAAAGAGCTCGGCGTAGCGAGTCTTGCCAAAGTGACTTGAGATCGAACGGACCAAACTTCGGGTTTGGGATCACGCTGAATACCGCATTCCAAAGTGCGAAGTTTGTCACGGCTTGGGGGCCGACCAATGTCAGCGCCTGATGGATGCTCATGATTTCGCAGCTGAAACCGAAATACGACGAATTGACGAATTTCAAAACTTGGCCCATCAGGCCGGGGTCGGCTTCAATGGGGACAGCAAAGTCTGGAGGCCCACACTCAGTATCTTGTGACAGTTGCAGCAGATTGACGGCGCTGGTCGGTAAGGCAGGCAAAACACCTGAGCGGAAGACGTCGTCTAGAGAGATTGTCGATTGGGTGGTCATTGCGAATGTCAGCCGAGTTAATACAACCGTGCGATAGTCGGAAGCAGTATGCGACCGAAGTTTCCTGCGTCGAATGCTACGTTGCACAAATGCGGTCGGCGAAAAGATTTGCTCCTTTATTGGGTGGGCTTCTGTGATCGCTGGAAGGATTGTGCGGTAGCGGCTTGAGCCCCTCGGCAGATGTTGTTTTTTGGGGTCAGCTGTCGATTCATCACATCATCGATGCTGCTTCGATGGGGCGAAAAAACAACCTTACCGGATGGCAAAGAAAGTCAGGTATTGACGTAATGTCTGCACTGGCAAGGGATTAGGGTGGCAAGCAGTGGCTGCGGTTGGATCGCTGGACCGAAGTATGCAGGTAGCTGCCTGCATGAGTCACTTCTATCTCCATCCAGATGATCGTCGCTGGTTGAAACGCTGGTTTCGAAACAACCTGGTTTGCGTTGCAGCGATTATCGCCTTCGTGTCGATTCTGCATGTCTCCGCGGTCGTGCAGGAGAGCGTGAATGCCAATTCAGTCCGAGAGCAGGGTGAAGCGGTTATACCGGAAGGTTGGCGAAGAACGGCAAAGGGGTGGGTGCATACGTCGCAGTGGCATTTCAGCCAAGCCGAGGCGACGTCGATTCCCAAGTTGCCGCGAGGAGTGCAGCTCCGATGGTTGGGGGACGCGATGGAAACGGTGCGTCGGACTTCCCCGCTTGTGATCGCGATGATGCAAATTGCCTCTGTCGCGATCATCATTTGTCTATCAAGACGAACTCCCCGCAGCGTTCGGGCTGGTGAAGTTCATCCGATCAGCTAGTTCTTATTTGCGAGCCGTTTTCTTGACTTCGTCAATTAGTTCTTCGCTGAGTCTCGCGCGGTATTCCATCAGACTGTTGGCGCCTTGGAACCCTACCACTGTCTCATCCCAATTCAGTTCTTTACTTAGCATGTAGCCGTTGTCGAGATCGAATCGGAGTGTTCCATTACTGAGTTGCTGCACTACTTGGGCGCGGACTGATTCTTCTTTGATTGGTGTAAGTGGTTCACTTCGAACCGAAATTGTGGCAACGCCGGTCTTCACCTTTTCGAGTGTGTAGACCTCACGGATCTTGATGTTTTCGATCCGCCCATCTTCCAATCTCGCTTTGAATTCGCGGGGGATGGTCCACGAGCTGCCAACTGCAATTGCCTCTTCAGGAAAGGCGAGTGTCAGCGATCCCATTCCGAGAGATGCCTTTGTTCCGGCGTCTGCTTCGCGGTGTGTTTCTTGTCCTCGCCCATTCACGGTGATGATGGCGATCTTGTTGCCGATCTGCTTGGCGACGGCTTTAAACACAGCGGCTGGATCTTCGCCACTCTCACTGTTCCATCGTAGTTCCTCGCCTTCACCGGTCTGTTGCGTCATCACAACCGCATCAAGCACATGGTCAAACGTCATCTCATCAGCCGAGACATCGGTGATATCCCAGTGCCGCTTTGTAATTGTGTGGACTTGGGAGACCTCCTCCGCACCGCGGATGCGGGTCTTGGTCTTTGCTACGTGAGTGACCTCGTAGCGAAGCATCTGGCCGGGATGAAGTGAGTATCGGAGTGTGTATTTTTCGGCCGAGGTTTCCCCCTGTTGGGCCGAGGACAGTCCGGACAAACTCAACGCAATGATGGCGACGAGGCACTTCTGGAACACGATCGCGGTCTCCTTACACGCAGGCAACAAGTGTTTCACGGCGAGGAGGTTGGCAGAACATGCCAATCAAAGCAAGAGCAAGTGGCGGACACGGCTGTCGCATACACTTCTCCGCAGCACCCGGCCTCAGCCAGCCTGCTTTGTCACTCACGCACAGCCTTCGCCTTCGCCGTCGCTCGGTTTGGATCCGGTTGTTTGGCCGGCCCAATCGCGGCGGTTCGCGGATTAAGAAGCGTTTGACGCGACTGCGGACCGGCAGGCATCGGCAATCTGGGCAGGTCCCAATCCGTGCGTCGCCAACAGGTCCATCCGATCGCCGTGCTCGATGAATTCATCCGGCAGTGCCAAAACACGAATACCACGGGTGTCGAGATTCTGCTCAACTGCTGATTCGATGAAGGCGGAGCCAAAACCACCCGCTTTGGCGCCTTCCTCGACGGTTACGACGAATCGCCCGTCCTGTAGCGAATCATGAACCATCTGTTCATCAATCGGCTTGACGAAGCGAGCATTGACGACCGTGATGTTTAGTTCGCCGGCAAGCAATTCAGCAGCTTCCAGCGCGTGCTCGAGCATCGCACCGAACGCCACAATGGTGCCGTCTTCTCCTTCACGGATCGTCTCACTCTTACCGAGTTGGATTGGTTCTGGTACTCGCTCAAGTTGCAGGGCCGATGCCTTCGGGTATCGGATCGAGGATGGGTGATCATGTTGCGTCGCAAAGGACAGCATCTCACTGAGTTCAGTGGCGTAGCCGGGCGCCATACAGACCATGTTGGGGAAAATTCTCATATAACCAATGTCGAATAGTCCATGGTGAGTTGGGCCATCTGGCCCCGTCAGTCCTGCACGATCCAACATGAAAATCACAGGTAGGTCCTGCAATGCGACCTCTTGGAAAATTTGGTCGTAGCTACGTTGCAGAAAGGTGCTGTAGATATCGACGATCGGTCTCAGGCCGGTTTTGCATTGGCCAGCGGCGAATGCGACGGCGTGTGATTCGCAGATGCCGACGTCAAAAAATCGTTTGGGAAACTGTTCGCGAACGGGTTCTAGTTTGTTGCCCTGACACATCGCAGCGGTGATGACGGTAGTTCGCTCATCTTTGCTCATCAGGTTAGAGATTGCTTCTCGGGCATGCAGCGTAAAAGGCGGCAACCCTTCGCTTTTACGGGTGATGGCGGTGCCGTCGTCGTCTTCAAATGCCGGAGGCGTATGGAAGAAGACCGGGTCTTCGGCTGCTGGTTTGTAGCCGTGCCCTTTCTCGGTGACGACATGCAATAGCACGGGGCCCGGGGTTTCCCTTGCCATCGCCAAGTATTTGCGAACCAAGGCAATGTCATGGCCATCGATGGGGCCGACGTAGCGAATATTCAATTCTTCAAACAGCATTCCGCCGAGTAAGCCGGCTTTGACGCCCTCTTTCATTTGGGCCAGCAACCGTTCGGTTGGATCACCAAACATCGGAACGTGTTCCAGCAAGCGGACGACCTCATGCTTGAGCCCCGTGTAGAACGGATTGCTTCGCAAACGGTCCAGGTAGTTTGCCACCGCCCCAACTCGCGGGCAGATCGACATTTTGTTGTCGTTCAGAACGATGGTTAGATCGTCACGCAGTTCGCCCGCATTGTTCAACGCTTCGAATACGATTCCGCTGGGAAAGGCTCCATCACCGATCACAGCGACACTTTTTCGATTGGTTTGCTGCTGAATGGCATCGCCACTTCGCAGCCCGACCGCGGTGCTGACAGAGCAGCCTGCGTGGCCGGTCATGAACAGGTCGTAAACACTCTCCGCGGGGTTTGGGTAACCCATCAACCCGCCCCGTGTGCGGATGCTGGCGAAATCGTGGTAGCGTCCGGTGATCAATTTGTGTGGATAGACTTGATGGCCCGTATCCCAAATCAACCGATCGCTGCGAAAGTCAAACTCACAGTGCAGTGCCAGGCAGAGTTCAACAACGCCGAGGTTGGACGCAAAATGGGCGGTCCGGGTTGCCAGTAAATTGCACAGCACATCGCGGATTTCCGCGGCGGTATCTTCCAGTTGTTGATGCGTCAGATCGCGCAGACCCGAGGCGTCATCCAGACTGGCAAGCAGGGGGTGCTCCCCCAGAGAATGGTGCGCGGTGTCTGGCTGGCCGTTATTTGATGTGGTCAATGCGTTCGCTCCAATACATAGTCAGCCAACCAGTCTAACCGCCAAGCGGCCGAACCAAAAATATTGATTTGCTGCTTCGCGGATTCGATCAATTGGACGGCTTTTTGACGTGTGCCATCGTTGCCGAGCAGTCCTGGGTAGGTCAGTTTGCCCCGACCGGAGTCTTTTCCAGTCCGTTTCCCGAGGGTTTGGCTATCGGCGGTCGCATCCAGCAGATCATCGACCACCTGGAAGGCGAGGCCGATATCCTCAGCATATTTGCGGAGCAACCCGCGATGCTCCTCGTTCGCCCCCGACAAAATGGCTCCAAGTTGCAGAGAGGCCGAAAAGAGAGCCCCTGTCTTTCGGCGATGAATGGTTTCCAGGTGATCCAACCGTCTGGAGATTTCTGACGCCTCGGGCGGTTGATCGAGCGTCGCGAATTCCCGCTCGGCGGCCAAGTCGTCGGCTTGGCCCCCCACGAGATGGCAAGGCCCGGCCGCAATCGCCAGAACTCGCACGGCCTCGGCCGCCTTTTCGGCGTCGGTCACTGTTTGGGCAAGATGGGTGAATGCCTGCGCCAATAACGCGTCGCCGGCCAGAATCGCGGTTGCCTCGTCGAACTGTATATGGACCGTTGGTCGGCCACGTCTCAGGTCATCATCGTCCATGGCGGGGAGGTCGTCGTGGATCAGCGAGTAGGCGTGAATCATTTCCACGGCGACGGCGCCCGGCATGACCGCTTCCGTTGAGCCGCCAGTGGCTTCGGATGCCATCAGCACTAATGCAGGACGCAGCCGTTTTCCCGGAGCGAGTAATGCGTAACGCATCGCGTCGCCAAGACGTTCGGGGCACCCCGGATCAAACTGGCAAGCCGCTTGGAGAGCAGGCTCGATCAGCGATCGAAGGTCATCGATGCCGGACCGGCTTGCAGCGGAATCATCAGTGGCGGAGGAGGAATCGGTCTTCACAAAGTGACTGTTGGGTTTGCAGGTCGGATGGGGAGCAGGAGCATGTGCGGATAATTGAAGAGGCGATCCGCTGATTCATGCCGTTTAAAGTAAAGGTAAAACCGCACGTTTAAGGTAAAGGTAAAACCGCCGAACCGCCTCTTGCAAGCGAAGCAGACGCCATCTTGCAAACCAAGCAGACGCCGAACGAATGGCTCGGAGCGGTCCGCCCCATTCGATTCCAGGGAACGCTGCATTGCGGGAAGTTCCCACTAATCGAAGCCGGTTCTGATTCATCAAAGCCGGTTCCGAAATAGGAGCGCCCTATCAACAGAACCGCCAGTTTCCAAGACAGGCAGCATCTAATTGAGGTCGCAAACAGACAGATTTCCCCTCGAAGTCTAAAACAGACCGGGCTTATCGTCCACGCTGGGTGACCCTGGGGTACCGCTGGAGGCGGTTTTCGAATCGTCCAAAGAGTGTTGGATTGGGTTGCCGTCGGCATCAAAGCCTGCCAATTGGCTGACTCGTTGTTCCGCCGCCTCAAGTACTTGGTGGCATTGTTTCAGGCGTTTAATCCCCAATTCGTATTGGCCGAGTGATTCAGTCAGGTTCAGCTCACCTGTTTCTAGCTGCCTCACAATTTGCTCGACCTCCGCCAGCGACGACTCAAAATCGACCGGTTTTTTCAGTTTTGGAGAGGCTGTTTTGGGGGAGCTTGCCTTCTTTTTCGCCATCAATCTTCTTTGACACGGTCGCCAATTCGACCTAGGAACACGTAGAGCGAATTGCCGATCTACCAATCTGCGTACGGAGATGCATTTTTTTCGCTCTGCGACGGTTAGCGTAATCATTGCGATTCTAGCTGTTGCCAGCGGTGTTGACTGGGGGGCAGGTCGATGCTGCATGGGCCAATCCCAGACGATAATCAATCCCCTATGGGATAGCAGTTTCAGCTCGTCTGGATCTCGGTCAATCCAATTGCCTCGACTCAGCATTCGTAATTAACAAACAGTCCTCAGCATTATGCGTGATTCAGTCACAGATCTTTCCGATCAAGCAAACGGGTTCTCCGATCACCCCAGTGGGTCCGAGAGCTGCGGGCATCAAATATTACAGGCAGTCGAATCGAACGCCCTGTCATTGCAAGACTTATTGCAGCAATTCGCCGAAGTTCGTGACGTGATGGCCGCCCATCTTTATGCGGCCTCGCCCGAGTCGTTGTCTGCTGGCGACGGCAACACAGAAGAGCTTGACCCGGAATATCAGCGTCGCATCCTTCAGTTGGAGGACCAGGTTTACGATCTTGAGCAACAAAACAGCGATCTCGCTTCACAGCTCGCCAGCCAGACCGTTCAGGAAACGGTGCGTGCTGACGCTGGCTATGCCCTGTCCTGGGAAGAACGTAAGCAACTGATCCTGGAGCAAATGGAGCAGGATTCGTTCAGCGCGGATGAGTTCGTTTCCTCGTTACAAGAGGAAAAGCAGCAGTTGGCTAAGCATGATCCCGCAGGACTACTGGACGAGTTGCGCAGCGAGATGGATTGTCAGGCCAGCGAGCTATTACGCCGTGATCGGGAAATACAGGAATTGCGGCACCTGCTGGATCAGCAGAGTAAAACCCGGCAAGCTGGTACGGTTATTGGGGCCAACGCCGTTGGCGAGTTAATCGATGCCGATGAGCTCATCCGCGAAGAGCGGCAGCGGTTGCAGCAATTGCAGCAAGAATGGGAGGCCAAATTCCGTAAGTGTGAAATCGAAATGTCGCTCGAACGCGCTCAACTCTCTCGTGAGCGGCAAGAATTGGCGGAGAAGCAGGCAGACTTGGAGCTGCAGTTAGAGCAATTTCGCCAGGAAGCCAAGCATGTCGATTCCACTGGTTCGCAGCCGACCCGAAAATGGCTGGCGAAGCTCGGCCTGAGCGACGAGTAATCCGTCGCCCGAGCGAATGATTCTCTAACTTCGATAGGGCCCCGGTTGCAGGCGGCCGAAAGAAGCGTCTTGATCTCTTTCGCGGTCCCCAGGCTGTTTCTCTGAAGCTTGGCGGCTGTTTCTCTACAGCGTCGTTACCGTTTTTTTGACGCTTCGCTACAGGGGGCAACGGCCTGGTTAACCCGAGTTGCTGGCCTGCTGAACCCAAGATGTTCGATCACAAAATCGGCTCTTGGCCAGCTCCTCGGCTCGGTTTGCCCGAGAAGAAACGGGTGGGAGAACCGGATGGCTGGCGTGATTTCCTGGTGGCTGTGATTTGCTCGCTTCACCGGGGAACGATTTTCGGCAACCGCTTTTCGGTGGTATCTCCGCGGTCGCCAGCTCTCTTTTTAAATCCTCTCCCCGTCGCTCTCGCGGCAGTCAACTTACGTTAGAATACGCCTCCGCTTGGCTTTGCTTCCCGCCTTTTTGGAGTCCGCCTCATGTCTTGGCAAAATCGTCGTCAATTCTTGCAAACGTCAACTGCTATCGGTGGTTCGCTGCTGATTACCGGAACCAAGTCGTCGGGTGCTGTTCAAAACGCCAGCGAGCGAGTGCGCATCGCGGTGGCAGGGCTAAATGGCCGCGGGCAGAGTCACCTCGCCGGATGGATGGGCCAGGACAACGTCGAAGTTGCTTACGTCATTGATCCGGATGAACGGGTCCGTGCTCGAGCGATGAGTGGATTGGAAAAGCGAACCGAGGGCACGCTGAAAACGAAGGACGTCAGCGATGTCCGCAAGGTCTTGGAAGACAAATCGGTTGACGCGATTTCCATTGCGACACCCAATCACTGGCATTCATTGATGACGATTTGGGCAGCTCAGGCTGGCAAGCACGTTTATGTGGAAAAGCCCATGAGTCATGACGTAGCCGAAGGCCGCATCGCCGTTGAGGCGCAAAAGAAATACGGCGTCGTGATCCAGCATGGAACGCAGCGGCGTAGCAACGCCGGTATCGCGGGCCTACACGAGGCGTTTCAGAATGGCGAACTGCCTCGGTTGAAAGTTTCCTACGGCTATTGCTGCAAACCACGTGGCAGCATTGGGCATGAGCCAGTTGGGCCGCCGCCAGAAAACTTGAACTGGGAGCTTTGGAAAGGCCCCGCCGTCATCAGTGATTACCACGCAAATTATCATCCCTATGATTGGCATTGGTTCTGGAAGACCGGTAATGGTGACCTGAACAATCAAGGGACTCACCAATTGGACGTCGCTCGTTGGGCGCTTGATAACGACCAAACCCATCCCGTCCGTGTGATGGCCATCGGCGGTCGCTTCAAGTGGAATGATCAAGGCGAAACGCCAAACACGATGTACGCGATTGCCGAGTATCCCAACGGTCAAACGGTGATGTTCAATGTCCGCAACGTGAACTATGACGGGTACCAACATCAGGTCTTCAATGAATACTACTTGGAAGACGGCAGTAAGATCGTTGGTGAAGGGAGCTACAAGATTTTCCGTCCTGGTAGCAAGGAAGCAGAGCCGCTAAAGCTCAAGCCTGGAAAGGTAACGCCGGGTGGGAACTGGGGTGCGTTCATCGCGGCCATTCGGGCAGGTGATCCGAGCATGGCCAATGGGAATGTGGAAGATGCTCATTACGGATGCGTCATGGGTCATTTAATGAATAATTCCTACCGGCTCGGTGAGAAGGTCCCATTCAATGCCAAGGCCGCTCGGTTTGGTGACAACGCTGATGCAGCCGAGCAATTTTTGAAGCTGCATGAAATCATGCGAGATGGGGTCGGGATTCCAGAAGACGAGGCCGAGTACACCGTTGGTCCTTGGTTGACCTTTGATCCCAAGACTGAGCTTCACACCGGCGAGTTTGCCGACCAAGCGAATCAATTGTTGAAAGATCCCAACAATCCTGGATTCCGCGTCCCTGAGATCGGTGAAGTTTGAGTCGCCAGCTTGAGCCACTCGCCAGCTCGATGGAAACGCAGTTCTTGGTGCCTGTGACCGGCCCTGCGTCCGCCATGACAGGCTGTTTTGCCAGGTCTACACCGTCGGTCTCAAGCGTTGAAAGCCGGGTTCGGCCGTTGAAGCCGGGCTCGACCTTTTGAAAGGCGGCTCGAAACCGGCCCAGCCTCGTTGAAAGCCTCGTTGAAAGCCTCGTTGAAAGCCTCGTTGAAAGTCTCGTTGAAAGCCTCGTTGGGCGGCCCGATTGTTTGTCTTTCCCGGCCGTGTGGCTCGCTGCCGCGAGCGGCACCGCGGTGGCCCGCGTGAGCGGTTCGTTTTCTGTGGGGATGAACAAGCGGGTGCGATCCGATATCCTCTCGATCTGAACAGTCTAAATCCTTGCCTCGAGTCCCGTCATTCATGAACTTGCTGATCCTTGCACAGCAGAGCGATGTCGACCGCTGGTGGGCCCTCGGGCTTGCTCTCACTGGGCTGCTGATCGTATTCACCGCGCTGATTCTGATCAGTCTATTTATCGCGTTGATGCCTAGAATCCTAGGCGTTTTAGCAAGGATCTGGCCGGAAACTGATGAGCCCCAGGTGACTGCGGGGCATCCCGAGAGCCAGGTTCCAGACAATGCTGCCGTTCTCGCTGCGATCGGTTTTGTATTGCACACGGAAATGCAGAAGCAACTAGCAGCAGACCAACAAACGACCCGCCGGAACTGAATCTGAACCGCAGATGGATACCTTTTTACAGTTTTTTGGGACGACCGGTTTCACGTCCATGACGTGGGGCAACGCGATCATGATTGTGATCGGGATTGTCTTTATCATGCTGGCCATCATGAAGGACTACGAGCCGTTGCTGCTGGTTCCGATTGGAATGGGAGCAATCGTCGGGAACATTCCGACGGGGCCCGGGATGGGACTGAGCGTTTATGACAGCGGGAGTGTCTTGTATTACCTCTACCTTGGCGTGAGCCAGGGGGTCTATCCGCCGCTAATCTTTTTGGGAATCGGCGCGATGACCGATTTTTCCACGATGCTCTCAAACCCGAAATTGGTGTTGTTGGGAGCAGCGGCCCAAGTGGGTGTTTTCCTAACATTTATTGGGGCATTGGAACTGGGGTTCACCAGTGATCAGGCGGGTGCCATTGGAATCATCGGGGGTGCCGATGGGCCAACGGCGATCTTCTTGGCGGCGAAGTTGGCACCCGACTTACTCGGAGCGATTGCAATCGCGGCCTACTCCTACATGGCATTGGTGCCGGTGATTCAGCCGCCGATTATGCGTTTGTTGACGACTCGCGAAGAACGCTTGATTCGGATGGCGCCGCCTCGCAAGGTTTCCAAACGCGAGAAGATGATCTTCCCGGTTGCCGCTTTCTTGATTTCGACACTGATTGCACCGGGGGCGGCGGTGCTGTTGGGGATGCTGTTCTTCGGCAACCTGCTGAAGGAAAGTCTGGTGACCGAACGATTGGCCAGGACAGCTCGAACGGCGATGATTGATGTCGTGACGATCTTGTTGGGTTTTTCCGTTGGTGCCAGCACGCAAGCCGAGGCATTCCTGACAAGTCAGTCGTTGCAGATTTTTGGATTGGGGGCTTTGTCGTTCGCGATCGCTACCGCTGGCGGCGTGCTCTTTGCCAAATTCATGAATCTATTTTTGAAAGAGAAAATCAATCCGCTTGTTGGAGCCGCTGGGGTGTCAGCCGTACCCGATTCGGCGCGGGTCGTTCAAATGGTGGGACAACAAGAAGATCCGCACAACTTTTTGTTGATGCACGCCATGGCACCTAACGTAGCGGGCGTGGTTGGTTCGGCTATCGCTGCCGGGGTTTTGTGGTCTGTGCTCAGCTTGAACTGAGCAGTCCTTGATAATGAATCATTTTCGATAGGCGTAAGAGACGTGGCAAAGAAGAAAATCCAATTCATGTGCACGGCGTTCCGCGACGGATTTCAATCCGTTTACGGAGCCCGAGTCTTCACCCCTGACTTCTTGCCTGCGGTCGCAGCGGCGCGAGATGCCGGCATCCGCTGGTTCGAGGCGGGCGGAGGCGCCCGCTTTCAATCGCTGTATTTCTATTGCAACGAAGATGCGTTCGACATGATGGACGCGTTTCGGGAAACCGCTGGCCCCGACGCCAATTTGCAAACACTCGCTCGCGGCGTCAATGTTGTTGGTTTGGATTCCCAGTCCAGCGATATCGTCAAATTGCATGCTGATCTGTTTAAGAAGCATGGCATGACGACCATTCGTAACTTCGATGCATTGAACGATGTCAATAACTTGATCTACAGCGGGCAATGCATCGTCGACGCCGGGCTGAAGCACCAGGTTTGTGTGACCTTGATGGAGCTGCCTCCCGGCTGCAGCGGAGCTCACGATGTCGATTTCTATACCCAAACGCTCAAGAACATCTTGGCGGCAGATATTCCATTTGATGCCGTCTGTTTCAAGGATGCATCGGGCACTGCTGTTCCGTCGAAGGTCTACGACACGATTGTCGAGGCGAGAAAAATCTTGCCCAGTGATACCTTTATTCACTTTCACACTCACGAGACTGCCGGCGTCAGTGTGCTGGCGAATAAGGCTGCCCTCGATGCGGGCGCCAATGCAATCGATTTGTCGATGTCGCCCTGCAGTGGCGGGACCTGCCAGCCAGACATTCTGGTCATGTGGCATGCACTACGCGGCACTGACTATGAGTTAGACGTCGACGTTGAAAAAGTGCGGGAAGCAGAGGAAGTGTTCAAGGATTGCATGAAGGATTACTTCCTGCCGCCTGAAGCAACGGCTGTCGAGCCGCTCATCCCCTGGAGTCCAATGCCGGGTGGTGCGTTGACAGCCAATACGCAGATGTTGCGTGACAACAACATCATGGAGAAGTACCCAGAGATCATCATGGCGATGAGCGATGTGGTGCGGCGGGGCGGTTTTGGCACTTCCGTGACGCCCGTGTCCCAGTTCTATTTCCAACAGGCGTTCAACAATGTCATGTTTGGGCCCTGGAAGAAAATTGCCGAACCTTACGGAAAAATGGTGCTCGGGTACTTCGGCAAAACGCCGGTTGAACCAGATCCTGAAATTGTTCGTTTAGCGCAAGAGCAACTCGAGCTCGACCCAACGACCGAGCCTGTGCTGAAGCTCAATGATGCCGATCCCAACAAAGGGATCGAAGCCGCGACGAAGGTCTTGAATGAACACAATTTGCCAGTGACCGACGAAAATATTTTCATCGCGGCAGCCTGTAAAGAAAAAGGGATTCGCTTCCTGCAAGGTGAGGCCGAAGTCGGAGTTCGGAAAATCGACAAGGCCGCCGAAGCCGCCGCAGCATCCCCAACTGCCGGATCATCAGCTGCCGGATCCCCAAGTGGACCCGCGGAATACATGGTCACCGTCAACGGCGAAGAAATCTTCATGGCCTTCGAAGGCAATATGGTGACTGTCGACGGCAAAGTCTATCGAGTCGGCATCCAGCCACACGAAACGCCGGGAGGTTCAGCGGGAGCTAGCTCCGCGAAATCAGCGGGTGGTTCAGTCACCGAAGTCAAATCGCAAATGCCGGGGGCTGTCTTCAAGCAACTGTTGAAGTCGGGTGATCGAGTTCGGGCCGGAGAAGCCATTCTGATTCTTGAAGCGATGAAGATGGAAATGGAAGTCGCCTCGCCGGTCGACGGCACCGTCGACGAGATCAAGTTTTCGGTCGGGGATCAGGTTCATACTGGACAGGTGCTGGCGACCATTCGCGGCTAGTGAGTGGATCGCACCCGCTCAACGGTTCGCATGCGCTGACAGGTTTGCACTGTTCGCACCGAGCGAACTGGAGGACATCGCTGCCGGCCGATCCTTCTGCATGCCTGTCCCGCCGAGCCTAAAATCCCATCCGGCAAATTTCTCGGCTTGAGCTTGGTTTCGTGGATCGGCATCGCCCGAGTTGGGATCCCCGTCAGTTCGTCGGGGCAGTACAATTAAATGGTCTATTTCCTCGGGAGCGAAGGGACTCATGGCTCGTTCACACCGCCCATGCCTGACGATGCTGTTGGTAACTGTTATTGGCAGCGGGATGCTGTTCGCGCAGGAAGCCGACGAGAAGCCGATTTCCTACTGGGTTTCGCAACTCGGCAGTGATCAATACCTGCGTCGTGAATTGGCGAACAAAAAATTGCGGGAAGCGGGCCCTGCTGCGGTAACGCCCTTGATCGAGGCGACTCGCAGTGGTGAATTGGAATTGGTCGAGCAGGCAATGACTGTGATCACCTCCATCGCTTTGAGCACGGCCCCCAAATCGGATGGTGGCGCTTGGGATCAATTGTCCAAGGTCGCTGCGGAGGGGGGGGGGCGACGTGCGTCGTGCGCCAAGAGTGCCGTGGAAGAAATACGAGATCATCGGTCGATGGAAGCTCGCAAAGAATTGGCGGCCGCCGGTGTCTTTGTCGGTGTCGATGAGTTCGCGATTGGTGCGATCAGCCGTCCCGTCACCATCGTGCAGGTCGATGAAAAATGGCGTGGGAACGCTGAAGCATTGCAATGGCTGGCGTGGTTATCAGGCGTCGAAAACGCCCGCATCAAAGGGGCGGCAGTGCAGCGTGATGTGCTGAAAGCTGTCGCTCAGGTCCCGGACTTGATTTCGCTCGTGATCATCGACGGCAAGGTCGAAAACAATACACTCATCCCACTGATCGAAATGGATCGGATCGAAGCGCTTGAGTTTCGTTACGTGCGGCTCAGTGACGAGCAGGCGGAACTGATCGCATCAATCCCGATCCGGAAATCGCTTAGTTTGATGGGGACTGGTTTGTCGGAAGCGAAAGTGGCCTCGATGGGAACTCGATTGCCCGGGCTGGAAATTACCCATCGGCAGGGTGGCTTTCTGGGCGTCTCGTGCTTGGATGGTCCCGATCAATGTGAGATCAGCAGCGTGGTGCCGGGTAGCGCTGCGGAAGCTGCTGGGTTGATTCGTGATGACGTGATCATCGGTATCGAGGATACGAAGGTGACACGGTTTAAAGATCTGCAGGACGCGATCAATAAACATATCCCCGGTGACGAAGTGGAAGTTCGCTTTCGCCGGGGCGGCGAGATTCAGACAGTTAAGTTGCGATTGCGACGGCTTGAGGAATCGTGAGTCGTTCGTCAACGGAACGCCACGCGGTCGCAGCTAAATTGGCCAAGAAAAAATCGGCTGAGACTCAATCCGCGGCATTGCAGCACGATGCTGTTTGGCAAGATTCGGATTGGCGACGCGCTTTGCGCCGACGGCTGCAAAATTGGTATTCGCGAAACGCTCGCGATCTCCCTTGGCGACGAGAGCCGACCCTCTATCGGGTTTGGGTGAGTGAGATCATGTGTCAGCAGACTCAGGTTGCGACCGTGATCCCCTATTTTGAACGTTTCTTGGACGCATTTCCCGATATTGCGTCGCTCGCTGCTGCGGAAGAGCAAACGTTGCTTAGCCTCTGGGAAGGACTCGGCTATTACCGTCGTGCCCGTTCCATGCACGCCGCGGCGAAAAAAATAATGGAGCAGCATGGCGGAGAATTCCCGGAGTCGTTCGAGGAGGTGATCGATTTGCCGGGGGTCGGTCGCTATACCGCAGGTGCCATCTTGTCGATTTCCCGGCAGGCAAAGTTGCCGATTTTGGAAGGGAATACGCAGCGGGTCTTCAGTCGTTGGGTTGCGCTGCGAGGAGCAGCGCCCGTCGAACCGTCAGCGAATCGTCTACTCTGGGAAATCGCCGAAACGCTTCTACCTAGAAAGCGTCCCGGTGATTTCAACCAGGCCTCGATGGAATTGGGCGCGCTGGTCTGCACTCCGAAGCAACCCGCGTGCGACATCTGCCCGGTTCGCGGCTTGTGCGCGGCCCAGGAACGTGGGCTCACGGCAGAAATTCCCGGCAAGTTATCCAAAATCAAGTACGAAGATCGAACCGAATTTGCGCTGGTGATCGCCCAGTCGATCGGCGATGAGGATCGCCAATTTCTCGTCCGCCAGATTCCTGCCGGAGGCCGCTGGGAGGGTTTGTGGGATTTTCCGCGTCTGACGGAGGATGCGTTGGGATCGGCCGATCAGGCGGCTGATCAACTGAGTCGCGAATTGGGTGTTAGTGTTTCAGCCGGATCGCGGTTAGCGGTACTGAAGCACTCTGTCACCCGTTACCGAATCTCGCTACAAGTCCACGAGGCAACACTTGGTAATCCGAGCGACCCACCGGCAAAGCCTTGGAAATATTGTTCTCTCACCGAAATCGAGCAGTTGCCGATGAGCGTGACAGGACGTCAAATTGCCAAAATGTTGGGTTCTTAGAGTGGGGGAAATGCTTGTCCCGTAGTTAT
>JARGNK010000048.1:3568-43300 GCA_029213145.1 Rubripirellula sp. | reverse complement strand
CTTTGGCTGAAATCATCTTTCAAGCGGTTGCGCAAGGTGATCGTGTCTTGGCATGTGCGCCAAGTAACACCGCCGTTGACAATCTGCTCGAAAAACTCGTTGCCGCTGATCCAATCGATTCTGGAGCCGTGATCCGTATCGGACATCCTGCGCGTGTTTTCGAGGCTCTGCGAGGACACACGCTCGATGAAGTGGTCGACAACGATCCATCAGCAGAAGTTATCCGAGATATGCGACGAGAAGTGCAAGAGTTGATCCGTACTGCATCAAAGGGATTTCGGGGACGTGACTCACGGCGACGCCGTGGTGAGTTATTTGCTGAGGCCGGCAAATTGAGAGGGCAAATCCGATCACTAGAAAAATCTGTCTTACGGAACGTACTGGATGGAGCCGACGTCATCTGTACGACGACGACCATCGATGACGATCTGTTGGCAGACCGAGAATTTGATTTGGTCGTCATCGATGAAGCTTGTCAGTGTACGTTGCCTGGGATTTGGCAAGCCGTGCTGCGAGCTGATCGAATCGTCTTCGCTGGCGATCATTGCCAACTTCCTCCTACTGTGCTGAGCGATCAAGCCGCGGCAGAAGGAATGCGAGAATCTATGATGCAACATCTGGTGGAGCGTGAAGGCGAGTCTGTTTTCCGCCGGTTGACGGTCCAATACCGGATGCACGAGAGAATCATGGAATTTTCGTCTGACACCTTCTACGATCATTCATTGATCGCTGACGACTCGGTCAAAGGACATTTATTGTGTGATCTTCCACAAGTGTCCAATGATCAATGGACAAATTCTCCACTTCATTTCATCGATACCGCGGGAGCCGAATACCAGGAAGAAATTGAGCCCGATGGAGAAAGTAAGCTCAATCGAAAAGAAGCTGATTTGATCCTCCAAATTGTTGCCAAAATGATCGCTTCAGGTGTTCAGCCGACCGACATCGGAGTGATTGCACCCTACGCAGCACAAGTCAGATTGTTGCGCCACCAGCTCGATTATCCAGGTCTCGAAATCGACACCGTAGACGGATTTCAGGGCCGTGAAAAAGAGGCGATCTTATTGACAATGGTGCGCAGCAACGATCGTCAGGAAATCGGTTTTTTAGCAGACACGAGACGCACCAATGTCGCCATGACACGCGCTCGTCGATGCTTGATTATGGTCGGAGACAGCGCGACACTCGGCGGAAACACTTTCTACGCGTCGTTGTTGGAACATTTTGAACAACAGGATGCGTATCGCTCTGTTTGGGAATTTCCCACATCGACCGCATGATCATGATTGCTAGCAAACCGATCATGAATTCGTTTGTTAAAAATTCAACGACGGGCAGAATCACTTGCTGGCCGGAAATACCTACATCAAGGGGCAAAGTCTGTGTGGTCTGCTTTCCTCTCGATTCACGATCCTCTTGCAGTGCACGTGTGAATACTCGTAAAGAAAGGCAATGGAGGCGAAGTATTATGCGACCTGTCTTTGGCCAGGTTTGCCCGAACTGTGGTGGCGAGGACAACTTAATTCGTTGCCCTCGGCGATCGGATTCGGACTAGCAGTCAATTTGCTGTTGATAACTCGTTACATCTACCCCCAATGGATGGCCGGGGGGCTTGTGTCGATGGCGTTCTGGACTGGGATAATCGCTTGGATTTTCTACGTTGTTCGCAGTATTCGCGAACTGCCAAATCTGATCGCTCCTCGCACGGTAAGCGAGCAACCCGACCAGTTCCCAGAAGCTCGAAATGCTTTCTTGGCAGGGCGATGGGCTGATGCGGAAGCACTCTTAACAGATGTGCTAGCAATTGAACCTCGCGATCCACCGGCCTTATTGCTGCTGACGGCCGTTTACCGACATACCCGGCGACTTGATGCAGCTGAAATCTTGCTGGAGGAGATTAGTCGGTTAGAAGTTGCTGACCCTTGGCGATTAGAAGTCGCTACTGAACAGAGCCGACTGCGACGAGCAATTGAGGCTCGAGAGCAAAACCGTCGCGCGGAACAAGAAAAAAACGACAAAGATTCTGCCGATCTGACAGGTGCTGACAGGCAAGCGGCTTAAACCCAGAAAAATTTGCGCAAATCACGGCTGAATTGGACAAATCGAATCACCACCAATCCGTACCAATTTGTCGTTTTTCAGCACTTCCCGTTACAAAGCTCCTATCCCCGCGTTTTCCGCTAACCGATAGAATTCGTAGAACAGACGGGAGTGAGCCGCTTGGATAGGCGGTTCGCAGGCCGCGCGTTGATCGAGATGGCGTGAATCAGTGTTTGTGGCGTACGGTTTGCATATAGCGTTGATATGCGAGAAGTTTCGCCAGATTGACAACCCGTTTTCGTCCCGAAGTTGCCTCAATCCGTCTGCGTCAGCACGCGAGAACTCAACAACTGAGCCTTGTTACCGGGCATAAGAGATACCAAATGTACGAACGATTTACCGACCGAGCTCGCAAAGTCATGCAGCTGGCCAATCAAGAGGCCCAGCGATTCAACCACGAGTACATCGGCACTGAACACATCCTGCTGGGCTTGGTTAAAGAGGGTAGTGGTGTAGCTGCGAACGTTTTGAAAAATCTCGAAGTCGATCTTCGCAAGATCCGACTGGAAGTCGAGAAACTGGTTCAAAGCGGTCCCGAAATGGTGACCGTTGGCAAATTGCCGCAAACGCCTCGAGCGAAAAAAGTCATCGAATACTCGATGGAAGAGGCTCGCAACCTGAATCACAGCTATGTGGGGACCGAGCACATTTTGTTGGGCCTCTTGCGAGAGCAGGAGGGCGTCGCAGCCCAAGTGCTCATGAATCTAGGTTTAAAGCTCGAGGATGTGCGAGAAGAGGTCCTCAACCTGCTCGGCCATGGTTTGGAAGGGGCCGAGGTCAGCGAGCGTGGTGGCCGTGAAAGCGAGAGCAGCGCACCCTCGGGGAAAAGCAGCAAAAGTAAGACACCCGCCCTCGATAGCTTTGGTCGCGACCTGACCGAACTGGCGAAAAAGGGAGAGCTCGATCCGGTCATTGGCCGCGAACGAGAGATCGAGCGAGCCATTCAGATTCTTTGCCGCCGCACAAAAAACAATCCCGTCCTTCTCGGCGAAGCTGGTGTCGGAAAGACGGCAATCGTCGAAGGATTTGCTCAGCGGGTAATCGAGGGAGAAGTCCCTGAGATCCTGTCGGAAAAGCGGATTGTAGTCTTGGACCTGGCGATGATGGTCGCTGGAACGAAATATCGCGGCCAATTTGAAGAGCGGATCAAGGCGGTCATGACGGAAGTTCGTCGTGTCAAAAACACGATCTTGTTCATCGACGAACTCCATACCCTGGTCGGCGCCGGCGGTGCTGAAGGGGCAATCGATGCCGCAAATGTTTTGAAACCAGCTCTTGCACGGGGTGAAATCCAGTGCATTGGGGCAACAACTTTAGATGAGTATCGAAAGTACATCGAGAAGGACAATGCCCTGGCAAGGCGTTTCCAAGAAATCATCGTTGAGCCAACTGGTAAGAGCGAAACCATCGAGATCCTGAAAGGTTTGCGAGGCCGCTACGAAGAGCATCACCGCGTCCAATTCACCGACGATGCAGTGGTTGCTGCGGTCGAGATGAGCGAGCGATACATCACGGCTCGCTGCTTACCGGATAAAGCGATCGATGTGATCGATGAAGCGGGAGCACGTGTACGACTTCGCACGATGACTCGACCACCAGATCTCAAGGAAATCGACGAGGAAGTCGAAAAGCTCAACAAGGAAAAAGAAGACGCGGTCGCCAATCAAGATTTTGAGAAGGCAGCCAATCTGCGGGACCAAGCTGAAAAACTTCGCAAGAAAAAGGATCAGATCACCCAAGATTGGCGAGATCGCAGCCAGCAAACCGATGGCGTCGTCGATGAAGAGATCATTGCCGAAGTGGTCAGCAAGATGACCGGTATTCCGCTCACCCGACTGTCAACCGAAGACAGCCTGCGGCTGATGCAGATGGAAGAAGAACTCCACAAACGGGTTGTCAGCCAGGATGCCGCAGTCACCGCGGTCAGTAAAGCGGTTCGCCGCAGCCGAAGCGGATTAAAAGATCCACGGCGTCCAACCGGCTGTTTCATCTTCGCCGGGCCCACGGGTGTCGGTAAAACCTTGCTGGCGAAAGCCCTCGCCGAATACATGTTCGGTGACTCCGACGCGCTCGTCCATATCGACATGAGCGAGTACATGGAGAAGCACAACGTCAGCCGACTGATCGGAGCGCCTCCCGGATTCGTTGGTTACGAAGAAGGTGGACAACTGACGGAAAAAATTCGCCGTCGCCCCTACGCCGTCGTCCTGTTTGACGAAATTGAAAAGGCTCATCCTGACGTCTTCAACATGATGTTGCAGGTCATGGAGGAAGGTCGTCTAACTGACTCCTTCGGCCGTAATGTCGATTTCCGGAACACGATCTTGATCATGACCACCAATGCTGGTGCCGAAGCGATCAAGAATGAGTCAGCATTCGGGTTCCAGAAACCAGACGGCGACGCCAGCTACGATTCGATGAAACAACGGGTGATGGATCAAATCGAACGCGTTTTCCGTCCTGAATTCCTGAATCGTCTGGATGATACGATCATCTTCCGCCACCTCACCAATAACGACCTCAAGGGCGTTATCGACTTCGAATTGGCAAAGGTTCGCGAAAGATTGGTCGAACGCGGTTTGAATCTGGAATTGACCGACATCGCCAAGGAATTCCTCGTCAAGCGAGGAAGCAACCTCGATTACGGTGCTCGTCCGCTCCGTCGAGCCCTGGAGCAGCGAATCGAGGATCCACTGAGTGAAGAGTTGCTCCGTGGAGCTTTCGAGGGCAAGGACACCATCGTCGTTTCCGGCATTCTGGAAAACGAAGACGGTCAACGCATTGATGCAAAAGATGTCCAAACCGCCGAAGACGGAAAGATGACCGATGCCGATGGGAAGAAAGTCAAAATCGTGCGGTTGGATTTCAAAGGTGAAACACGAGGCCTACCTGCGCCTGAGGAACCGGTAAGCGTCGGGGCCAGTGAAGGGGACGAACCCAGCGGCGAAAGCAAGTAATCGTTCACACTTTTGAACTTTAAAGCCACCGAGGACAACCTGTCTTCGGTGGCTTTTCGTTTTAATGGACGCTGGGTTGGATGGACTCAGCCACAATCAGGGATGGCTAGCGATCACGCGCCATCGGCATGATCACGTATCCGTAGCCATCATCGGTCGTCAGTAAGGCCGGTGAGGCACCCGACTCGATTTCCAGTATGAAATTGGTTTCGTTGTCGAGCACTTTGCAAAAGTCAGCGACGTAACGATGATCCATCGTCAATACAATCGGTTCCCCGTCGTAGGCGATCGGTAAATCGATGTGAGACTCTCCAATCTCCGCCGTACTGGCTTCCAGCTTCAAAGTCCCATCGGCGAAGGTGAAGTCAATTCCGCGGCTCTCATGGTCAGTAACAATGGCGGCTTGTCGCAATGCGGCAAATAACGGTCCCACCGTCATCTCCAGCTGCACCGCATTTTCGCGCTGTGGAAAAACTTGCCGCCAATTCGGGTAGCGACCTTCGACTAACCTCGAATAAATCATTGCCCGTGGCGTGCGAACAAGGAGATCATTACTGCGAGCCGCCACATCCACCGATTCATCCTTATCACTCAGGGCTCGCTCTATTAGCTGAATTGCCCGAGTTGGAACGATCGTGCTGGTTCCGGATGTTTGATGGCCTCCGATCGCCTCTCCGGCTCCCTCCATGCGAGCCAAGCGTCGACCATCAGTACCGACCGCGTTGACACGAGACTCTTCCATTTCTAGCAAGACACCACCCAGTGCGAACCGACTGCTTTCCGCATCCGTTGCAAAGACGGTTCTCTTCACCATTTCGCGAAACAGCCGGGTAGGAATAACGTGGTACTTGTCTTCCTCGAAGCCAGCAACACTAGGAAACTCATCGGGATTGTTGCCTGGCAACCTAAATCGACTGTGAGAACCCTGCACACGGATTCCTGAATCGTCTGTCTCAAAAGACAGGCTCTCGTCGTTACTTTCCCTCAGGATTGCCATCGTTCGCTGCACGGGCAACAAGGCAGTTCCTTCGGTCTCGATCTCCACACCTTCCTCCACATCCAAGCGAATACCGACTTCCATGTCAGTAGCGGTAAGTGTGATTTTGCCACCTGCTGCCGTCACCTTGACATTTTGCAGGATTTCTTTGGGTGACCGTGCAGGAGCGATGCTGGCAGCCAACGCAAACGCGTTGGTCAGTGATTCTCGTTGGCAGGTAATTTTCATGGTTACTTCAGCGAGATCCAAAGGATGAACTTTCCATTCCAATTCGCTTGGAAGGGGAGTCGCATGTTTTACCGTCTGATGAACGGAACTGCATGCCCCTTAAGTCTGACGGTTCGATTGTCTGGTGTGGATCTGCTTAGAGGTAGTAATATTTATTTAACGTCGTCATCGTAATGCGATTGAAATGATCGTCGAAAACACGACATCAAAAACTCTAAAGTCTTGTTTCGTAAAGAGTTATGCAAATTCAATAGCTGTGGAATACCTGTCGGTTTAATGTTTGGTGTGCGTTGCAAAGCGTTTAATTTTGCGACGTCTTCTGACATCATGGATTGGGTACAGACAAACTGGTCGCCGGAATGCACCAACAATCGACATGGGAGCGACAGGTTATTCAGGTCGAAAAAAATCAAGATGTGGAGAGTTTTTCTCTGACATCATCGGCGATATGGCGTAATTCGGCGTCTTGCTCGAGCAAAGATTCCGTTTTTCGAATCGCGTGTAACACCGTTGTATGGTCACGCCCGCCAAAATAATCACCGATTTGATGCATGCTCAATGATGTCATTTGTCGTGACAATGTCATCGCCAAAGATCGGGCTCGCACCAAATGTTGCTTTCGAGATCCGCTCCTCAAATCGGATAATTTCAGTCGGAAACGCTTTGCAACCGCTCCGGCGATCATCGCAGGAGTTAAATCTTGTGATTGCCCAACAATTTCGATCGCGCTTTGAATAGCCTCGGAATTGACGGGTAAATTGCGCATTCGACGCCACAGCGATAGCTGTTTCACTGCTGCTTCCAGCGAGCGGCAAGGAAGGGCTAATTCAAGACCAGCGTTTAATTCCGAGATTAGCGTTTCACTCATCTCGAGTTGGTAGTTGTCAGCCAGTTCCCGGAGAAGTTGGCGGCGGGTTTGTTCACTCGGCAAATCCAATGGGACAGTCAAGCCAGGTAGTACTCGGCTGATCAATAACGGCCGCATTCCACGCACTTCAGAAGGCAGTCGTCGACACGTCAAAATGGTCGACTGCGATGCCAAACAGCGATTTTCGACGCGAAGCGCTAACTCTTCCTGGGCGGCGGGCTTGTCGGCGATCAGGTGCAAGTCATCTAAAATTAGCACTTCCGGTTCGGAAAGTTGCTGCTGGAGGTGGGGTAAATCATCCGATGCGACGGCTTCCGCAAATTGTCGAGCGAAATCAACTGAGGTCTGGTACAGCACTGTAGGTGGGGTTGGTTGATTCGCAGCAGCGACCCGACGGGCCGCTAAATGCATGGCGATCGCTGTTTTTCCAGATCCCGTCGGTCCCACTAACAACAGTGGGTTTCCAAGCTCAAAGATTGGAGCCTCTGTGGTCGCCAAATATCCAACGAGGCGATTCTCGTCACCGCACAGGAAATAGGGCAGGGCACTTTGCCCAACCTGAGAACCTCGCCTCCGACCTCGAAGTGAAGGACGTTCCAAGGGGAACGAAATCAGTTCCGGTTGATCGGTGACTTCGCCAGGAGCAGTTGAAGTGGCGGAGCCAAGCACAGTTGGGCGATTCGATTCAGCGGGAGACATTGCCTAGCGAAACTGGGCTAGGGAGACGGTTTCGAGACCGTTGGCATTGTAACCAGTTTCTGCGGAAAAGCGAGCAAAAACGCATCAGTTATCCACGGCTGATATTTTTCTTAAACGCTTGAAATGATTGGAGATAAGTTCGATTGAAGATTCAATTTCATCAGCGGTGGAAAACTTGGACAATCCAAATCGGAGGGCCGAGCGAACCTGTTCATCTGGGCAACCCATGGCTACTAGCACATGGCTCGGTGGACTGCTGCCGCTGCTGCACGCAGAACCACTGCTGCACGCGATCCCTGCCAAATCGAGAGCCATCAACAGGGTTTGGCGGTCAATGCCGCAGAAGGAGAGACAGCTTGTCGTTGGCAAGCGATTCTTAGAAGCTCCTTGAACGACTAATTCAGGGTGTCGCTCGACAAGGGCGGTTTCCAATCGATCACGAAGATGTCGACACTGCCTGGCCGTTTCGGGCATTTCCTCAGTTGCCAACTCTAACGCATGGGCCATCGCAACGATCAGAGCAGTTGGTTCGGTTCCAGGCCGCGCTTCGAGTTGTTGCTGGCCCCCATGAAACATCGGTTTGAGCCGAACACCTGAGTTGAGCCATAAGCCGCCAATTCCCGCCGGTCCATGAAATTTGTGGGCGGTGAAAGTCACAGCCGCTGCGCCAAGCCGTTTTAAGGAAATCGGCACTTTTCCGATGGATTGGGTTGCATCGACATGTAACGGTACACCTCGCTGTTGGCAGATTTGGGCGACCTGTTCAATTGGCTGCAGGACTCCCGTCTCGTTGTTGGCGGACATCACTGTGACCAGCGAAGCGATTTGTCCATCAGTCTCGATTGCTTGCTCCAGGGACGAGAGGCAGATCTCGCCGCCACGATTGATATCGACCCAGCGAACCGTTCTGCCCGCTTTTTGTAGGGCTTCGGCGGGTTCGATTAAGCTCGGGTGTTCGAACCGACCAATGACAAGCGGTCCGTCGGGGCAAATCCCGTTTACCGCCAAGTTGTTGGACTCGGTGCCGCCGCTGGTAAAGATCAAGCGAGGCCCTCCTGGTTCGTCGAACTGGGTGTCGAGGCAGCGTCCGATGGTGGTTTGGGCATCCTCCACTCGATCACGAGCCGATCGTCCAAGCGAGTGCTGACTGGCGGGATTTGCTGGACCCTCGCAGAAAATCTCCATCATCGCTTGGGCGACGCGGGGATCGACCGCTGTAGTCGCGTTGTTATCGAGATAAATCGCCACGGATTGTCCCAGTTCAGTCTGCTGGTTGCTGCAAACTCTGAAGCGGTTGGTTGTCAGGGAAGTCGCCGAGTGCCTCAACGAGCAGTTCTCGGGCGAGATCCGGCTTTTTAGCTTCACGCATATCCTGGATTAGCTGGAAATAGTCTCGTTGCAGTTGTTCATTGATAGCAGCGTCGAAATCTGCGGCCGACTGATCGTTTTGAGCGATTTCGAACAATGGCGGCATCAACACGTAAAGCTCTCGAATTGCCAGTTTCTGGATGACCGGCCAAAAAACCTTTGCATGTTGGGGATGATCCTTGCTCCAATCCCGCCAGTAATCCGAGGAGCCAGTTGACAGTTCGAGTTGGTCGACGAGAAGCTGAGCATCTGCGGGCTTCGAAGCGGAGAGTCCCCAAGAGATTGACACTAAGTGCCAATCGGTGGGGGGCCCGAATGCGGTCGGGATTAGGCCAGATTGTCGCACGTAAGTGGCCGTTCTTGGTGTCGCACTGGTGCGTCTGATCGGTGTAATTTGGCTGTGAATGAGTGGGATCTCATAAAAGCTAAATTGACGTTGTTGGAAGTGAGTTGGCGAAAATTCCACGCCTTCGACGTAACCCTGCGCGCGGATAACGAAAAAGATCACTACCATCACAGCCAGAAATGCGATCCCCACGAACCAGCGTTTGACCGTACGATTTTTTCTAGTCACTGATCGACGCAGAGAGTGGGGAAGTGAAACCGAGGTGGACACAGCTGCAAGGTTAAGTGATCTTTCCGAAACAATCGTAACCCTTCTGCCGCCCGGTGGCGATCAAAATGGTATCGAGAGTCGCACCGCAGACTTTCCGGCCTCAAACATGACGTTACCGATTTCTACCAAAACAGTCTAAGGCATGAAGCAAAATTCGTCCCCTGCGAGAAATCCTGGTCGAGCCGAGTGGCAACGAAGCTCGACGTTGGTGTTGTCGAATCGAGACCGATGGGATGGTTGTGCACCACCTCGAGGATGTTTTAAGTGGATATCGCGGCCTTACGACGTCACACGGCTGGGTCTCGGCGATCCGATTCGGAACGTACCGCAAGCTGAGGCTGAGGAGGACCCAAGGCTCGCGCGGATGCGGGCCGAGGCAGTGCTGCTGTTGGCTAAAACACCGCTGAATCCGAGGAAACTTGCCCAATTAGCTCACTTGGCGGACGCCACCGAGGCCCGTACACTTGTCCGCCAACTTAACCACGTTTACGACACGCTGGGACGGGCTTTGCGAGTCGAGCATGTGGCCGGTGGTTACCGACTGCTGACACGTCCAGAATTGGCCCCTTGGCTTGCTCGACTTGGTCATGTCCCGGCACCGCTAAGATTATCAACACCCATGCTGGAAACATTGGCGGTAATCGCCTACCGCCAACCCGTTTCAAGAGCCAATGCCGAGGCGATTCGTGGCGTGGCCTGTGGCGAATTGTTACGCCAGCTGATGGAAAGAGAATTGGTTCGAATTGTCGGTCGTGGCGAAGAGTTAGGGCGTCCCTATCTTTACGGCACCACCAAACGTTTCTTACAACTCTTTGGATTGCCGAATGTAGATGCTTTGCCTTCGATTCAGTGGCAAACTCTACGGGAAGATCCGATTCCCGAAGATTCCGTTTCAACCCTTGATGATTTGTCGACATCCACGAAGGAGCCTGTCGTGAGCACGACCGTCGCGCCAGTTCTTGCAGAGACTGATTTTGAAGTGCAAGGTGCTATCGAGTGCGTTGCAACGCCAACCCATGCGTCCACTGACGCTAGTCAGCCAGCAGCCGTCGATGATGACGACTTCTATGACGACGATGACGATGACGATGACGATGAAGGAAGCGACTGGGAAGATGATGATTGGGACGACGACGACCCAGATGAACTCGAAGATGACGACGATGATGAGGTCGACAGCAAAGAAGACGACGATCTAGCAGAAGAAGATTGGAAAGAAGTCGATGACGACGAGGATGGAGACGACGACTGGGATGACGATGATGACAAGCTCGACGACGACGACGACGAAGACGACTGGGACGATGACGATGACGAGCTCGACGATGATGACGACGACGCTTGGGATTGATAAATCCCGTTCAATCTTCGCCTAACTGAAATAGCTGTCGGAGTGCTTCGACCAAACCACGTTTGTGTCCATCGGCAGCATCGTCACGAAGCGAAGACAGTGGTGGATGCAACAGCTTGTTAATCAACCGGTCAAAAGACTTCTCGATTTCTTTTCGAGCCACTTGATCGCCATTGGTTAACTGTAACTTGTTGATTAAACGATCCAGCTCGTCACTCTTGATCTCTTGGGCCTGATCGCGAAGGCGGCGGATCACTGGCCCAGTGGCGCGGTGATTAATCGCCTGCATGAATCGCTCGGTTTCCTCGGTGATAATCTGTTTTGCTTTGGGCCATTCTTTTTTCCGCTCGCGGCGGTTTCGTTCGCAGGCCGTTTGTAAATCGTCGATCCCGTAGAGATAGACGCTGGGGAGATCACCGATCGATGCCTCAAAATCACGAGGTACGGCCAGATCTAGAATCAACAACTCTCGGTTTCGACGCTTGAGTTGCAACGGGCGGAAAGTTGCCTCAGTCAAAATGGGATCTGCCGCAGATGTCGTCCCAATGATTAAATCAGCGTCAACGATTTGGTCGGTGAGTGTTTCCCATGGAGCCGATTCGGCGCCGAATGCAGTCGCTAGGGCGACAGCACGCTCGTAGGTTCGGTTTAAAACACAAAGATCACTCGCACCTGCTTGTTTTAAATATCGAAGCGTTTCTTCTCCCATCTCTCCGGCGCCGCAGAGTACAACCCGCTTATTGCTTAGTGTGTCAAACACTTCCGCAGCGACTTCTCCAACCGCCACACTAGGAACGCTTACTCGACGCCGGTGAATCGACGTTTCGTGTTGAACACGTTTGGCGGCGCGATTGGCAGCCTGGAATACGCTGTGGGTGAGTGGACCTGCCGCTCCGCTGTTGCACGCTAAGTCATAGGCCTGTTTGACCTGCGACAAGATCTGGGCTTCCCCCACGACCATACTGTCCAAACTAGCCGCGACGGTAAAAAGATGCTCAACGGCGTCCGACCCCACCCGATAAATCATCTGTTCGACGACTTCATCGGGCTGCAGTTGTTGCTGGTCTGCCAGAAAGTCAACCACCGCATCTTGGTCGACATGGAAGTCATTCCCGCCGGTGGCGTACAACTCGACGCGGTTACATGTACTTAAGAGCACAAGTTCAGCTGAAGGGTACCTTTCGCGAAAGGTAACCAAGGCCGCGTTGACCTCGTTTGTGGAGAACGAGATCTTTTCTCGAAATTCCACTGCTGCGTCATGATGGCTGCATCCGATCATTTGCAGTTTCATTCGTTTGCCCCCTGTAATTTGGGCAGCCGTTTAGCCGGCATTGAACCGCTCGCGTAGTCGTTAGATAGATTTGCCGTCTGGTTAGTATTACGTGAGAGCAGTGCCACTTGAGTTGTTGATGGGGTGTGGAGCTTCGACTGTTCATCTGGGTTTTGACCATGTGGCGCGGTCAACACACCGATCATCGCCAGAATCAAAAATCCGAGACTTGCGAGTGTTAAATAAACCGCTTTTCGACCGTGGCTGGCTGGTTCATAAAAGTAATCCAAACAGGTTGCACCGCAGAGCCACAACAGCAACAGTAACGAGAATAGAACTCCTCGATCTGACAGCCCGACCTGCCCCCACTGGTTCAGATTCATGACGATTCCTGCCAGCAAGCCAAGGCCAACAGCAGATGTGCTAATGATCAAACATCTACGATTTAACCTACCCAGCGATTCCAACGTTGGCAGACGAAACGCCGAACCAGCTCTTTTTTTCTTCAGTCGACGAGATTGAACCAGATACATCACACCCGCAATGAACCCAGTCAATACGGCACCTGATCCGATCATCATCGCCAAGGCGTGCACACGACGCCAAACCTCCACGGCTTCGTTACGTGAGAAGGGTGCGAGGTCGGACACCGCGATAGCGAATCCAATCATTGCCAAAACGGCTGGTAGGAAAAAAAAGCTGACGATTGTGTCGGGCCGCCGCAGATAGGCAACGAAGAAACAAACGGCTAATCCCAACGCGACGAGCAACGACCAGTCCGACCACGTTGCCCAGAGTCCTATCTCGTTTTCGCCTCCCTGAATTTCACCGGCGGTGGCCTGCAGCAAGAGGTAACAAGTGTGGGTAAAAAGTCCCAACACCATCATTACAATGACCAGCAAGCCGCGGCCCGGAATACGGCCGGCCAACCGCAACAACTCCAACACCAAAACTACCAAGTAGTTAGTGAAAAAGCAGGCGATGGAGATTTCGCGGAGGATGGCCAGCATGAATGTGTGGGGGAGAGTGTTTTGAAACTCAATCGGAGCAGGCTATGAACTCAAACACCCATCGCTCTTACTCGCATGTGGAAGTAGCGATGTATGAGTTTGGTCACCAGTTCTGGTTTGGACGCCCGCTCTGATGCAGCCGTCGATAATAGCTTGGTCCCATGTTTGTCCGTCTCATGTAGGAGACCAACCGATCCAAGCACTCAAACATCTGACCAGAGCTTTGTACGCCGTAGCTTTGTACGCCGTAGGCGAACGACCTGCTCGCTACCCTCAATCGTACACCGTCTTCAGAAAATGTCAGCGCGAAGGTCCTGTTCGCCAAGGCGAATTGAGCCAATATCGCGTCTCCATATTACCTCGGTGATCGATACGAATTCGGATTGCGCCGCTTGTGATGGTTAGGTGGACATTTGACCCAGTCGTTCGGAGCATCTCTATTACTTCCGGGCGACGAGAACGACGGCCACCGCTGACTACCGTCTCTCTTGGTCTTGCCCAATGAACAACTGCGCGAGCATCGACCGTCAAACTGCCGTGGTGCGGGGCCATCAACAATCCGCCAACCGCTGGCCGTGGTTGGTTGATCAGATACGCGATTCCCGGCTCCTCCAAATCGCCCGGCAAGATAAGTGATCGGCCCGCTGCATCCATCCGAATCACGAGGCTATTCGCGTTGTCACTCCCCGCAATTCGTTCGGCTGGCGGATGCAGAATGTCAAGACGCTTGTCGCCGCATCGCATCGACATGCCTGCTGACAGTTCACGAACGGGAACTTCTGCCCTGTCAATCGCTTGGGTGATGGCTTCGAGAGCCGGTTCGTCTTCCTGCAGCATGCCAGGCGGCGTCAAGATCTCATCAATCGTAAATCGACGGAGCAATCCCGGTAACGCATTAAAATGATCGGCGTCCGCATGCGATAGGAAAACACCGCGCAGATGTGTGACTCCCAATGACCAAAGCGTCGAATCAATCCCCCGACTACTGTGGTGATCATTTCCCAACCGACCACAGTCGTAAAGCCAAACGTCATTTGGAGAGAGACGAATCACCACACTCGTGCCATGACCTACATCCACAAACGTTGCTTCCAACGTTCCCTTATCCAAAGGCGTTGGCTGTATCGCCAGCAGGACAGCGGAGGTGACCCAAGACACGATCCATGCATACCGTAACGTCGAAGTAAGGTAACTTGCGCGAAGCAAGAAAGACCCTGCAACGATCACGTAGAATCCAGCGACCCACCAGCCCGGTGGCGATGGTAGCCAAAAATGACTGCAGGGGATTTGTGCAGAGGTCTCAACGATCCAACGAATGGTCGATAAAGAGGCATGACAGGTAAAACCAAAGCATGTTGCTAATGGCCACCAAACCCATCCCGCAATGATCAAAGCAAGACCTGATGCGAGGGCGACGAATAACAAAGGTGCCAGCAAAACATTACTGACAACACTTATCAGTGGGATTACGTGAAAGTGATACCAGACCATTGGCAAACTGATCACAGAGACGCAACCGCTCAGCCAAATCAGTTTTATAAATCGACCGAATAAAGCACCGGTCACACGTCGCAATCTTGATTGCTCGGCATCCACGAGTGCCGCCAGTTGCCGTTCACGTTCAAGCTTCTGTTGCACAGCGGTTGTTTGTGCAGATTCTCGCTGTCCACAAATTAATAACGTTGTTACCGCCAAAAAAGACAAGTGCACACCTACGCTGAATACCAGTTCGGGATTGAACAGCGTTAACAAGATCGCTGCTAGTGATAGGGTGTTAAGTGGCTGAATCGGTCGCCGCATCCAGTTCGCCAGCAACAGAAATACGACCAGTACAGCTGCGCGGAGTACGGGCGGTCGAGCACCTGTGATTGCGGTGTAAAGCAGACACACCATCAGCACGGTCAAGAGTTTTGGCGTTGCCGGTAACCGCAGCACAATGGTGATCCAATGAGTGAGCAATACAACGATCGCCAAATGCAAACCGCTGACCGATAGCAAATGTGCAGTCCCAGTGACCATCAGCAGATCTCGTGTCGCGTTGTCAACGAGATCACGTTGTCCAACCACCAAAGCGACCGCCAGCGGGCCTGTTTGTGGACCATTCGCGAGAAGCAGCTGGTTTCGGCCATGAGTCGCTAGCATCGCCACCATTCGACGGAGAAATGCTTGCTCACGATGCAGCAACTGCACGTGATCGATCGAGGCAACATCTAACTGAGCATGAATGTTGCGTCGACGATCCACCTTTCGTAGATCGACCGTGCCAGGATTCGAAGCGGCACCCGGTCGACTCAATGTTCCAAACAGGCGAACAGAGTCTCCGGTGGCAATCTGGTCATTACGACCGTTGATCGCCACACGCAGGTGGCCATCACAGGCCTGAAAGTGTTGACCAACACGAATTTGATTCAATTTCAATCTGACGAGTGTTTGCCAAGGATCCCGGCCGTGGCGGTGTGAGAAGGCGTTCCGCCGAAGGGAGTTCGGCTGTTCTATGATGCCTTCGACGACAACCGGCTGCGGGGTATTCGACAGTAGTGACAGGATGGCGGCACTGTCATAGCGCAAGTCAGAGAGTCGTTGCGCGGTGCCGCCGACAGCCACAAATAGCAACCCAAGCATCGCGCGGGTCAGCCAGTTTGCCGGCGGTCGGTCAACGGACCTGACGATTCCCAGCCTAAATCCCAAGCCGAGCCCCAGCCCAATGCCTAAGACTGCCCAGGCGATGAACCAAAGTTCAGAGCTCAGCGGTCCACAGCAAACCAACGCATCGATCAGAACGCCCGTGATGCAAGCTGCTGCGACGGGAGCCAGCGGACTACGCAACCACAACAAGTCCATTGACTGGGTGATCCAGCGGATCCCCGTCCTACGAGAATTTTGTGCCCCTAACAACGCGTTCCTTTTCCTCAACTCGGGTATCTTGAGTGTTGTCGTGCTCGACGCGACTCGATCGATATGCCACCGCCCTTGCAGAAGGATGAACCAGTGAATCTACAAAGTTTTCGCCTGCCGGTGTCACTGCTGACTGCCTTGGCTTGCTTTGGAATGCCCCATTATTTGCTAGCACAGGACAATTCGCCGACCATTCGGCTCGTCGCAATGAAGTACCCCACCACTGAAAAAGTTGATGTTGTCGATGACTACCAAGGCCGCAAGGTTGCGGATCCCTACCGATGGCTGGAAGACACCGAGAGTGAACAAACAGCGGCCTGGATCGAGGCGCAGAACGAGGTGACGCAAGCATTCTTGCAGTCGATTCCCGAACGTAAAGCAATACACAAGCAATTGGAACGTTTGTGGAATTATGAGCGTTATGGAATGCCAAGCTACAAAGGAAAAAATTACTTTTACACGCACAACGACGGATTGCAGAACCAAAGTGTGCTCTACAAAGCAAAATCGCTGGACGCGGCACGAACCGTCTTGCTTGACCCAAATCAATTGAGCGAGGACGGGACGGTAGCCTTGGCGGGAACAGCAGTCAGTAAAGATGGCCGATTACTCGCCTACGGAATTGCCGATGGGGGTAGCGATTGGCGGACTTGGAAAATCCGCGATGTGAGGACAGGAAAAGATCTCCCCGATGTCGTCGAGTGGGTCAAGTTCAGTGGGATTGCTTGGAAACCAGATGGCAGCGGATTTTTTTACGGACGTTATGCCGAGCCCCAAGAAGGTGAGGAATTGACTGGGACGAATGAAAATCAGCGGCTGTATTTTCACCGTGTGGGCACACCACAAAGCGAAGATCAGTTGATTCTCGAACGTCCCGATCATCCAAAGTGGGGATTCTCACCGATCGTGACCGACGATGGTCGTTACTTGGTGGTTCAAACTTGGAAGGGCAGCGAGCCGAAGGCTCAAATCTTCATTAAAGACTTACGGGATTCGGAATCGGATGTTATCCCACTGATTACTGGATTCGACGCTGAATATGAGTGGGTGGCGTCAGTGGATGACACGTTGTACTTCGTGACCGATAACGCAGCTCCCAAACGCCGTTTGATTGCCGTGAAGGCGGGAATTGAAAACCGCGATCTGTGGCGCGAGGTCATCGCCGAGACGAAGGACGTCCTCGAGTCCATCAGCCTGTTCGGTGAGACGTTTTACGCCAGTTGGTTAAAAGATGCACGAGCCAAGGTCACGCGCCACGAGATCAGTGGTGAATTGCAGGACGAGTTAGTCCTTCCAGGTGTTGGCACCGTGAGCGGATTTGGTGGGCGGCAAGACGCTAGTGAAACCTTCTTTTCGTTTTCCAATTATGTGACCCCGACGTCGATCTATCGGATTGATCTGGCCAACGGTGAATTCGCCTTGTGGCGACAACCCGAGATCGATTTAGACATTGACCAATTCGTCACGGAGCAGCTGTTTTGCGAGAGTGCCGATGGAACGAAAATTCCGATCATCGTAACTCGTCGGCGTGATTCAAAGTTGGATGGTTCCAATAAGACACTGTTGTACGGGTATGGTGGTTTCAATATTTCGATCACACCGGGATTTTCTCCCGCTACCGCTGCCTGGGTTGCCAATGGTGGCGTTTACGCGGTGGCCAATCTACGAGGTGGTGGCGAATACGGTCGTGAGTGGCATGAGGCTGGCATGCGATTGCAGAAGCAGAATGTGTTCAATGATTGCATTGCTGCCGCGGAGTATTTGATCGAGAAAAATTACACGCAGCCATCCCGATTAGCGTTGCAAGGGAGAAGCAATGGTGGCCTGTTGGTCGGTGCAGTGATGACACAGCGTCCTGACTTGTTCGGTGCTTGCCTGCCTGCGGTCGGTGTGATGGACATGCTTCGTTATCACAAATTCACTATCGGTTGGGCCTGGGCGACCGAGTATGGCAGCAGTGATGAAGAAGATCAGATTGACAATTTGCTCTCTTACTCACCTTTGCACAATCTTAAAGCTGGGACATGCTATCCGGCGACCTTGGTGACCACTGCGGATCGAGATGATCGTGTGGTGCCGGGTCATAGTTTCAAATTTGCTGCGGCGTTGCAGGCGGCGCAAGGATGTGAAAACCCAACACTAATTCGGATCGAAACTCGCGCCGGTCATGGGGCGGGAACGCCCGTCAGCAAAAGGATCGATGAGTATGCCGATTTGTGGGCTTTTCTGATTGCTAACTTGAACTGACAAGGCTTTCTTTCGGTAGGGCGGAGGGGGTCGTTGGAGTGGCATGGAGGCAGCTATCGAAATGGTTGGCACGAGATGGTGCGAGTCGCCGTCCCTTCTCATTATCAAAGCGTTACCGAGACCGGTGGCACGCACCATTTCGCTCTGATGGAAATTTGACAACTTCTTCGGGACTTTTTGCGGTATGTTGATTCAAGAACCAGGGCAATCGCCGTACGATTTGCGTTTTGAGCTGCTCGGTTTTCCAGTCCGTGTGGCTTGGTCGTTTTGGGCCACTGCTTTGTTATATGGATACGGCTTGGTCCAATATCTCGACGACATGCTCGCCATGCTCGGCGTGCTCAGCCCAGGGGTCCTTCCGCTATGGTTGCTATGGACCGTCTGTCTTTTCGTCTCGATTTTGATTCATGAACTCGGGCATGCTTTGGCATTTCGACAGAATGGGATTCGAGCCTCAATCGTCCTTTACTATCTTGGCGGTTTGGCGATTCCGACGAGCTCGTTTTCGTCGAGTCGTGGATCGGGTGGATTGAACCCCAAGCAAGACATTTGGGTCTCCTTCGCCGGCCCATTGGCTCAATTGTTGTCAGCGGCGGTCCTTGGTGGTGTCGTCGTTTCGATGGGCTATCGGTTGACGGTGCTCGAATGGATGCCTGGACCCTTTGCAAGTATCCCTGGGACTTTGGAAGGCAAGGAATTAGCGCTTGATTCTCCTGGGCTCTTTGCCTTGGTGACGTTCTATATGTTCCCCAGCGTCTTGTGGGCCTTGTTGAATTTAATTCCCGTTTGGCCGCTCGATGGAGGCCATATCATGAGATCGATTATTTTATTGGGTGGTGGAAATATTGTTCAAGCTTTGTGGGTCAGTGTGATCGTAGCGGGCTTCATGGCGTTCTACGGATTCACTAACGGGCAGCAGTTCTTGTGCATCATGTTTCTGGTGCTTGGTGTGTCGAGCTACCAAGCGGTCGAACAGATCAACGGATCACGATACGGATAGCGAATTGGGCAGTGGAGGGTTGCGCAAAAGTTGTTGAAGCGTTGGAAAACACGTGGTTTCAGTAACGTTTCGACGCTCTAAAATTCGCCACGCATCAACTTTTTTCATTGCGTTCGAGGTGAAAATTGAGAGCGCAAGATGGTGCTTTGTTGTCTCGCTACGACCTTCAAAATGCCGCTGTTGAAAAGCGATGTGCACACAGAAAAAGACCGCTTCGCGCGCAATTTGGATGTGTCTCTGCGGCGCGGATGCACAGATTCAAGGCGATATCGGGTTTCGCATATCAAAAATTTTTTTCCACGCAAGCACTTTTTTTTGGAAAAAGATGTTGCGGAATCTGTAGAAGCGCGTAAAGTTAGCCGCAGTTTTTTACGGTTGAGAGGCGAAGTACGGATAGATGTTGGACATCAAAGCTTCAAGACTCAATCACAACGACGGTTGGCGAGCCGTGGCCGGTGGCTTCTAAAGCGTCGCTTTAAAAGTCACGAGGACTCGCCAGCGTTTCCTTTCTCAGCGGAGGAAAAACGTGGCCAAGAAGAAAGCAAAAAAGAAGGCGACTAAGAAGAAGGCTACTAAGAAGCGTTCGACTAAGAAGAAGGCTACTAAGAAGCGTTCGACTAAGAAGAAAGCTACTAAGAAGCGTTCGACTAAGAAGAAAGCCGTCAAAAAGAAAGCAACCAAGAAAAAGGCTGCTAAGAAGAAAGCAACCAAAAAGAAGGCTACTAAGAAGCGTTCGACTAAGAAAAAAGCCGCTAAGAAGCGTCGCTAGGTTGCCAACCGTTTGGTCTTTCGAGACCGAATTAAGAAACAAAAAGCCGTATTGGGGATTCGTCCTCAGTGCGGCTTTTTTTATCCAACCGCTTCCCAAGCCCCACCTGCAGGATTCGCTCGGGGACTGCTTTGCGAGATCTGCATCTGCGAACGCAATTACTTTTAGAGGTGGCGACTTCGCAAATCCGCCAGCGACCGAGTGCGATCACTCGTCCGTCGGTTCAGCCGATCCCTTCAATTGGCTGGCAATTCGTAAGGGGCGAATCAAAAATCGATTGGCGGCACGAAAACGCCCCTGGCGACGCTCTGTCGCCGGTTGGACGATCCAGTTCTGACAACACCACTTAGGTAAAGGCAGAGCAATCCCAGGAGCGAGAATTTTTTACAAGCGATTCAGTGATCGCTGTTTGTCGCGGGACTGCCCTTGGTAACGTCGTTAGAACAGTCGTTTAGAGGGTTGGTAAGGAAGCTTTGGGTGGACTGGCGGATGCCTTGGCGGCCAAATTTCGCACTAAAGCTTGGGTCACTGCATCGATAGGTGCTCTCGCCGCGGCATCCGATTCGATGACTTCGGCTAATCGTCCTTCATCGCCCGCAGTACGAAGTGCGATCTCGATTGGCAGTGCGCCCAAGAATGGAACCGTTAGCTCTTCGGCTTTTTCTCGTGCCCCGCCACGTCCAAAAATGTCATAGATCTTGTTGTTATCAGGACAGCGGAAACCGCTCATGTTCTCAACCATTCCGAGAACCGGAATGTTCACTTTACGAAACATGCTGATTGCTTTAATCGCATCAAGGAGAGCGACCTCTTGCGGCGTGCAGACAACGACTGCCCCCGCGAGCGGCAGTGCTTGAGAAAGCGTGAGTGCCACGTCACCGGTTCCTGGTGGCATGTCAATGATCAGATAATCAAGATCGCCCCATTCTGTTTCACCGAGGAACTGGTTGATCGAACCGTGCAGCATAGGTCCGCGCCAAATCACGGCTTGGTCCGGTTCCACCAAAAAACCCATCGACATCACGGGCATATCCTCACCAAGTTTGATCGGTTCGATCCGCTTGGCTGCAGAGACCGATGGGCGTCCAGAAAGTCCTAGCAAGTGAGGAATGCTGGGACCGTAGACATCAGCATCCATCAGTCCAACTTTGGCACCGAAACGTCGCAAAGTGAGAGCGATTGATGCGGCGACGGTGCTCTTCCCAACGCCGCCCTTACCGCTGCCGACCGCGATCACACTTTTGGCCCGCAACCCAATTTGACCGATTCTTGCCGGTGGTCGTTCGTGAATCACGAAATTCAACTTCACTTGGCTACCCGGGACGGCAGCGACGATCCGAGATTCGATTGCCTCGGCAACGTCCTCACGGATCGGCATTGAATGCGTGGTCAACGCGATCGTGACGATGACGGAGGAATCATCGACCGAAACCTCCTTGACTTGGCCCATCGAGCGAAGGGAACGACCAGTTTCGGGGTCAGGATATTCGCCGACAATCTTTTCAATGGTTTCGATGTTCTGAGTGCTCATGAATCAGCGTTTTTTTCTAAAATCAGTGCTTGGCAGGATGGCTGGTATTGAACGACTTGAATGCGGGAAAAATATTGTCGAATCCGAACCCGAATCGCGGCAGGCAATCAGTCTACGGGTTGTGCGGCAGATGCGAAGTGGCCCTCAATCAGCGGCCGAATCTTCGGCAACTGTTCGGGTTGCCGAAGCAACACGGCGACCGGAAATTCGGCCAGCAGCAATCGCTCGCGGACCGACAGCCCGCCATCGGCTACCAGTTGCAGGGCGAGAGGGAACCTCTCGTTCGTTTTGATGAACTGATGTGCAGATTCTCGTAGCGAAATTGGTTCGACCTCCCAAAGTACGACGGCGGGAAGCTCTGGGATCAGAGCATCAACGATCGAAGAGGTATCTGACTCGACCACATCCAAAACAAGTGGATCGGGCGTCATGGCCGGTCCGAACCTTCGGATTGCGCGGTGCCAGCGTTGGTCGCATTCGCAAACAGCCCAACGCCGAATATCAGCATCCAGCATTTTGCGTCACTCTCGAAAACGTTTGGATTCGGTATTCACGGGCTTCAATCTGCCTTTGGTGGATCGATTCGTCTAAGCAAGCGAGCTCGACTGATGCCGAGTCGACGAGCGGCTTCGGCGCGATTTCCGTTCGTCGCTTCCAGTGCCTGTTGAATCATTCGCAATTCGAATCGACTCAAGGCATCATCTAGCGAGATATTAAGGCGTTTAGCGGCGACCGAGCCAGATCCAGGTCGGTAGGACCGAATAGCTAAGGGCAATTGTTCGATTCCGATGGTTTCACTGCGTGACGAGCGGATTGCGTGTCGGATTGCTTCCTCAAGTTCCTGGTAGTCTTCGGGCCACGGATAAATGACAAAGGCATCAAGGGCTGCGCGGCTGAAGCGTTCCGCAGTGCCTTCTCCAAGAGCTCGCCGTCTATCCAGAATAGCGGCTGCCAATAACGGTAAGTCTTCAACTCGTTCTGATAAAGGCTCGATGGTCACGGTCAAGGCTGTCAGAATTTCCCACAAATCAACACTGATTCCTTCGGGGGAGATATCATCAACGATCAGGGAAGACGCCGCATCGCTTTTGGCATTGTCAGTTTCAAACAGAACAGCAGGTTGCCTGCTGCAGAGTCCGATCATTCGCAATCGACCACCGAATGTTTGCCAGATCTCGACAAGTCTTCGTTGTGCTTCTGGTGGCGTCTCGTCTAAGCCACGCACCAAAGCGGTTGCCAATGATTGCGGTGACTCAGTGAGTGGATGAATAATCGGCGACAGGACGGCGTCAAGCAATTCTGGATCCATTAAAGACCCATCTACCGCAATGAGGGGCTCGTTGGCTGACGACGCCTGGTGGATGTTTCTGGCGATGGACTCGCTGCCGCATCCGCGCGGTCCGCAAAGACAAAAGTCGATGCGAGTTGAGCTCGCTACACGGAGTCTTCGGCGAAGCCTTCGGACGGCCGGTGATTGCCCAGCAGTGACGAGGTTTGTGAACTCCGAATGTTTTTTTCGCCAACTGTCGAGCTGGCTCCGCAACGCAACTGCATCACGGATTTCCTGATCGATGACTCGATCATCGAACGTCCCGCCGACGGCGATCGTGATTGCCTTATCGTGATCTCCGGCCCGGGTGAATCGGACTTCGATGGCTTCGGGACGAATCTCACCAATCGCTGGAGGCTGAATCCGTAGTGAAGCGGTTCCGCGCTTGGACAGCCCAGTGGGTGGTGACAGTGCAGCAGCAAGCCGATCATACGGTTCGTCTGAAACCGGAGATCCGGCAACGCACCGTCGATTCAACAAAAGCTCCAAATCGACACCCAGCCAATCCGCGCACCCAGAAGACAGGTAAACCAAGTCTTCCTGAGGTCCGATTACATACAGCGGGCTACCCGATGCTTCGAGTAGCCGCAGGAACGGTCGGGTTTGGGTGCCGCTTGCCATCGACGGGTTTCCTGGCCGATTTTCTGTCAATCACAACCGGATTCTGGCCCAGCCCTGCAGAGATCATGCGAGGGTGGGTTGCGGTTAGGCGCAGAAGCGGCCAATCCCCTCTCAGCGTCGGCCTAAAACACGTCCAGCATGAAATGGTGGCCGGAGTGGAATCGGCGTGGACTTGGGTAGTAGTTGTGCCACTGCTTGTTGTAGACCGGAATCCGCATTTCCGACGGATACCGGTGATACATACTGTCGCTGCTGCGAAAGTATTCTTGCCCCCAGAAGTTCTGGGGATAGTAAACGTACGGATAGTGGTAAAACCGGTTCCAATCACGGGAATCGGCTTGCCCACCCCAAGCCCGGCCATAGGCTCGTTGGTCCGCCGAGGCCTGGTCGGAAATAGCGACGTAGCTGCAGGACAGCACGGCGGCAACTAAAAGATGACGAAGCATCACAGCGTCCCCCCTCGAGACGAACGATGGACTGCCCAAGGGAGCAGCAAATCGTGTAAAAGTATGCCAAATTCTGGGTCGTTGCTGGATCTGGGGGGTTGCCTGCACACGTCTAAACCGCGCGCAGCAATCGACCGCAGAGCCTGCGTACCGTCACTATCGGCACATTCCAGACCATCGGTTGAGTCGTTCAGGGTGGGATTTTGCCGTGAAAATGACAAATGCCTCCAAATGACTTCCGAGTAATCTCTTCTCACCGGTGGTCTGGGCCACCTATGATTAAGGATTGGTGGTCTGCCGCCTCGCCGGGTAGACTCGGGGAAACCCCGGGGGGGAAATTATCCGATTTCGATCGTGAATCCGCCCTGAACACTTTTTACACACCCTTCAAACATCGGTAGTTCAGATGCGGATTTTCCGTCGCCGACCGTTCAATGTTTTGATCCTCACGCTCGTCACCGCAGCAATGTTGGTTCCAGATCGAGTGATGGCCTGCCCATTCTGCAACGCGGTTTCTCAAACGCTACGGCAAGAAATGGCTGCGATGGATGCGGTTGTGATCGCCACTGCGATCCAAAGCGATTCTGATCGGGATAAAGAATCTGGCGCCGTCCTGATGAAAGTCGAAACCGTGCTTAAGGGTGGAGAACTGGTCCGTGCTGGCCAAAAAGTCAACGCCGTGTACTACGGTGATGTGACGGTCGGGCGACGATTCATGTTGTCAGGTGTCGATCCGCCTGAGATGCAGTGGTCGTGCTTACCGATCAGTGAGCGAGCCGAGAAGTATGTCTCCAATATCACTCAGTTAGAAGATGATCCGCTCGAGCGGCTTCGCTTTTATCATTTGTACCTTCAAGACAAAGAGTCGATGCTGGCGCGTGATGCGTATGATGAATTCGCGATCGCTCCTTATGACGCAGTGAAGAAACTGGGTCCCGAAATGGATCACGATCAATTGGTTGAGTGGCTCAGCGACCCTGAAATGGCGACGGATCGCAAGCGTCTGTATCTGACCATGCTGGGTGTTAGCGGCGACGAAAAAGATCTGCCGCTACTAGAAAAAATGTTACGAAGCACCCAAAAAAGTACTCGGGGTGGACTCGACGCACTCATCGCCTGCTATCTGACTTTGTCAGGAGAAAAAGGCTTAGGGCTCGTCAACGAATTGTTCTTGGCTAATAAACAGGCACCCTATGCGGATACCTACGCGGCCATCATGGCAGTTCGTTTTCACGGCACCGAGGGTGATGTAATCCCGCGGACTGCACTGGTGGAATCGCTCCACTATGTTTTGGATCGTAAGGATCTTGCCGACTTGGTGATTCCTGACCTTGCACGCTGGAGCGACTGGACTCAGATCGATCGTTTGGTGAAGTTGTTCACCGATGCTGATCCAGAGAACAACTGGGTTCGTGTCCCTGTTGTCAATTATCTGCGTGCATGTCCTCTGCCGGAAGCTAAAGAGGCTTTGACAAAATTACAGGAGATCGACGCGGAAAGCGTTCGCCGCGCCAATACTTTCTTCTCAATTCCTGTTCCTGCTCGGGATACCAAACCAGACTCGTCCAGCTGGCAGCCCCAAGATTCGGATGCTGATACTGATACTCAGGTGGCAGCGGCGATCGGATCCGACATCAATCGTCGGTTACCGGGGGGTCCAACGGCAGGATTGGCTGCCGTTCCATCCATTGCGGTACCCCCCACTGGCCTTGCGGCAGCGAACCCATGGCGGTTGGCGTACGTACTATCTCTCGCTTTGATCACTATCATGATCGGCCAGTTTTTACTGCTTTCTGGAGGCACTCAGCCGATCCCAGAGCGAGCTATCTCGAATCGGAGATAGCAACGCGGTAAGGCGGTCGAGCGAGTTTCCCGATAAGAATTTGAAAGATGTCTGCCGAGATTCAATTGACCGCCGCCGGGGACGACGTCGAGTTCCCCTACCGCGCCATGAGCACTAGCGCGATCGCCTCGATCATTTTTGCGGTTATCGGCTTGCTGTCTGGTGTCTTCTTTCCGCCAATGTTGGGTCTCTGTGTGATCGGAGTCCTGCTGGGACTGGCCGGGATCCGCAAGACGACGCGTTACCCAGATGAATTCGACGGGAAAACACTGGCAATCGCCGGCGTCGCATTTAATCTGCTGATCGCCGTCGCTGGCGCTGGTATGCACACGTACACCTACCTGACGGAAGTGCCCGAAGGCTACACGCGGGTGCGGTTTTACGAACTACAGCAGAAGGGCGAGTTAGATCAGCCGACCGCCAAGGCACTGGAAATTGACGGCGAGGCGATCTTCCTAAAAGGTTATATTCATCCTGCCTCTGGAAGTGGATTGTTGAAGCGGTTCATTCTTGTTCCCGACTTGGGAACCTGTTGCTTTGGTGGTCAACCAAAGAGTAGTGATATGATTGAAGTGACGCTTGTTGGTGGTGATACGACGAAAGCTGGTCTGACCAAGAAAAAATTAGCCGGTCAATTCTTGTTGAACCGGGCACCACAGAGCGTGACAGATTTTGATAATGCGGTCTTCTATCGAATGCAGGTCGACATTATCCGTTGACCCCACCGCGTTTTGATGAAGGAATGACCGACCATGCGTATTGAATCTAAGCTCGCAGTGTTGTTGTTCCTGGCTCCCGTTACGACTGCTTCGCTTGCTGTGGCGCAGGATAAGTCCGCTCGGAACTCGGCAGCGACAGCGCCGAAGGAGAGCAAGGAAGAGGCAGATGCTCGCCGAGCCAAAGGTGAAATCAACTTTGATGATCTGCAATTCGAGATCGAGAAAGACCAGCCCTTTCGTGAGGGCAGTTTGAACCGTGTGGTGAAAAGCTTAAATGGCAAGAAGGTTAAGTTGCGAGGTTACATCTTGCCCAGCACTCTGTTCAAAGAAACCGGCATCGACCAGTTTGTACTAGTTCGAGACAACCAGGAATGTTGCTTTGGACCGGGTGCTGCATTGTTCGATTGTGTGATTGTTGAAATGGTGCCAGGGAAAACGACCGATTTTGTGACTCGACCGGTCACCGTCGAAGGACGTTTCAAAATTGATACGGAGTCCTACAAGTATCCCGGCGGTGTGGGACCAAAAGGAGCAAGCCACTTTGCGATTTTCAAAATCGCTGGAGAGCAGGTCAAGTGAACTGGCTGGTCGCCTCGCTTTGTTTTGAGGCTCGCCTCGCCTTGGGTCTTGTTTGATTTCAATCATCACAAGATTGCGATCCATCGATCCTTGCTAGCAAGTTGATCGATTCTTAGTGAAGCTCAGGAGCCTCACAATCAGCACTGCACTGACGCCGCGAGTTTGGCTGGCAGAGCCGATCCCGTGGAATGCCGTTCTGGTCAGGCGCCGGGCGACCAACCGGGGCGTGGTGTCGAATGAATATCGGGTTGGTGCTCGCCTTGGATATCGGTGATCCGCTTTGACATCTCGGCAACCGCTTCAGCGTTGGTCAGCGGATGCAGAGTCACTCGAAACGACTTGGTCTGTCCTGCATCCAATTCGACCACTCGTCCCTGTTTGTCTTCGTAACTTCGTTGATTGGGATAATTAGTCGCTGGTTCAATTCCGGTTACGTAACCGTCACTCTCGGCGGCTGTATTTTTCCACAGGACAAATCTCGGTAAGCCGCCTGTATGGAAGCTTACGGCAAAACCCAGGTTCCCCTCTGCTGCTCGGAGCATGGCAGAGGTTAGCTGTGATTCGTCGCTCCGAAGTTTGGCAAAATAGACTCGTTCCGCGTAGCCCTCCTCGGGCGATCCAAATTGGTTCCACTGGTCGATCTCGCTGGCCGACAGCGCATCTTTTGGGGCCAGCGTTTCGACAGGCGCTTCCAGCACCGCGCCTTCACCCAAAACTGGTGCGCCCAGGTTGATGTGATACAGCAGTTGGATTGTTGTGGGTTTGGAAAGATCATTGGTGACATCATCGAGCAACTCGATATCTGGGCTGCCAGCTTGAAATCGGATCCGGCTTCGAAGTCGCAGACGTTTAAAAAACAAACGCGATTCCAATACCTCGCCAATCAGTTCCAATCTGCCCGATGCTTCATCGAATTCGATCGACAACGAGCTCGCGGGAAGATTGCCGATCCGCCCATGAAGCGGATAAAGCAGATTACCGTGGGCATCATTCTCAGGCGCTCCGTTGCTTTCGAGCCCACATCGCACCAAAAGTTCATCAAAACCCTCCAGCCACCCCAAACCACTTGGTTCAAACAGGGGGACTTGCGAGGGGTGGACGGGGCCCGTGACGGGAGATTGCCAGCCAAACCGGTGTCCAACGGAATCAAGCTCCCAAATGGACATACCCCGAGTTGGTAGAATCAGGACGCGGACGGCGCCGGTGTCGACCTCCACGACCTCGACTTGGTCGCTGGCACCGCCGGAAAACCGCCCGTATCGCGTGTGGATCAGACCGGAGCGGGTTTCGACGGACATGGTCAATGGAGCAGACGAATCCCAAACAATATTCGGTTGAGAATCGTCAATGGATCGGAGCGAAGCCGTTTTCGTCGTCATCTTAAATCGTGAAGGTCTTGATGCAGGGGGCTGGGACGCCGCTGGCCGCTGGAAGACCCAGAAAAAACCCATGTTTTACTGGCCGTTCTTGTACCGCGTCCTACCAGCTAATAAAACATTTACCGCGAGGGCTGACTACCGAACGGATTTTTGACAGCCATTTTTTGATCGAGTTTCTGCGGATTGAGATCCTGCCATGCGTAAGGTCGCGTTGGAAGATGGGTTGATGAAGGCCGACAACGTCGTCCAAACATCGAATTCGGCGACGGGTATGAAGTCTTATCGATCGCTTACGGCATTGTTGATAGATAGCAGCTTGTCACCCCCATTCGTTTGACCCAGCAACCCGGCGGGAAGTGTAAAATTACGGGTCCGGGTGTGAATGGCTGGATCAATGTTCAGGATCGTGGCCGGATGGGCCGGATAGATTTGCAGACGCCTTTGATGATGTTGGATTCGGTGAGAATACAACTGACGCGGTCGTGTAGATCTCACCAGGCGGTGACTTCGGGCACTGAAATTGACACCACGGGTACCGAGCCATTCGTCGGGGTGCGATACTTTGGAGACAATATTCACCATGACTTGCCCTCAACCGGCAACTGATACCCGACGAATGTAAATCCCTTAACGTCTGCGGACAGTTAACTCTCCTCCTACCTCTGCAATGCAATGTCTGATCATCCCAATAATTTCCCCAAGCTTCATAACGCAGCATGGCCAGGTGTGGTTGGTAAAGGTGGCGAAGGCAATGACCCGCCAATCCCGTTGGAAACGATGCTCGATCTGACTGCCGCCGCAGAAGTCGATGGGCGCAAATTCGATGGGGTCGACCTGTTCCTGTTCGATCCCCATGTCTCGATCGATGCGACCGACGAAGATCTGGAAAAGTTGGCCGAACAAGTACGTAGTCGCGATCTGGTGATCGGCAGTGTTGTCGCGCCGGTTTGGGAGCCGACCGGTGGCGGATCAGCCGCGGGGAGCACCGAACAGATCGAAGCGTTTCTGACGCAAGTTCGCAAAGGTTGCACGATTGCAAAGAAGCTTCGCCAACTTGGCATCCGTCCTCACGGCGTTGTTCGCATCGACAGCGCTTGTTCGGTCGGCGATTGGATCGGCGACCCGGAAGTCAACCAAAGTAAAATCGCCGACACGTTTAAGGCTGCCTGCGACATAGCGGAGGAATTTGACGAGCGGCTAGCAGCTGAGGGTGAGATCTGTTGGGGTGGCATGCAAAGCTGGCGGAAAATGGTCGACCTTCTCGATCGAGTTGGCCATCCCGAACGACTTGGATTTCAAGCCGATATGGCACACACACTGCTGTACTTGCTTGGCTACAACGCTCCTGAAGATGCGATGCTTCCGGAAGATTACGATTGGAGCGATGTCGCTAAAAAGAATGCGGCTTTGAAGGAACTTACGCACGCATTGCGGCCATGGACCATCGATTTTCATGTTGCACAGAATGATGCCACCGTTCATGGTACCGGTAGTCACGACAAGACGGGTCGGCATTGTTTACCCGAAGATCCAAATGGCAAGCTCGATATCGCACATGATGCAGGTTTCTGGCTTCGCGACGAGCATGGCGATGTTCTGCAAACTTGCCGTCACATCTGTTGGGACGGATGCATGTTCCCAAATGATGTGATGCACAAGTCTGAGACCTGGAACAGCATTCTTGAAGCGATGTTGTCAGTGCAAGACGCACATGGCTGGTCCGAATAATTCTTGGCCCACTGTCGGCCTCACGTCGTTCTGCTTATCTCCCGTTTTCACAACTTTCCTGAAGAACAGTCCAACAGCATGAAACCCCTCAATATCGGATTGATCGGCTACGGATTCATGGGCCGTACCCACAGCAATGGGTACAAACGAGTGAATGATTTTTTTCCGGAGCTGCAGCATCGCCCTGTGCTGAAGTGTGTCTGTGGGCGGAACGCGGAAAACGCACAAGCGTTTGCCGATCAGTGGCAATATGAGTCAATCGAAACCGATTGGCGAAAGGTAATCGAGCGTGATGACATCGACGCGATCGATATTTGCACGCCCAATAACTCGCATGCGGAAATTGCCATCGCCGCTGCTGAAGCTGGAAAGATGATTCTCTGCGAAAAGCCACTCGCTCTGAATCCCGAGGAAGGGGCGACAATGGTGGAAGCGGTCGAGAAGGCCGGTGTTCGAAATACGGTTTGGTACAACTACCGACGGGTTCCCGCGGTAACGCTGGCCAAGCAATTGATTGATGAAGGAAAGCTGGGGCGGATTTTCCATTATCGTGCTAATTTTCTTCAGGATTGGACGATCTCAGAAGAAGTGCCTCAAGGCGGCGCCGCACTTTGGCGATTGGATGTGAACGCCGCCGGTTCCGGCGTGACGGGTGACCTGTTGGCGCACTGCATCGACACTGCTTTGTGGTTGAACGGTTCGATTGATAACGTCACCGCCGTGACGGAGACGTTCGTCAAAGAACGGATGCATACAGAAACCGGCAAAATGGAAAAAGTCGGTATCGACGATGCTTGTGCGTTCTTGTGTCGTTTTAACAATGGTTCGCTGGGCCTCTTTGAATCGACACGTTACGCTCGCGGACACAAGGCGCTCTACACGTTTGAGATTAACGGTGAAAATGCTTCCATCCGCTGGGATCTGCATGATCTTCATCGTTTAGAGTATTTCGAACACAACGACGAGGGTCGCCTGCGAGGTTGGCGTTCGATTCACGTCACCGATCATGGTGGGGAACACCCCTACATGGACAAGTGGTGGGTGCCCGGATTGCAAATTGGTTACGAACACACGTTTGTGCACCAAGTCGCCGATTTTCTGAAAAGCGTCGATGAAGACAAGCCTTGTCATCCAACGTTTGCGGATGCTCAAGAAACGCAAAAGGTTTGCGAAGCCGTACTTGCCAGCGGTCGCGATGGCAGTTGGAAGCAAGTCTGAGAAAGGGTAGGGGAGTCACCACTATGACGGACCGAGAACTCGCCGAAGCACTTGACGCAGTGCATCAACAACTTTCCGATGCGGATCATCTTGACCCGACGGATGTTGAAAATCTGCGTGACACGATGACAGAGATTCAATCGGCGTTGGAGCGACAAGGTGAAGATGGTGAAAGCCTGAGCGAACGGGTTGCCCACTCCGCCCAGCGGTTTGAGGACTCACATCCCGTGCTAACCACTCGGCTTGGGCGGATTGCCGATATCCTGCAGCAGATGGGTATCTAACACGTCATCTGGGAATCCAGTGCAACACACCCGCAATCAATCTAGGTTCGGGTTCGTGGAGACTTGCCGGTCGGATGATTCCTGATCGAGGTCGCGGATAATCCGCTCTGAAACGGATCTTTTGGCATGATTGGCACCAACTGAGTCGTGCTCATCGCCACCAAAGCCAATAGGAGTTTGCTTGGTCTCGGAGTTCCTTCAGTCCAAGTAGGGGTTGCTCGGTGCGTTTTCCGGTCCAACGATTCGACACGCTTCGTAGTCGGCCGCGAATGTCATCGCTGAGCCCGTCACGGGATGCCATTTTCACCGCCAAGCCAAGTTGGTAGCGGGCTTGCGGGTATAGCGGGACACCGCGATCCGTTAGCGACCAGCGATCCAAAGCCAAACGGTGCCAGCGATCGCCATCGGTGTCTGGTTCGACATGTGGTTGGATCTCAGGCCCAAGTTGTCCAATAGCAGATTCATGCACCGCAAGCTCTAAACGGCTCGTGTGAGGCGAATAGAGCGACCAGGACAGCCAATGATCCCAATAGCTGCTCCTTTCCAGTAGGGGTGCCAACATCACGCACGCAGTCAGGGTGGCATTCAACCACAACAATCCCTTGTCGGGCTCCGCGGCGGGGCTTGAGAGTGAGATATTCGGGTGCTGAAAAAAGAGCAGATAAGCTTGGACCAGCAAACACAAATTCCACGCTAGGACACCGGTGCTGTGGTTTAAGCCCCAAGGTCCCAGAATCACAAGTAACGCAATGTGCATTCCCATCACGCCAACCGCGGCGATGCGACAAGTGAAAGGAAACAAAAGCGCAAAACCAAGCAAAAGCTCAGTGACTGGAAAAAGAATCGCGATTTTTGCGCGAGCAGCGAGTTCCCAATCATCTGGAAAACCGCCTAATGGGGTTGCCAATACACCCAAGAAGTCCTGTCCTACTGTGTGGAGAAATTGATAGTCAATTTTTCCTAACGCGCTGTAAATGTAGACGCTGGACGCAATCAAAACCAAAAAGCGGTACGCGAATCTTCTCTCCAGAGTGGCGAATACGATCGCGTAAATCGCCGTTTGATACGCCCAAGGTTGCAATCGATGTTGATCGGTAACAAACGAGATGACCAATGCGGTTAAGACAAGCCACCAGAGAGACCGCAATTTTCGTGGGCTGACCACGATCCCGATCAGGCTGCCGACCAGAACGACCGATGCAGCAATGCCTACAAATGACGGTACCGAAGTCTCCGGTCCAAATAGAGCGACGGTCGGATACGCGGTCGCAGACCATGCGAACCACAACTTCCACGTGACCGCCACCAAGGCGATCACGAAGGCGGCCCACCATCGCGGAAAGGGCCAGCTTGGTTCAGTTTGAGATATCGGTTCGTTCATCCACGCTTCATTTTGGCTGACAGATCCAACCAGACAAGCTAGATGGCCGAGATTTCATCTGGTTGTGATTGAATTGGACTGTTGATACGTCCAGAAAGTTTGAGACAGAATTTCACGAGGGAGTCTTAATGACGGTAGCCTGTTGGGAGGGTCATATGGACGGGATGCGAAAAGAATCACTCACGGCGCTGATTCTAGTCGCTCACGGGGCCGGCATTGCCTCTCGAACAGAGAATCGAAATGCCTGCCAAGATGACCTAGCGGTTGATTCGACCTGGAGTCTCGGACAAGTTCGTTACGACTGACTGGTGTTCTAGCGGCGTTAGTGGTTCTTGGGTAGCGATCTGGTGCTCCAGGACCCCTAGATCCGCATCCGATGCGTCAGTCCCGGCGGCTTGCCGAGCAGCTAATCGATCCTGCAGGACATCGATACTCTGTTCACAATCCAGAATTCCCCAGGTGATGTTCAGTCGTCTGGCCAAACTTTGGAACGCAGCACGATGAGCTTGCTTTAAAAAGGTTGCATCCACGACGACCGAGAATCCACTCCTTAGGATTTTGTCGGCCAAATGAAGCAGTCGATTGTAGGTCTGCTCAGTGGCTTCCGAACTGTAGATCTGGTCGCGTTGCGTGTTGCCCGTCTGCGTTTTTGTGGCGAGACGTAACAAACGCTTCCGTTCGACATCGGATCGCAATCGAATGGCACCTTGGTGGTTCGCGTAGGCACTGCTGATGGTTGTTTTACCACTACCACTCAGGCCATGCGTAATCCACAGTGTCACTGGCCTGGGATGGGCGAATTGCTCAGCGAGACGAATATGATCGTCGCAGTCGCGCCGCGCGATTGAGTCATGGCCCGGTTCTTGTCCCGCACGAATCGCAGCAACTTTTGCGCGTACCAGTGCACGATAAACGAGGTACCATCTCAACAACATTAACGATTCATAATCGCCTGTCTGCTCCAGATAAGTATTTAGGAATTGCAGACCAAAAATTTTATGGTCGTGGGCAGCGAAGTCCATCACTAAAAAGGCCGTGTCATTCAGGATATCAATCCACCGGAATGAGTCGTTAAATTCAATCCCATCGAAGGGCACCAACCGATTACCTAATTGAACAACGTTGTTTAGGTGGAGATCACCATGGCATTCGCGAATGAAACCGCCAACGATTCGGGTTTCAAATTGGTGGCTGTGTTCGGCCAGGAATTCGGCTGCCCAACCTTTTAGACGCGTGCGGCTGCTGTCGGTTTGGTCTGCCGCTACGCTGACGGCGAGATCATCCAAGCAGTCGTGAAAATCTTTGGTTACGGTAGTGGTGGTCGCAAATGGACTCGATTCTGTCCAGCGATAAGCAGCCTGGTGAAAGGTCGCGATTGAAGCAGCCAACTGCCTGACTTCAACAGAGGACAGCAGTCCAAGTTCGATGCGATGGCTCAGCAAGGCGTCTTCAGGAAAACGCCTCATTTTGACGGCAAACTCAATTGGTGGTCCAGTTGCCTCGAATTTCGCGTGTCCATTGACCAAGGTGATAGGCACAACACCGAGGTAGAGATCCGGCGTGTAGCGATGATCCAATCGGATTTCTTCGTGACAGAATTGTTCACGCAAAGCCAGTGTCGAGTAATCCAGAAAGCCGGTTTTAAGAGGCTTCTTGATCTTGTACGCGAACTCACCCGCCAGCAGGACCCACGAGACGTGTGTCTCGTGCAGCACGATGGGATCCTTGAATTGCTGGGGATAGGCATCCGCGGACAGCAGATCCGCGATCAGTTCATCACCGGAAAGCGGATTCAGACGGGTTTGCAGATGAGCAGCCACGGAGGTGGTCCTTACAGCTCATGGTTAATCGTTCGATCGGGTTACTTCGATTGCGTTACATCCAGAGACGGCTTTGTCTCAAGGGATGGTGCGCGGGCGACATCGACCTTGTGTTCTCGCATGTAGGCATGGCATTCCACGCAACGGACAGTCAATGCCACGTAGCCTAATGCGGCTCGGCCGATTTCTTTTTCTTTCGCCGCTTTTGCGATCAGATCACAAGTGCGGCGGAAGTCCCGGCTTTGCGTTGCGTACTCTTCCGTTTGGATGACATTCCAACCTGCCTCCAGGCTTAGTAGTTTGAGCGATCGAGCATGTTTGCCGATCATGTCGTAATCCTCCAACGCCAACCCCTCGAGTATCTTCTTCGATTTTTCTAACTTGAGTTGCATCAGCGGCATCACTTTGGTTGGCTTCGGATTCTCAGCTGACTTTTCGGTTGCTTTCTGAGCGACTGTTGTCTGTTGCGCGACGATTGGCGGGTCGCTCTGTGCAGAGCCGGCAATGAGGGCAGTCAACAAGGCGGCGATTGGGATAATCAGTCGTTTCATCGGGAAACCTTTCTAGGATGCGAACTTTTCAGTTAGGGGATTGGTTTCGGTTGCCATCTCGATCGGCGAGATGAAACCCTCAGGTTTCAGGGCGAGAATCGAACAGGTGACATCGGCCAAGATCGTTTCGGCGGTGTTGCCGATCAGGAATCCAGCTGCGCCGGTTCGACAAACTGTTCCCATGACCAATAAATCTGCTTCCAGTCGGTCAGCGACAGACCGGACCACACGGGCGGCCTGTCCGTGATGAACGTGGCATTGAGATTCCTGAACCGAATTTTCCGAAGTCTGCAAGAGTTCATGAAGACGATCGCGGACTTGTTGTTCGTGTTGATGCACCAACGTGTCAATCTCTACATCCCCTGAGCGTCGCCTCAACGCATTTTCCATCCAGACATCCCAGGCAGTCACGACATCCAATTGCGCGTTCTCTCGGGCGGCGATCGACGCTGCCAACCCGAAGATTTCACGGTTCAGATCTCCATGCGTTTGATCACTGGATTCCATGTCGACCGCAGCCAATACTCGATCAAATTCACCATGAATCTCTGGTTTTAGAATCCACAGCGGACAAGGACATATTCTCAACAGGGATCGCGCGACACTTCCGAACAAACGACCGGCCGAGGACATCCCGTCGGCGCACTTGATCACTAAGTCGTGTTGATCTGATAAGACGCGTCGGACGATTTCTGTCGCGGGGTCACCGACGGTCACCACGGTATCGATCGACACACCCGTATCGATATATTCACTCGCGGTTTTCAATAGCTTTTGCTGGTGGTCCTGACGCAAGAGCTGTTCGATTTCTTCTGGCTCAGCGGCATCACTGAGTACGCTCAATGCCCGCGGAACTTGCTTTACCACATCCATCAAGGTCAATCGAGCATCATTCTCCATTGCCAAGGTTACGGCCCGTGAGATGGCAGCTTCCGTTCGTTCGGTGCCTGCGTACATCAGAATGTGTTTGAAGCGTTTCATTGTTCAGCACCTGTTCGCGGTGAGTCATCTAATACCTCATTCACTGTTTGGTTCCGCGCTACCCAAACACTGCAAGAAGCGTGTCGCAAGACGAACTGGGAGACACTGCCCAACAGCACTCGACCCAACGCTGAGTGTCGAGATTCTCCCACGACGACCAAATCGATTCCGTGCTCTTCCAGGAATTCAATCAGACCTTCACCGATGTGGTCGCATTCAATGAGGTGCGATTGGACGCTTGGAGCAGAGGGTCGCACCTGTTCTGTCGCAGCATCTAAAGCAGACGTCGCCGCAGCTTTGGTTTCGTCTGCTTCAACCACGATTTCATTTAGAAACGCTGAAACATAAGAGACAACCGAAACGGTGTGGACCTCGGATTGGCCGCCCCATGGCGTGTCACAAAACTCGCGCAACGAGGCTTCGGCTGGGCCGCCTTGGTCATAACCGATCGCGATCCGAATCGGTCGTTGCTGTTCGCGAATCCCGGTGGGGCGAACGACCAACACACTACAATGCGCATGGGTGGCGACATAGTCACTGATGCTTCCCAGCAGCAACCGTCGCACGGTCGATTGACCACGTGCCCCCAAGACAATGAGATCAGTATTGTGCTCGCGAGCAGCATCAACAATTGCCTTGCCTCGATGTCCCTCTCGGATGATGTGTTCCATCGACACATTGGCACCCTCGAACATGGAAGCGATGCGTTCATAGGCTCGCTGTGCCGCTTGGCGCTCGCGGTCGACCGATTCAGACATCGAGCCGGGAGATCCGTGTGCGTAGACCGTGGGCATCTGCAAGACCGTCAGCACGAACACCTCAATCTGCTCCCGATGCGGTAGGTGAGAAAGCAACCAACCAGCTTCCTCGGCACCAGTCGAACCATCCGATGCGATCACGATGCGTCTCATAGTTACGTCTCTCTCCATTTCAATCTGTCCAAGCTGTATCTGTAATCCTCTAATGCAATCGCAGTGCCAGAGTCGATTCCACGAACAGAATCGCCTGTCACCACGAATATGTGCGCGTTATCGCACAGTTCGACCGCTTTGTCACGGATTGGTGTGCTACCCGTGTGCCCTAGGTATCGAACAGACCAGCTAGAGCGCAAAACGGAGTCAGCGTTTTGAAGTGGGGTAAGACGTGGCGGCTGCCGCGAAGAAGAGGTAGAGGCGACGAGGTGGCACCACACTGAGACGCGAATTCCTCAAGCGTACGTGTCTCATCGGTTCGCTGAGACGTCAAGCGACGAATACCTTGCAAGCTTGCCGCGTAACGCAAAGCACTCTTCCTCGACTGCCCGAGCGAGCCTGAATGCGGAGGCATGGTATCGTTAACGATTCTCGATCAAAGGGCGACTTCATCAATGGCCTGCGGCATCAACGCAGATTTATCAACGCAGATCCGTCAACGCAGATCCGTCAACGCAGTGCGGTAACGGATGATCGTCGAATAAAACGAGATGAGTTTATCGCGCGAGAGCATGCCAGACTGAAACGCGGTCCTCATCAGGCATCGATTTCGAAGCCCTGACGATTCTCGCGTGAAAGGAACGAGTTCGCCTGAGCATCACCGATGATTTCCCGTTTCGCGGGATCCCATTTCAAGGCTCGATTCAAACGCATTGCGATGTTCGAGAGATGGCAGATCTCAAGCATTCGGTTGTGAGTCCAAACGTCAGAGATGGGTTGTTTTCGAGCCTGCATTGCTTCGATGAAGTTAGCGGTGTGGTTCGCGCTGACTTTGCCGCCGTAAACTTCCTCGATCGCTCCATCGGGTAGTGGATTGGTGGCAAGATCTTCCACTGGCTTACCAGCAATCTTGCCACGGTTTACAAAGAAACGGCCTTTCGTGCCCTCGAATAGGATCCCGTTGTCACCTTCGCTGGTAATGATCATTTCGACGTCGTTCGGCATATCGACTTGGATCTTAAATCTTGTGGCCGCATTGTATTGGTCTTGTACGACCGGATTTCCATCCTTGTATTTAACGGGCAACGAAAACTCCAGTGGAGTCACTTTGCTCGGTCCCGTATCGCTTGCACCAAGGGCCCAGCATGCGATGTCGACATGGTGTGCACCCCAATCGGTTAGTTTTCCGCCGGAGTATTCATGCCAGTTTCGGAACGCGTAATGACAATTGCTGTACAACGGAACTCCGCCACCATACCCTTTGCGCATTTCTGGCAAAGCTCGATACGGAACCTTGGGAGCTGGTCCCAGCCAAGTATCCCAGTCCAACCCTTGCGGTACATCGACAACTGGGATCACAGGTGACGCTGACATGCCGTTGATCCCGCATGTCACTCGTTTCACGGTACCGATTCGTCCATGCTTAACTAAAGCGACTGCTTGAAGAAATCGCTGACCAGATTCGCTCCGTTGCATCGTTCCAACTTGAAAGACACGGCCGGTTGCTTTGACTGCCTGTTCAATCAGTTTGCCTTCTGCGATCGTCAGCGTAAGCGGTTTTTCGCAATACACATCTTTGCCAGCGCTCATCGCTTCCAAAGCGATTTTCGTGTGCCAATGGTCTGGCGTCGCGATCATGACAGCGTCAATGTCCTGACGATCAAGTATTTTTCGATAGTCTCCGTAGCCGTCTGGTTTCTTTCCCTGGCTCGCTTTGGCTTTTTCAAGGTTCGCACCGAGCACGTTGGTGTCCACATCTGCCATTGCCGCAAAATCAGCAAACTTGAACGATTTGGACGTGATCGCCCAGCCCTGATTACGAAGACCAATGGTGGCAAAGGTGGGACGATCATTAGGCGAATCTTGGCCGAAAGCGACTTGCGTCGCTCCATGAAACAACCCACTAGCCCCTGCGGCAGTCGCTCCCTGAATGAAACGACGTCGGTTGAATGGGTGAGAGTTCTGCATGGATCGTACCTTTCGGGTCACAGGTCGGGTCACAGGTCGGGTCACAGGTCGGGTCACAGGTCGGGTC
>JARGNK010000048.1:0-3468 GCA_029213145.1 Rubripirellula sp. | reverse complement strand
TCACAGGTCGGGTCACAGGTCGGGTCACAGGTCGGGTCACAGGTCGGGTCACAGGTCGGGTCACAGGGGTATCTTTCTGGACTCCATCATAAACAGATGGTGACGTGCAATCCATTGATCATCTTGCGTCAGGGAGTCGTGTTTGCTGGCAAACGACGGCTTTGATGACCGCTACTTCATGGGTCTCGATCGAGGCGATTCAGGCGAGGTAATGTGTGGATGATCAAGGCGTTCCAGCCTTGGATGTCTTCTGCTTGCGGGTTAATCATGGCTTTGTTTATCCGCCCAGGCAGAAATTTGGTTACTTGAGGGTAAAGCGGGGTCTTTCCCGCCAGAGTGACTCGGCCAATGCAGCACAACACTCCAGGATCACCCCGTACCTCCAGTGGCACCTCAATCATCAGAAATGCCGTTCGCCAAGCCCGAAGCAGGCGACACCTTTTAAAAGAGACCGAGGACACTGCTCGAAAACAAAAGCAGTCCGCCCGCAGCGATCACGGCCAGCAGAATCCACCATAGGTTTTCGTGTTTCTCGTGCAGTTCGTGTAGTTTTCGTAATTGACTCATGGAATTGTCCTCACACGTACCAACCAATCATTCGCCAGTCCTTGATGGGGCATAGTTCATGCCAAATTGGGTGAAGCAGGCTCGTAATTTGTCTTGCTTTCTTTTTACCTCGAAAAACACTTGGTTTTGGAATGAAAGTGTGGCAAAAAAACTACGCTTTTGCCTGCTCATGATGTGTCGTTCTGCCCCATCTCGCGTGACAAAGATGCACTTTTTTTGTTTCCCTTGTCTCGTGGGTCGCTTTGCTTGCCTCTCGTGACGACAATGAACGCGTTTACCCACGAGCTACTCTTTCCACCGGTTCCCAATATGAGTCGTTTCAACCGTCGCCAATTCCTGAACACCGCCACGGCTGTCGGGGTGATGTCATCTTTGCCAGCTCGTCCATTGTGGGCCGCCGCCGCCAACGATGAGATTCGGCTAGGGTTTGTTAGTTGTGGGGGACGAGCGGGGCAGTTGATGGGGCAGTTTGGAGAAGTAGATGGCGTCCGCGTTGCCGGCCTGTGTGATGTTGATGAAAACCGTCTTATGTTGGCGAAAAAAAGGTTCCCCGAAGCAGAAACATGGACCGATCTGCGTGGACTGATTGAATCCGACAATATTGACGTGGTGGTCGTTTCAACGTGTAACCACTGGCATTGCCTGGCAACGATCTGGGCGCTCGAGGCGGGCAAAGATGTGTATGTCGAGAAACCGCTTTCCCACAGTCAATGGGAAGGTCAGCAAACCGTTGCCGCAGCTCGTAAACACAAAAGAATTTGCCAACTCGGAACCCAACAGCGATCGGACCCGATGCAAGTGGAGATCAAAAAGTTTTTGCATCAAGAACAGGGCCTGGGCGAAATTATCACGGCTCGTGTGAATCGATATGGAATCCGTCCGTCAATTGGTAAGCGATCTGCGCCGCTCCCGATCGAAAAAAATGTTGCGTATGACATGTGGCTTGGCCCAGCCCAAGATTTGCCGATCTTTCGCGAAAAATTGCATTACGACTGGCACTGGGATTGGAACACAGGATCGGGCGAAATGGGAAACTGGGGAGTCCATGTATTGGATGATGTTCGAAACAATGTCTTGCAAGATTCGTGCAAGCTTCCCAAGCGAATCATCGCAGGTGGTGGACGTGTCGCATTGAATGATGCTGGTCAGACGCCCAATATTCACTTCGCGTACTTTGATACCGGCTCGATTCCTGTGGTGATTGGGCTGTCTAATTTGCCAGCCTTGCCTAGCGGAAAGAAAAGTCCCAAGCATCCAGGCCCCAGCAGCGGGTATGTCGTCTATTGCGAAGGGGGTCGGTTCGAAGGCCAACGGGGCAGGGCGACCGCTTATGACAATGATGGGAAGGTAATTCGAAAATTTAGTGGAAATGGCAACGTTCGCCATCAAGCAAACTTCATCGAAGCCGTGCGTCAACAAGATCGGTCACTCCTGAATGCAGAAGTGGAAGTCGGCAATGACAGCACCGGTTGGTGCAACTTGGCGAATGTCGCTGTTCGTGCGGGAGTCGATTTTTCGCGTCGCCAAGTCGCCGAAATAGACAATGAGCATTGGCAGGCATTGCTTGGTGAAATGGACCAACACCTCAAAGCCCATGACCTTGATTTGGACGATCGCCAGATCCGGCTCAGTAACGTGTTGGAAATGGACGACAAGTCGCAACGATTTGTCGGTCCTGGAGCCGAGATCGCCAATCCGTACCTGAGACGAGACTACCGAGCCGGATTCGAAGTGCCTCAATACGTCGAGAATGCGTAAAGAGTACTTCGCAGGTAGATGGGCATTTGATTGAAGCTGCCAATCTGATCAACGGTGATGCTGACCTAATCTGAAGTCTGTTCAGCTCAAGCGTATTCAGATCAGATGAGGGCTACAGCAACCAACACGTTCACTGCCGCGACAGGTAGATAGCGTCGCCTGTGAACCGATCTCGAAATTGCTCGCTGGTCCATGTTGTTTTACCAAAGGCTGGATCGGCGATCAGCCAGTTGCCGCTATCTGTTCGGCCCAGAACGACAACCGCGTGCCCTTCGCCTCGTGGACCGAGCAGTCGGTGGATTGGTTGACTTAAGTTCGGTCGTTCTGATTGGAACGCTTCAAACTGAACCAGTGCGATGTTTGGAAGTTGGTTTTGGACAGCCCAGCGATCCGGGTTCGGCGACGCAACCGCGGGCAAGACCGATTTGCTGCGGGATGCTGCCATCAAACCGCTGAATAGTCTTAATGGTTCGGTTCCCTGCTGGCTGGTGTAACAAAGCTTCGCCAAGGCCCGCTCGGTAGAGTGAATTCCATGCAGTTGCATCAAGGTGGCAGCAGCAGCGGGTCCACAGGATGCCGGATGGCTTTGCAGACAAACCCCCTCACGCCAGGTCGCCTGCGAATCAAGCTTCAAGGGTGTCAGCGTGGCACGAAGCATGGGCGTGACGATGAACGCCAAGGATAGCATCGCGAACAACCCAATCGTGACCGGGCGACGCCAGCTAGGCAATCGTTGCGACCGATAGGCGAGCCCAGCGGTGAACGACAATAAGATCGGCATTAAATTGGACCACAACACCACGGCAGCAGCGGGTAAAGTGGCAAACCAACCAAGTCTGCCCGAGAGAATCCAGGCGTAGCCGAACGAGCCGATTAAGCAAACTGCCATTGCATAGGGACGAGCTCGATCTAGATGTCCGCTGACCCAACTACCAACAGCAATGGCCAGGATCGCAAGCAGTCCAATGACGTAGAATTCGGCAGTCGCCGCCATTAACAAACCTCAATAACCTAAACCTCGGCAATCAAATGTTAATAAACTGTTAACATTTGGTTGTTTTCATGTCAAGATTATATTCGGCAGCGACGGGACTTCAGTCGATCTGTTTCCAAAATTGGATCGGTTTTGCTGCGCAGCAGCAG
>JARGNK010000047.1:40744-43355 GCA_029213145.1 Rubripirellula sp. | reverse complement strand
CCAAGTCAGCGGATGTTTCGGTGAGCTTCATATCGACCCAGCCATGTGCGTGGCCTTTTCCAAAATAGTAACTAACCGCCGGTTGGTTAATTAAATTGAGATGGGCTCTGCGATCATACTGCCACTCGTGCGTGTGACCATAGAAGTAGGCTCTGGCGTGCTCTCGCTTGGCAAGCAGTTTTAATAGAGAAGCCCCATCACGCATGCCCTTGATCGGACGCACGCCTCGATTGGGATACGGGTTGAAGTGACCAAAGATAAGAGCCGGCTTTTCGGTCCGTGCATCGAGTTGCTTCGCGAGCCAGCCCAACTGCCTGTCACCCAGGATTCCCTTTCTTCCTGAATCCAACAGGATGAGGTTCGCATGCGGCAATTCAATCACGCCCGCCTGGATACCCATCTGCTCCTTCTTTAGAAATGAAAGCGATTTCCACAAATTCTCTCGATTGTCGTGATTTCCAATCGTCACATGAACAGTAATACCAGCCGAACGGATCGGTTCGACAAGCCTTAGAAACTCTTCGTATTCGGCTTCCACCCCTCTGCCGAAAGCACAGTCACCATTGACGATCAGGTGTACGGGCCGAGGACTCAGTGCAACAACGCTTTTGGCCGCCTCTGCCAGACACTGTGCCATGTTCACGCTCTCATGCTCACCCTCGCCAACGGGCGACCCGGGCCACTTCGTCCCAGGGTAGACAAAGTCCGCATCGGCACTAATGTGCGTATCCGCCAGCAAAGCAACTCGGTTTTGATCCAACTCGACACGTGCACTTTCCGCACCGGCCGCCGCCTGGGCCGTCATCATCGCGGTGGCACCAAGGGTGAGTGAGCGTTTCACGAATCGACGACGAGTGATCGGCGGAAGAATGATTGGCATTCGAAATCTCCTTGGGCTCCTTGGTTGAGCGATAAACTTCGCGACGAAGCCATCCCCTCCGCCCCTTTGATCGCGAACGTGACTGGAACCAAAGTCAACGGAACTCAAAAAAAACCATGACACAGCAAATGCCGTGCATTTGATGGTTCCTCGTCAGGCTTTGCTGCCACAACTCGGCAGGGCTGGACCTTAATCGCGGGCAATGCGTTCGCGGGATCCATCATCCCAGCATAGTTGATGCGAAGCCCCAATTGCTTACGCAAACATGGATCAGTTGAGTACGCTTGGCACGCCGAGAATGGAAGCATGTCAACAAACCAGTCGATGCACCAGTCCAAACGCTTAGATCAAACGACCTTGTGATCCCCCCAACCGCTGCCCGTTCCCAGAGCCAATCATCGTGGTTTTGAATCTTGACAAGCAGGAGTCCGAGTACCAGGCTGCGTCCGAACCACAAGTGCGACTCCTGCACACCAGACAACCGCTCAGATGACGGGACGGCGGGAATCAAAGTCGATTCGACAATTGACTAGCCGCCATGACTCAGGTGCAGGGAACGGTTCCTTTTGTTGAGGTGTTCTCCACACAAAGCCTCTCGGAGAACACGGCCGACAGCAGCATTGCTTAACAAGTCACCTAAAACTCAATCCTTAAGCTGCCATAAGACGACCGTTTTTTCGCGTGTCCCTGCCACCAGCCACCGACCGTCGGCAGACACCTTCAAAGATTTTACGACCCCGTCCACAGACACACTCCCGATCGACTTTCCGGAATCGGTATCAAGGAAACCGACTTGATCGCCATCCGCAGTTGCCAAAACACTGCTTCCGGGAAGAAACGCGAGCTTTCGCCCGGACAATGGATGTCCCTTCTTCCACTTGATCTTCTTAACGACTTCCCCGGTGGCCGAAGTGACGAGTGTGATCGTTGGCTCTGCCAATGCAGCGACGGCGAGCGTTTTACCATCGCTTGAAAATGCGATGCCGCTGAGTCCTCCGTTACGAGTTAAGCTTACGCCTTCTCTGGTGGGACGTACCGGCGGCCGTGACCAGAAATCAACAGTTCCCGAGCCGCTTACGGTGGCGAAAACTTTGCCATCGGGAGCGAAGGCGCCGTCATATAACGTATTGCCGTCCGCAAGATTGCTTGTGCCGTTCATTCTAACGTTCGTTTTTCCCTCACCCAACTCCCAATAGAGCAATACACTGTCTTCCATTCCGCCAATGGCCACAAAGTATTTTCCATCTGGAGAGAACGCACATCTTTTGAAACCCCTTGGTAACGCCTCCTTCAGAAAGGTTGTTTTTTTCGTGTCGACCTCAGCAAGTAACAGCTCGCCTTTTCTGGTCACAACAAGCAGTAAGTTGTTGTCGGGAGACATCCAAGCCCAAAGGTATTCGCCCGGCAACGGAGCTTCGAGAAGCATCGTCTCTTGGTGAGTCTCGACATTCATTGACATAACGCCCTTTTGCCCACAGTAGAGAATGTCGCCGCTGCCGGGGGAAAAACTGAAGTAGGAGGTCTCGGACGAAACAAGCGTGAATTCCCTACTTTCCAGTATGCGGGTAATGTCTTCCTGGGCCACAGATGACTCCGCGAGAGCCCAGACAGAAAGCCCTAACCAGATTGTTGTTCTGAATATTTTTGTGTTCACAGTAATCTTCCTCTTTTGACAATTCACTCGGGTCCGTCAAGCTGAATGATTCTTATTCTCTTACACCACGATTTGAT
>JARGNK010000047.1:33313-40734 GCA_029213145.1 Rubripirellula sp. | reverse complement strand
CTCACGATGAAAGCCATCCGGTCAGTCCTCATTGAGCGGGAAATTACTGGATGGCAAATCCATCCCAGAACCAAAACGACGGGCCGCTGCCACAAGAATCAAGATAAGCAATGGAATGCTCATTCGATGCATCTAGTTAATCCTATCACTTAGGTCGAAATCGCTGCACAACACAAAGACACGCCCGGCTTAGGATTATTAGGTCAAATTAGACTTTTCTGTGGATCACGTCTCAGGTCACCGGTCCATGACCACCAATTTGCATTCAATCGCAATTCAACACCACCGCCTCGCGTGCATCACATCGTAATCTCACGATGATCGCGCTTCGCTTTGCAATAGTCAGCCGACATGGCTGCCAATATGGATACAAACACACGGAATTCCCCCACCGAGTCCTTTCGCTACCGTAGTAGATGAAATGCCATTTCCGGGTGCAAAGTGGAATTCCGCAGATGCTGCGACCTGGCTGTCGATGTCAAGTCCTTGCACCGCACTCAATTCGCGATAAGAGTGTGTCGATTGACAGCACCGAGGGCAGTTGCGGCGAACTATCTTTCAACCAAAAAAAACGCCGAAGCTCGATCCTATGCGCAAGATCCTGCTCTCCAGTATTTCATACCATGAGACTACGACTTCGTAGCTTTCGTTGCGATAAACGTTGGTATGTAATCAGAAATCGGCCAGTCCGACCAACAGTCTTCATACAGGCCCGTGATCGCTAGACCCGCCTCGACCTGACCACCAAGCTGATCGGTAAGTGTATGACCGAAGCAGAAGGGCTCGTCGTCCTCGAGAAATGCCTGTCTCTGCTCGGCTGACAGGCTGGCAAGATCAGAATATGGAATTTTGTGACACACTTTGAATTCGCCTTTTTCCATCAGTTGATCGTCAAACAAATAGAAAATTGGATTGACGATCCCTGACAGCAAGTTCGCCCCACGCTTCATAACTCGTGCTGCTTCCCTCCAGACGGGAAGAACATTCGGAACGAAGGAATTGGAACAAGGATGAACAATCAAATCGAATGTTTCATTTTCGAAGACGGAAAGATCAGCCATATCGCCTTGTTGCAAAGTCATGGCTAAGCCTTCACGATCGGCCACTACTTGGTCTTGCGCTAATTGAGCCTCCGAATTATCAAACACCGTTACGTTGGCGCCCGCCGCGGCGAGGATTGGCGCCTGCTGGCCACCGCTACCGGCAAGGCAAAGAACTTCAATAGGACTAGCACGGAAATCGGGAAACCACCCGCGGGGAACAGGTTTCTCAGGCGTGAGAACAATTCCCCAGTCATCATTCCGTGCCCGCTGAATTTCCTCTGAGGAAACAGGAACCGTCCAGCGGTTTTTCTTTCTAACCTGACTATCCCAAGCGGCACGATTGTAGGCCACGATGTCATCTGCTGGATCAAATTTTTGGCTCATCGTCTGCAGAGTCTAGATTGGATGTGACAGGTCGAAAATGACTGGCGGGAAAATCCCAACTGGCATGAAAACAGCATGCATTGACACCACCAATGTAGAATCCGTTTGCAAAGACGCCAGATGGTGATCCAGCCCAATGCGCGGTTGACCGTGCATTGCCCTAGGTCGCTTATGCAATTTACTGCTGACCAGGCTGCCGCACTGCACCGGCCGAGCCGAGCAGAAAACGAAACGATGATTTTTGCTGATCATCAATTGGTGCGACAATCACGCGAAACGCAGCTCCTCCGCTGCCCTCGACTGGCGGAAGAATATTCAACATCAAGCGACCATCTTCCAGGTAGAGCCTTGAAATGGCCTGCCCAACGTAGCGAGGATTCACAAACGAATTGCTCCCAATGACCCCGACCATAGCAACCACCTCATCCTCAACCCGCAATACATATTCTGTTCGTCCCCATTGGCCCCCACTGTCGACGATGAAATCATTGCCGGCCCCAACCAATCCCTGTTCTGTATAGGGCGACCAATCGACTGTGCCACAGCTCAGATCAAGCACCTCAGCGACTGGAATCACGACTTGCTTGCCGACGTTTAAAACCGGCTGACTGAATACTTTACTGACCCCTGTGACTTCATAATTGAACGCCAGAGCAATGATGCCATTTTGCTCCCACAATTCAGGCGTCATTTGCAGATCAGCATCACCACTTTCCGTATGCAATGCCGCCGCACTTGAATCGGCTGAGAGTGGAACCACTGCCCGTGGAACCATTGGTAGACCTGTCGGAACATTCAATTGCTTGAATCGTTGCCCGTGATACGTTCGATACTCGTCCATTGAGAGGACACCGTCGAGATTCTTATCCGGGGATGGAATAAGGCCGGAAATCGAATACTCGGCCGAGTCCAACAGACGATTGCTGTTGCGGTCTAATTTCCCGAATGCGCTGTCCAGCGAAGTGAGAAAATCGTCGTCCGTAAGTTTTCCTCGTTCTGTGATTCGAAGCCTGAATTTGTGAATCGCATACTCTGCATGACGCGAATTCGCGACGGAACTCCCCGACGTTTCTTGAGCGACACTAAACTCGCCGTGGGAAACAAGAACAAAGAGGAAAATGGCACGCCACATCGTTAGCACCGGAACATCGTCAGATTGAAATCAAGTGAACAACATCAAGTAGCTTACGCAACAACTAGGCAGATTCATAATACCATCGCCCATTTTTACAATGTCTTTACAACCTCACGAATGACGTTGCAAATGCATCTTTGCGGAGTGTCATCTTTGGACTGCAGAACCGCGTGACAACGTAAAGCGCCGTGGTGAAAGAACGACAAACGTGAGCGCCGAGCTCGGCTGTTCATTTCGATCGGCTTCGATTCGTAACGAATACACGTTCACGGGTAAGTCGACGTTTTCACAAAATCGCAGCGACTCACCGGACCTTCAATCTAAGAATCGATCGCTTCGGTCGATTCATTCTCAGCAATTTGCCTCGGGCGATTCTTTTCCCCGAATGCTGAGCGGAAATCAGTTCGATAACACCATTCAATCACAGAGAATGCGATGAAATTGATCGCGGTCCACACAATTGTCACTGGAATCCCAAGCAGAGGCGCTAACGCAAGTCCCGCGTCCGACGCTTCTCCCTCGCCAAATACAACACCAACATCAACGTTCTGTCGCTCGAATGCATCTTTAACAGCATGACTAGCCACGACAAGCATCAGAACGAGGTATCCAACGATGCAAGCATAAATAAAAAGTCGATGCCTTTGGACACGACGTTTCAATAAAAAAGAATTCAGTAGCCAACAGACCAAGGGAGTAGCCAAATGGGCGGCGACGAATAGTGAGGTCAAGTTCTACTCTCGATGATTGGTATTAGCTTTTTTGTTTGATGGTCGAACACCCAAACCGCTTCGGTTTCCATGAACACGCGTTCATTTTCAACAACTTGATCAGCAATTCGAGTTCAGCCTGTCGTTAACCAGCATACTTTTTTAACAACAGCTTGGATGATTTCTGAAATTTGATTCTTCCCCAGCGTCCGTTAACAGAAACGTGTCGCCACGCCATCGAGATTTCGGAATCCCGTTTGCAGCACGAAGATAATAGGTTTCCTCCTTGATCAAAAAAGTCTCACATCGCTGACCCGCGCGATCGCCTACCCCGAGAAACCAGGATTCACCGCCACGATGAATCGATCGAACCACATTGAATCCTAACTTGCGGCTCGGATTCACTCTACGCAGTTTTTTGATGGGATATCGAAATTGCAGGCCTTCTGCTCGTGCTTGGGATACTGCTCGGTCAACTGCATCACATTCAGCACCTTGGCTCAAGGCTGCCTCCATGATTGCATCACGCAAATGATCTAGTACCCATGATCTAGTACCCACAAGTCGCGATCAGCGTCTTCCATTGCGAAAAACTGCTCGAAATTCACATCGTTGATCCAAATTTCCGCGACACCCAGGCAAGAGGAACAATCGCATCGGCCGTGCATCACGGCCGAATCAGACATTCAGCTTGGCTGCTTCCGGAAGAAAGTGCTTGTTTTCAAGTTCGCGAAGCAAATAGACGAGCAAACCCTCCTGAACCTGATAGGTCAATTTTCTGAAGTCCGGCTCAGCATGCCCGAGTGGCATCTGTGCTGCGTCACCAAGATGGACCGCTATTGCTCGAACGAGCAATGTAATTCCTGTGGGTAAATTGGAAATTAGGCGGTGAGTGTCGGGGAACGAAACTTCGGTGCGTGCTTGATTGTTTGCTCACTGGTTCTTGAAACGCAATGACGCGCTTTTTCTGGATTCCAACTCGATCCAATTGGAAATTCGCGAGATCCCGCTATCGCTTACTTTCCTGATAGGGCGAGTCGTCAAGATTTCTCACCCAAACCGCCTGGTCCCGCAACCACCATCGCACTCATCTAGGCGATGCTCAGCAATCGCCTTGCGAACTAAGGAACCACCAAGCCGTAAGGAGTGCACCGGATTACAGCGGAGACCTTGTCATTTGATGCTAGGACCAGGATCCGCGCAGAACTGCCGTTTGCGAGGGTCCCTCTCGTTGCGAGGTGAAGCATAGTCCCGATTTTAGAAGTGCGAATGTCGTATACCCGCCATTTGTCTAAACCCTCCTTTAGCAACTCGATCGTGCAGCGAACTTTCGAAATCGAATTGGGGTCCCCTTTGCCGCGAACGTGAGGCGTTTGAAGTCCACCGGTAAGAGCACCAAACTCATCGAATTCCGGAGTGTTACCATCCAGAATCAAGGTTCCGCGCGCCAGCTTTGCATCGACAATTAATCGAATCTGATGGATGGGTTGCGGAACGCCATTCAGCACCAATGCAGGGGTCAGTGGCCCAGATTGGAATTCGATAACAGGCGTTATCGGTTCATCTCCGTTTGACGGTGCGCCCAACAAGATCGTTATCGCCGCTAACGTTTTCGTGACAACTGACAACAAATCTCGCATTGAATCTCCACCTCCGTCAAAGGTCACAAACTACACGGACAGAAAACGCCTGCGTCTATTTCGACGCAAACGAAAGACCGCCGCACACTCATCCGATCACCTTACCTTCGCAATCAATGCATCTTGAGCTTGGAGTCGAGCAAGTCGATCATCGCGTAAATGAACTGACGCTTATCATCGTTGAAGGGTACGCGTTTGCCGATGGTCTGGTCGGCCCATCCACATCGAATTCCTGTGCCATTGCTGTCCAGTCGCAAACCATCTCAATGAGATCAACATCAGACATATCATTTGGATCTGCGTGGTAGTCCGGATGGTGACGATTTTCGGTCATATGGTGCTCGACAGCAGCGTGTACTTGTTCTTCTACACCGGCGGGATAGGTGAAGGTTTCTCCGCTACGTCGACAACGATGAAATTCGGTAAGCCAGATGTATGGAATTCGCTCTGCTGGACTGAACTTGGATGCGTCATGCAACCTGGCACGTTCGTTCAACGGCTCTGTGTGTTCAGTGGAAGCGGCCATAACCGAAAGACAGCGGCGAACACGATCGATGTGCTCGTTTGTGCGGCGCTCGTAAAAAGCAACCATCTCAGGTGTCGGCTCAGCGAAAGTCATCTGGTTGTGGATCGAGAAAAGAAATACCTACCCTAAGTAGACTCAAAAAGAACGCTCAAATTTCAGTCACTTCGCGTTCGAAACTTAGGATCCACCACTATACGATGCCATCGCACGTGCGACGCGGCACGGCTACGGCTACGGCTACGGCTACGGCTACGGCTTCCACGCAAACCGACCATAACGGGTGGTTCCAACAGGCACGATCGGCAATTCTCGCCAAGCGTTCTTACCTTCGATCATAACGTTCGCTCCACCCTTTTTGGGGTCAGGAAAAGAACGAGTGACAAATCCATCGGGCGACCAGTTGGGGTCATCGCCACGCCCTGCTTTGCGTTTGCCCGTGCCATCACTACCAACCACCCAGACATGGAAGGTCGTCGCAATCAGCTGATCTCTTCGCGGATTTCGTTTGCCAGTGAAACGGCTCATATGAATCATCTCGACTCCTTCCCAATGGGCGATCCATTTTCCGTCGGGCGACCATGATGGCACTTTCTGTTCGATGGGCAAATTCAGTATTTCATGCGTTTCTGTCTGCACGGGCGAAATCATCTTCGCATCACTGCCGTCAAGCTTGCTCAGCCAGACCCTGAAATTACCGCTTCGATTTGAAACGAACGCAATCTTATTTCCTCGGGGTGAAACAACGGGCATCGCGTTGCTGAACTTAATTTGCTGGGGATCACTAAACAGTCGCCTCGACTCCATGGTCTGCGTGTTCATGATGTACAACTGACTATCGGCTGCCGGATCCTGAGCACCTTTACCTGGTGTGGAAACCATCCATACAACATGTTTCGAATCAGGCAGCCAAGATGGAACACGATTTAATCCGGACTGTGTAAGTGGCTTATGCTTCCTTCCCTCCGGATCACAAAGCCAAAGGTTCAACCCCTCCATACTCTGTCGCACATACACCACCTGCTTACCGTTTGGCGACCAGGCAGGCATCATGCAGTCATGTTTTCCTTCCGTGATTCTACGCCTGGAAGAGCCATTCTCGTTGACACGGAAGAGCTGCAGCTTACTGTTCCGCTCCGCGTAGCTGACGATAACCTCCCGTAATTGCGGTGCTCCAAGCGTTTCCGAGTCAGATGGCGTGCCCACCGCTGCGGATTGATCTGAGACTACCTCCTGACCGACAGCATCAATGTTGAACAGGGAACAAAGGACCCCGATTTTCAAGACCAATTGTAAACAGAAGGACAAACGGAACCGTTTCATCATCAACCAACTCCTCGGCAATGAACGCTATCACAGTGTCTGCACGTCCTTGCCGATCCAAGTGCCAGAACGGTAGTTGCTACCGCCATCACCCGCTACTTTCTGGTGTGTCAGGTAAAACACTCGAATAAGATCGCTCCACACGGCAAACCCGCACGGCGAACTCTGTGTACCACAGACGCCGCCCTATCTCCTGAACATTGCGATGCTCGGCAACGTCGTGCCATGCACGAACCGCCGCCGCATCACGCCAATATGAAACCGTGATCCCAATACGGTCACGATCGCGGACCGAGTCGACACCGAGAAAACCGTCCTGCTCAGCCGCCAACTGGATCATTCGCTCTGCAGCTCTCTCGTACTCTACACCAGAATCATCGAGACGTTTCGATGTAAAGATGACAGCGTAGTGCGACTCGGGGTATGTTTCAGCAATGTGCGAACTGTCGGACATTCGAAGTCAGATGATGCGTCGGATCTGTTACTAGTATGGAGATGCAGGATAACCGAACCAAGACTCAACGAGAACGCCAGAAACTCGCCAGCACCCTCATTGCGGCTCTGGTGCACCCGCTAACCATGTAGCGTTGTTTGCCCCCAGTGTCCCCGTGTCCCAAACCATGAGCCCGGTACCCGCTACGCAAATCTTTTTTCACTTGTCCG
>JARGNK010000047.1:29135-33213 GCA_029213145.1 Rubripirellula sp. | reverse complement strand
GTGTCCCAAACCATGAGCCCGGTACCCGCTACGCAAATCTTTTTTCACTTGTCCGCCCGCATTGCCTACCCAGCATTCCAACTTACGACTGACTCGGTAAAGGCAACGCAATCAGAATTCAGCGAGCCCGCTTCATGAAGGTACTGAGAGCAAATTCTGGAAGGGATTCCGAAGAGAAACATTACGTTTCAAAAACTCCGGGAAAACCCGATGCGTTCGTCAGTTTCAAGATCGCGAGCGAACGCCCAGCCATCATCACTGGACCCGGGTTCGCTCCGTCGGAACTAGCTTCGGAAGTGACATTTTCATTTTCTTTCCCGAATCATTGCGCATCAGCCCTATTCAATCCGTTGGATATCAGCCAACGCTTTCGAACTTGACCCTATTGGTCCGGATCGCTGGGGCTACCACCACTCTGGTGCATCGGAAAGATCGTCGTCGAATCCAAAGCCCTTGCCAATTTTATTGCTAGGTCGACCGACATAAGCGGAGTGCGGACAAACCATTTGCTCGAGCAAAGATCCGCCCACAAAACCAGCTTCATCTCAATCGCCTGCGTTCCCTGGATATCGCCGCGAGGACCGTCGATCAGGGATACACGTTTACGCGGCCACGGCAAAGAAATGAAGAATATAAATAACAAAGCAAGTTCCAATCACGATCCAGTCGAGCATCATGATTGCAATCCTTTTTTTGATTGGCGAGAAAACGTTCCCCAGCCCAACCCATAGTAAGTCGTTTCTCATATTGTATGCGCATTGTGCAATCGGCAAAATCAACACCCATCGAGGGACAGCAGCTTGAGAAGCAAGAAGCAGAAACAACACAGCTCCAACAAAAAACAGTTCGCCGCTCAGACACGTCATCATCCAATACAGGTTGTCCGGGCGCGGTGGCACTTTGCCAAACTGAAATCTAGCAGGACCGCCAGGAAACGGCAGCTTTTCAATCATCAGTTCAAAGCCGAATGGCAGCAACATGAAATAGATGCCGTGCACGATGAGCGCGATGCGCTGCACCGAACCAATTTCGACTGACGAGTCAAGCGAGAATTCCCCGCCAACGGTTTTGCAATACAACACGAAAAACGCGACGGCGCCAAACGGTATCAACAACGTCGCAGCGACAATTCCTTTCGTTGGGATGTCTCGATATGCTGCAAGTTTTACCTCATCGTTGTGATGAATCGTCATGGCGTTGCAGTTCGAATCCTGGTTGGACATTTGTGTGTTCGGTCGGTCGTCGTCGACTATTAACATCCGTCAGCATGTACTGGCGATTAATGTTCCAATTACGAAAATCCCGCGATCTAACCTTCGGCCGACAGCATAGCCTTCAATTCCATTCTTCGTAATCGAACTCGTACTCAGATTCGCGGTGGTCGAATTCGGACGCGACAAACTACATCGCCGAGGAATCGCCCAAGACATCTGGGTGTGCGACTAGCGGTGCCCGCATTAACACGATTCAAGGAGAAGTTCGCTTTACTTCGCGTATCGATCAAGGTTGAGAATTGATTTGGTCAGGATGAATTATTTCGAGTCGTGGCGGGTGTCACCTGATGCCAGAACTTTTACGATTGCTCGAAAACTGCAATCCATCCTCTACAGCCGAACGCGACATCAGCCATTCCGCGCTAATCACTTGATTGTTCATCTCCCAGGGTCAACTGACAATGCATTCGCCATGGCAAGCCTATCGACCGGCTCTTCGGTATCCAGAAAGCATCACCAACAAGGACACGAGGCATATTGCAGCTGCGAGATAGCCAATTAAACCCGAATGCATTATTTCTGCGGCAATTTCCGACGGTTTTCTCGCAGCGACGGGCGATGAAAGTTCGACAACCCCAGCTCGCATTTCGTGTATGGCGTAAACCACTGTTGCAATCGACAGCAAAGCAAAGCCAGCCCCACTCGCAAAACGCCCGTAGGAGCGACCTGAATTTGACGCCTCTTGATTTGGCAAATCGGTTGTGGACTTTTCGTGCCCTTCAGACGCGGCAACATACGGATTTGTGCTGTCTGGCATGAACTGGAGCTCTTTCTTGAGGGGAACCTTTGCTGAACAATTTTGCTGAACAATAAAGCTGAACAGTTGAATCGGATCTCTGTGCCATCGCGCGAAAAACGAGAATCAGATCGCATACGCGAGGTGGGATCAGCGAAAGCTTATCTTCCATGCGCGAATGCGCAACCAGCACCGCTCCGTTGTCATCGCCTCTTTATCCGAAATAAGACGTTAGTAGAAGGGTGGAATTGTCCGATCAATCTGTCACTCACAACTGCGATCATACCGTTAGCCTAGATAATTCGTTGTTCCATTTCGGAACGCCGAGACATTGGATCACAGATTCCAACCGCCTCCTCTTGGGTGATTCCACACCCCACCGCGACTAACAGCCAGTGCGTTAGCAAACTGGTAAAAACACCGATCCAGGCTACATCAGTATTAGACGCTATTTTTACAATCGCTCCCGAGGGTCGTGGAAGAACAACCGCGGATTGAACGGACGCTCGCGCGTACGCCAAGTCGATATAACCACTTTTGGTAATACTGATAAACCCGACGAACTGCTTGGAATCTAAAGCAACATAAATGGCCTGAGATCCAAACTGCGCGTTCCTATCTGGCACCCTGCGTATTTTTGCAGGCGAGCACGCTAATGTTGATTTTCGCACTCACGAATTCCAAAGGAAAGCTTAGCGATAGCCATCAAAGTCTTGGCCGGGCCGAATGTTCGGATACTGCTTCATGCTTTGTTGTAGCTCAGAAAGTATCTTCGAGACTGGGCTCATCACCCAAGCATGGGCGTAGCCCTCGTTGCCCCAAAGCTCAAAGCTTTCTTTGGGATCCTCCTTGATATCGAAAACTTGTGGAAACGTGTACTTTCGGATGAACGAGTGCGTCCCCTCTGCCGTGGCAAAATGAACCTTCAGACTCCGCCATTTGACCGCAAACACGGTATCTCCGACGTATGTCACAACATGCTCACGTGCGGATTTCTTTTGGTCACCCAGCAGAAAAGATGCTTGGTTGACACCGTCGATCGGACGGTCATCGGGGATTCTTTTCTGCTCGCCAACGAGGTGAGCAATCGTTGGGAACCAGTCTAGATCGGCCACGATCTCGTCCGTAACTCTGCCCGGACTGATCTTGCCGGGCCAACGGATCATCGCCGGTGTTCGCATGCCACCCTCCCACGCTGTACTGAGCCCGCCGCGCCACGGTCCGTTCGATCCCCCGACTTCACCCGTAACGATCCCAGGTGATGGATAGTTTGCAGCACCGTTATCACCGGTAAGAAACACGATGGTATCGTCAACAATCCCTGCCGATTCAATCGCATCAAGTATCTTCCCTACGTTGTGATCAACCTCCAACTTGGTGTCGGCATAAATACCCGCGTTGGACTTTCCTGCAAAGTCGGGGTGAACACCCCACGGTGGGTGAAAGTGCGTGAACCCAACATAAACAAAAAAAGGTTTGTTCTCCGCGGACTTGGCCTTGATGAAATCGATCGTCTTGGCCGTCGAACGGCTGTCCATCGTTGCCTTGGCAGCGATGTCGTAGACTTCTGTCTTTCGAGATGGCTGCCCTCGAATACCTGTCCAAAAGTGCGGGATTTCAGCCACAGCCGGATCGAATTGCGGCGTGCTCGCATACGAGGCCGCATTCGAGCCCTCATTGATTCCCCACCATTCATCAAATCCCTGGTCATTGGGATGGCGTCCAATTTTGGATCCTACGTGCCACTTTCCATACAGGGCGGTCGCGTAACCCGCATCCGACAGAAGTTCTGCGATCGTATACTCCCAAGGTGACATTCCGTCCGGTTCACCTGGAGCAGCAACCTTTTGCGTTCCCATACGAATCGGGTAACGTCCGGTCATGATCGCCGACCGAGTAGGCGTGCACTGGTTCTGCACATTGAAATTCGTCAGTCGCAGTCCTTGAGCTGCAAAGTCATCAACCCGTGGTGTCGCAACCGTGCTGCCCTGCACACCGATGTCGCCCCACCCCCAGTTGTCGACAAGAATATAGACAACGTTGGGTCTGCCTTGAGCAAACGCCGTGC
>JARGNK010000047.1:0-29035 GCA_029213145.1 Rubripirellula sp. | reverse complement strand
GCAAACGCCGTGCTGACGCCTGTGAACGCAGCGACCAAAACTAAGAGCAAAGTGACAATCGATCTATTCATACTTCGCTAATGCCTCCAGGCGGGTAACGTTTACGACAAGCGGTCCAGTGCGATCAGTCATTCAAATAGCAACCTCTTGTCGCCGGCCTCACGCTCATCGGTTGACTCGGCCTTTTCTTGGCTTAAACACTAGATCCAAGAATCGAGCTCCAAATTCGTCACACCGCGAAGACGCAAGCATGTCGGTTACTTCAAGACCCCAGATTCAACCCAAGTGATGAAATCCACCGATGAGTTGCTCCGCTCAAGTTCCTTTACACTTGGTCATTCTATTAAAAACCGCCTTCCATAACGCCCCCACAGACTTGTAAGGCAGGCGAAGACCGAATGAATCCCCTCACCTAAAACTGATACCGTCGGTCGTGGCAGGTGACACTGATCCCAAAACACCGCGACTCCCATTGCAACTGAAACACTATGCATCTGGCTGTTTCGGCCGGCTGGACAAACCGGTGATGATTGTCACCTGCGCGCGGAGCTGCGAAATATCAGTCACCCTCAGCAGTAACGCTGAATCCTGATCGACCAACGAATGATTGGTCCAATACAACTGATACGTGTGCGACTTGCCAACGTCGTCTGTGACCAGTATGTCAATGTCTGGCCGAATCATTCCTATCTCTGCCAATGGCGTCCCAGGTTGTGTCCAGCGTAGATCGTTCAAACTTTTAACAATCTCCACTCGCTGCTTAGCGTTTGTGATCACAAATGTCAGCGGTGCGATATCTTGGTTTTCGTAGAAGCAGATGATCGCCATGCTCTTTGCGTGCGGAACATTCAGCCACTTCTTCGAAGTGCTGCAGCTATTCAAAAGCGAAAAACTGATCGCGGCAATGAGTATCCCGATCGCTCGCTGTGGAAGCTTAAAACGCTCATATTGGAGCATCAGCTTGCATCTCCTCAAATAGCGCAAAAGGATGAGGATCACTGAATCCTATCGCTCGACAGTCGATTCACTATACACTCGCGAAACGGCCTCCGGTGTTTCACATGGCAAGCATCCGGCTGCGCGTCTCTGGTGAATCGAATTGTTATCCCATCTTTTGCATCAAAATTGGCTCAACGGCCTCGCTGATCTCTTCAATCAACTCAGGATCCATGTATTTGTAACTATCCGGGATATGGAGTACATGCAATTCCTTGAATCGCATTTCACCGGGGTAATCGGCCATCAGTCGTCGCTTGTGTTTGTCTTCCATCACCAGAACGATGTCAGCCCATTTCAATTCATCTGCGGCCACTGTTTTTCGGGCCTTTTTACTGGTGCCGCAGGACCTCGCCTGCACCAATGGTCTGTCAGCGTAAATTCTTTCCGCAGTTGGACTGCGCCACTGATTCATCGAGCATACAAATAGGAGTTTGACTGTTTTGTGGTTGACCATCTCAGCTACCCCTACCTGCGGATATCCAAAGCACATTTATTTTTCCCGCTTGTGCTTGTTCGGTGGTTTGTGAGTATGCAGCCATTTTTTTCGCGTGGTCAATGACTTCTAGCGATGCTTTCGCAAGATAACGATGGTGGTCATTGAGCCGCAACGATTGACCATCTATTCCAGAGGCACGCGAATGCAAAACGTCGCGCGATTCAAATTGCGATCGAGCATCGGGCAACCGAGCCTTAATCGCCCTCGTTTTCCTGCGTGAAGTACTGGATGTCCAATGATCGACAATACTCTCGAAGAGCATTTCGATCATTGATCCATTGCTCTCTGCTTTCCACTTCCATCGTGTGAAATGGTGCGGACATCTGCAACTCATCAAGCTTGACGTTGAAGAAATCGGGAACGCATTGTGGAGCATGACACTCAACACATTTGTTTCCTTCTAAGTGCTTGGGGATAGTCGCGTGAATCGCTCCAGGCTTCCTGCCCGGCGGAGCAGGAAATTCTTTCCCAATAACAAAGTAGGGCGAATCAACATCTGCAATGAGGGGCACGAGTGTTTTTTCCGGGTTCATTGGATCTCGCACTTGATCAATCCACGGTGAATGCAAAAATGGATCAGCCATGTGGCACTTCACGCATCCATCTCTACCAACTACCGTCGGCGGCTGCCACGCCTCGTTATACGTGGGATCATCGGGAGTCGGCAGGCCTTGCCGGGGATCAATCTCATCTTTAACGGACAGGAAACAGGTGGCTCCTGACTCCGTGTTGTGTCCAATGACCCCCAAGCCGCCATCACGAAAAAACGTCACGAAGATTACGGCGGGGTTAGGTGAGCCATTCGCATCGAGCCCCTGGTAACGCCCCACACGATTGCCCAGTTGGCACGGCGCGCCAAACGCCGCTGGCTTGTCGCAGGACTTCAGGTTCTTCCCGATATTTTCTGATGTGACAATCACTACCTCTCCATCCTGAGTGATTGGTATTTCGATCGCCTCCTCGTACCGAAATTTTGGGAAGGGGCCAAGGTGCTGTTCACACTCTCGCGCGTACATGAGTGCAGTACGCGCGGATGTTACGTCTTCCACAGCCCGGTTGTTTAGGAAATATGCCAGAAACAACGGTGACACCACTGCCACGAATACAAGACACCTGCTTTGCATGTTGCTTCGACTTTCCCCGTGCCGGATAACGACCAAAATCCCCAAGCCCGAGCGGAAGGGCAACCTTTGCCCAACGAACCCTTAAGGTCTCAGTTGCTTTCCAGGCTTATTTGGCCCGCGTTTTGGTTGTCAATTTTGCCAAAACCCACATTCAATGCCACCCAGTAGAACGATCGCAAACATTCCGTGTTCAGGAATCTCCGTTGGCGTCATCGCTATCTCAGCTCCCGCTTCTGCGGCAGCCTCAACAGTCGCGTTGATGTCATCGACGAGCACGTACGACCGCACGACTGGTGTTTCTGCATCACGCAATGGCCTGCGAATGCCGATCAAGCCGCCGCTATCGAGGTTCGCCGTGCGAGCTCCACCAAAGCTTGCATTGGGTTCACTAAACGCAACACCGAAGATTGATGAGTATTGACGACACAAGCCATCCACTTCTGGTGTCACAATCTCAAGGTACTGAATCTTCATCGCTTCTCCGTCCCGACGTGAATTTGATTCTTGGGCATTTTGCGTGAGCGAACAGCATCCGATTCTGCCTGCCGAGAAACATCAACGTCAGGTGAATTGCATCCAAGGCTTCAAATTACGATTCCTGGAGAAATCGCAACCGCAATCATCGCGAGTCTGTTTGATCCGTCTCGTCTGCGTCCATCCCATATTCGTAAGATTGCTGCACGCCAGATCCATCGACCCAAGTGGAGGTGGACTTTTCGTAATCATATTTGAATTGACGTTTGTCAGCCAAGTACCAAGAGTAGCTGTGCAAAACATTGCCAAGGATTGCGATAGTAAAAGGTACGAGTAGATACCAAAGCGTACCGCTTGTGAATTCGCCACGAATGCATGCGTACGCAAGGTAGATAATTACGCCAAGCAGACAGATGATTGCAATGAAACCGATCAGATCGGAAATTCCATGAAGCATGTATCCAACTGGTGTACATCTCTGCTTACCAACTCGCTGAGATTCGTGATCCCACATTGGATTGATGAACATGACCCAGACACTACCACTATCAGAATGAATGCAACGGTTTTCTGAAACAACTCTCTAAAATTGCCGGATTTACCATACCCAACGAAAGCGATCATGGTGAGCACGGCGAGAACGAATAACGGTTTCTCAAGTTGGTGGGTCTTTGTCATACCGAGCTTGTTCCTGCTTTGCAAACGACATCACCGAGCTAGCGGTTTGATTGTCGAATTGCAAAAGCACTCTGCCATCCACCGGTGGACCACCTAGATAGCCGACGGTTGTGGATAAATCCTGTCGCCAGAAACCGTCAATTCAATTCGTGATGGTGACTCAGTCCGCGATTAAGATCGTCATTAATGTTGCCTAGAGGCGTTCGAAGCACTGCGTATAGAGATGAATCGCGTGAGCGTCAGCAGCAGCCTCTTGAACTGGGTAAGAATCGCGACCCACAACCTGCCAGACGGATACCGCAACGGCCGCATCGAATGCGTCTCGATGGGAGGCATGGTTACGACACGAGGAAATGGTTGAACGGCATATCGGCAATGCTCCTTTACCTGGACTACACTGCTGGTGCACGAGTGAATCCGCTAACCGCACCAGAGATCGCCCATGAATGCCCGCCGAGTCTTTTTACTGTCGCTTGCTCTTTTTTCGACATCGGTCATGGCTCAAGCTGTCGATTTCGACCGCACAGTGCGAACGGCGAAAAATCACGAGCCAGCGATCCCGCGACCAGAGCAAGATAAAACGGCCATCGAAACCCTGGCGAGCCTGAGGCAGAAACAGGGACGTCGGCCCAACATCTTATGGCTTGTCATTGACGACATGGGCTATGGCGATCCCGGCTGCTACGGTGGGGGGGCCTCGATTGGGGCGGCAACCCCAAACATTGACAAGCTGGCACGCGGGGGAATGAAGCTCACAAGTTGTTACGCACAGCAGACCTGCACGCCGACCCGCTCAGCAATCTTGACCGGTCGTCTTCCGGTTCGCACCGGTCTCACTCGCCCCATTTTGGCGGGCGACAAACTGACCAAAAATCCCTGGGCAGATGAGGTCAGCCTAGCCAAATTGCTTTCCGATTCCGGCTACTCCACACTTCTAACGGGCAAGTGGCATGTGGGCGAACCGAAAGGCATGCGTCCGCAAGATATTGGTTTTGATGAGTACTACGGTTACTACCCAGCGCAAAAAGAGTTGAGCCAGAGCGTTGATGAACGCCGCTATCCAGCACTTATGAATAACCCCGCAAGGATGCGTGCCTATGAAGCAATCGCCCCCAACAACCATTTGATACATGGATTCAAAGGGGGACAAACCAACGAACTGAGCCAGATCAAATCGATCGAAGATATGGGCCGCGCCGACCAAGTGCTCACTGACTTTACGATCCAGCGCATCAAGGAACTCGCGAAAGGCGATAAGCCCTTCTTTTTGGAACACTGCTTCATGAAAGTGCATTGCGACAACTTCCCCAACCCTGATCTGGGGCCATTGAGCGATGCAAGGTATTACTACAAGGAAGCGGTGGTCGAAGTAGACCTGCACGTCGGTGCAATTGTGAAAGCACTCGCCGATGCTGGCGTAGAAGAGAACACTTTCGTCTTTCTCACCAGTGACAACGGACCCCAAATGGACGGATGGCCTGACGCCGGATTTACACCTTTTCGGGGAGTAAAAGGAACGACATTTGAAGGCGGAGTGCGCGTTCCCGGAATCGCCTATTGGAAAGGAGTGATCGAACCAGACACGGAAAGCAATGAACTTTTCGACTTAATGGATCTATTTGGCATATCACTAACACTGGCAGGAATATCGCCCGACACCCTTCCTCAAAATCGCTACTACGATTACATCGACCAAACATCGTTCTTGATCGTAAAAAACGGCCAATCCAAACGCGAGGTGGTTTACAACTGGTGGGGACAAGAATTGATGGCTTGCCGCATGAAAGAGTTCAAACTGCATCACAAGGTGATCCTGCCCAAGTCAACCCATATGAGTATTGACTACTCCGTGATTCAAGATGTCGGGCTTGCACCCTGGTTCTTCAATTTATATATCGATCCACAGGAACAATTGCCGGTTGGGCACCGACGAAGTCCTTGGCTCGCCTCGGTGGGGACCAAACTCAAAGCACATGCAGCCACCTTCAAGACTTATCCGCCCAAGAACATTGGCCTGTAGCCAGCAAGCCAAGGGAATGATTGGGCGCCAATATTAGGCGGGAATATTGGGCGGCGGACTAAAACTTCGCGCTCACACGAGTGTGATAGACCATCGCATCATTGTCGATATTTGGTCCAGGGCCGGCATAGTCGGTGTCCCAGTGACTCACCTCAAAACCAACCTCAAGAGAGCGATTTACATCCCAAATCAAGTTCGCGAATGAAACTCGGTTATGGGCGGGAAGCTCCGCCGTTAAAGTACGATCAAGCGGATCGTCGATACCGCAACCGAAATGCGAATGCCAACCTGATGTTCAAATAACATACGCCTCCTCCCATTCACCAGTCGATCGGATCGGAATCAGGTTCGTAGTATCAACAAGAAAAATCGCTGGATTGTGGTTGCCGATGCACTGCCCGGTGAAAAACTCACCAGGGAAGCCGATTGCCTGGCCCAGGCCTAAATGAAAGTCGGCCCCGCCGCTCACACATCGTGGATTCGGTTATTCGGAAAAGAAGGCCTGCGGAGCTGGCCCACCAACCCCGAAACGCCAGTCTCAAACAGATGTGGCATCGCGGCGTTTGCAGGTTGACTACCCATCGCAGCAAGGCACTTGCTGCGAGGTTCGGCCAGCCGTGTTCCTCCAGTAGCTCGAGTGGCAGTCGGTAGAAGTTTGTGAACGGGGTGGTCACCGGATCGCTGATCGCGATTTGGGTCGTTATTGGCGCACCCTGCGGATGAAAGTAATTATCAAGCAGAAACTGCCCGCGAAAGAAACCCAGGTTTCCGGTCTTATTCACTCGATTGAAATGAATCTTGTTCGGCGCTCTCAGATTAATCACGTCTCCATTCAAACCAAAGGCGACTCGCATTTTCGAGTTCTTGATTTCGGCAAAGGCACGCGCGACATAGACGCCATACATATCATCGGTGAACAATTCGCCATACAAGTAGCTAAAAAACAGACCGCCCGTTTTATATCCGTCGATCTCTGGCCCATTGAATGCGAGACCAGCACTGGATGACTTTGCATGCACCTCGGTGACGGGGGTTTCCTGCCCTAAATTGGTTGTGATCAAAACAATCCCCGAAGGGATCAATGGACGTGATGGTGAAATCACGACTTCACCGGTCAACGCACCGAACGCCCGCAAATTGAAGTAAGGATTCAACGTTGTGATCCGAGGACAATCGACGCAAGGTGCTTCCGAGTGAATGCCGTCACATCCAAGATCGGGGCACGACCGCCAATCATGGCTCACCAAAGGCTTCGATAGATGCCGAAAACGAACCAGGGTACCCAGCGCGGAATCTCCACTCGTTTCCGCGGATGGACGATAACCCGCGAGCTGCAATTTCAAAGATTCGTTCTCAATGTTCAAACTGCCCATTCGCCTTGAAATTGACTCGAGTGTCTCTTCCGTTCCGACTCGCCGCGGAATCTGATTAGCCTCCGTGGGCTCCAAAGCCGACAGGAAGCTTGCCCCAAAAGGGAGCACGCCTTGAGAAAATGCACGACTTAAGATCGATGATTCAATGCAGCCACGCCGAAGATCCCTTCCCTCAATCGCTTCCATACTACAGATGGTCTCCTCGCCTTCGATCGACGAGTAAGCGGGGACGACGTCAATACAATGATCAAAAACCGATAAGTTGACCGCGCAGCCAAATCTTCACACCAGCATGACCGGAAGCACAAAGAACGCCAAAACAATTGACATGCATGCATTTTTTGACTGAACCTCGCCGACGGTGGGATCTTCTGAAATAGCATCCGGGACTCCCAACTGGCATGCAGGGCCAGCCTGGGAACGCAACTGACGTTGACTCGCTTGTTCATTTCGTCTCCATAAAAACCACCAAATAAGGACCGAAGTGATGGGTGCATCACAAGGTGAATTCGTCAAATACCCACGGACGCCGCATCTTTTTGGATCGACTGGAACCGCTGATGACAAACATCTCGGTGAACGAGATTCCATGCGGTTCATCACCGACGATTCACTGATCGTCGAAGAAAAAATTGATGGAACCAATGTCGGGATTCATTTCACGGCGACGGGCAAAATGGTGCTGCAATGTCGCGGGCACGAAATCAGAGAAGGAATGCATCCCCAGTACGATCTATTCAAGCAATGGACCTCGGTCAAACGTCCGGTCCTGGAAGACAGACTGACCGATCGCTACATCTTGTTCGGTGAATGGGCCTACGCCCGTCACTCGGTCTTTTACCGACAATTGCCCCACTATTTTTTTGAATTCGATATCTACGACAAACAAACGCAAACCTTCGTTAGTCTTGAACAGCGAACGACACTTTTGGACGCGACGGGCATCGAAACCGTCCCCATCGTTCACCAAGGCTCGATTAGAAGATCTGATCTCGATGCGTTAATCGGACCCTCGAAATTTGCCAGCCAATTCGAAAACCCGATTACGTCTCGCACAGACAACTTGATGGAAGGGATTTACCTGAGAACCGAGGCTGACGGAGTCGTAACCGGCCGCGCAAAGTATGTTCGCAGAGAGTTTGTTCAGAAAATCCAACAAAGCAACCATTGGCAATATCAAGCAATGGTACCCAATGAACTTGTGGACCACGTGGATATTTGGTCATGAAATGGAAAACTCTCGCACAACAGAATTTGGCTGAAACCTTGGCCTGGGCAGAGGACCAGCCCTGGTGCCGAGCGATGGCCGAGTGCGCCCAGGATGCTCAATGGCATTCCGAAGGAGATGTCTGGACCCACACCAAAATGGTTTGCCACCAACTAGAGCGTCTCGAGGAATGGCCGTCACTTTCCAATGACGAGCGAATACGGCTTCGCTTCACCGCCTTGTTCCATGACGCGGCTAAGCCATTAACCACCCAAATAGAGCACGGAACTGGACGTATTTCCTCTCCAAAACATGCTGTGAAAGGTGAACACTTAACACGTCAAGTTCTTCGCGATCTTGAATGCGATCTCAAGACCCGCGAAGAGATTGCACGCTTGGTCCGATTTCATGGTCGCCCGGCATTTCTTAGTGAGCAAGATTCGCCAACAAATGAAGTAATAGGAATGTCCTGGCTGGTCAGCAATCGCCTGCTTTATCTCTTTGCTGTTGCGGATACCCGTGGCCGCCACACCCAATCGATGGATCGCCCCGAAGAGAACCTCTTGTATTGGAAACTTCTGGCCGAGGAGCACGACTGCTACACAAATTCGTTCCGATTCACGAATGACCATGCAAGGTTTCTGTTTTTCACGCGTTCCAATCCAGATCTAAGCTACACGCCCTACGAGCAATACTCCTGCACCGTCACTGTACTGTCAGGCCTTCCCGGCAGTGGCAAAGACACCTGGCTAAAGCAGCACGGCAAGCATGCCCTGCCCGTTGTTTCACTCGATGACATTCGCATCGAACTTGGCATCGATCCAACCGACAACCAAGGGACCGTCGTGCAACTCGCCCGAGAGCGATGTCGGGAATTACTTCGATCTGGAACCTCGTTCGCCTTCAATGCCACAAACCTTCTTAGGCAAACTCGCCAACGATGGATCGGATTGTTCGCAGATTACCAAGCACGGGTTGAACTCGTTTACCTTGAACCTGTGTTCAAACGACTGCTTCAACAAAACCAGCAGCGTCGGCACCCTGTCCCGGAGCAAGTCATCCGGAAATTGGCGACAAAGTGTGAGCCGCCAACATGGACAGAAGGACATAACCTGATCCTGTCGGATGGTGACGCCGTACCAGGCAAGAACCAGGAACCAAATCTGTCATCGTAATTTGCGACGACAGCGAGATTGACTCAAATCAACAGTCACAGTTCACCACAACGCTCCAGGGGTGGAAGGCATCCAGCAGGGCGATCCACGCCAAGCTCTCTTCCTAAGCGAACGTGCCCCACAGCGATGCACGGTACGCGAGGGCGATTACAGACTGGTCATTCCCTCCCAAAAAAAGAAACCCTAGCCGTTTAACCTTGTCGACGAATTGGCGGTAGAGAACAATCGGACTGGCGCCCGACCGGATCTCACCAATGAGCTTGAATCGCCTCGCCGCCAGTGGGTTTCAGAATGGATCGAGCCTCGGTTCTTGGGGTGGATTCACGGGGAGGCTTGGCGGAAAAGAGCGAAGCAGCGGGACACCGAAGGCAACTAGCAAGAGCACGTCTTTCTAGCTCATAACCCCGCCATATAGGCAAGCTCTCGCCGTAACCGGCGCGAGCGACGAATGGCCCGAGGCTCCCCTTTTGGCCAAATCGAATTCGCAAAAGTTCGTGTTTTTTTCCAATTTGGCGTGTCAGAATTAGCGGGTCACGGCAGCGGACCTCCAAGGAGTCGCCATGGAATCAGAATCTGTACAACGAAAAGACATCCCAGACCCGCATGAAACGTTCCTCCGACTGTGGACGCGACATGAACCGGAGTTAAGGGCGTTTGTGCGATCCTGCTGCCCGAAGGCGCAGGAGGTTGACGACGTGATGCAGGAGGTTGGCATTGCGGCACTGCGGAAATTCTCAACCCTAACGGATCATGACGCATTTGGTCCTTGGGCCTGCCTGATCGCCCGCTATGAATTGCTGTCCGCCCGCCGCCGCTTTGCGAGGGACCGCTTGGTACTGGCTGAGGATATTGTCCAACGACTTGCCGAAGAGGGTGCCGACGAATTGCCGTTACGCCAGCAACAACTTCAAACGTTGGATCAGTGCATCAAAAAGTTGCCGCGAGAGCGTCGCGAATTGGCGTTAGCTGCCTACGCAAAGGAAACCACCATCCGCGAACTGGCTGCACAATTGAAGCGAACTGAAGGATCAATGTATCAACTGCTATCACGAATTCGCAAAGAATTGCATCGTTGCATGGAACGAACGCTCTCTGGAGCTGAATCATGAACGAATTTGAACTGGAACTATTGCATCGTTATCTCGACGGCGTCATCACTTCAAAAGAACTTGCAAATCTCGAAGATCTCCTGCGCAGCAACAAAGAGGCTCGCAGCACATTGCGGTCACTGGCTACGATCGATGCGAAGTGGCAACAACTCGCAGTGGACGAGGCTGTCGGAGATTCCAGTGCCAGTGGGAATACGCCACAGCGATGGCGGGCAATGCCAATCTGGCTAGCCCTGAGTGCGATAGCAGCGTCGCTGACGATTGCCGCACTTGGATGGTTTCGTCCCATGGAAACACCCAGCATCGCAACAACACGCGGTATCGCTCGTGTTATCCGAATCGAAGGTGCTGGCAATGTCGATCAAGATAGGATTGTCTCTGACGGAGCAGAGTTATTCGCGGGCGAAGAAGTCTCACTGCAACAAGGATTAATTGAGCTGGCGTTTCGGGAAACTGGAGTGCATGTCATCGCAACAGCACCGCTGAAGCTTGAGTTAAAAAGCAATGGAAAAGTTTTTCTCCACCAGGGACAAGTCAAACTCGTCGTCCCGCCGCAGGGCATTGGATTTATCGTCGATACAGCGGAACGGAAATTCATCGACCTTGGAACGAGTTTTGTTGTCACGGCGAGCCCAAAAGGATCCGAGGTTTTGGTACTCGATGGAAAAATTTCGGTTGATCAACACGACGGCGAATCTGAAGAATTGATGCTGGAAGGCGAATTCGCCAAATTCGACCGTAATGGAAGAATCGAGAAACGAACGCCTTCAAGACTCTCCCTCGCTTTACCGGAATTGACCCTGCCAAAATTTAATCCGAAGCATCAATCATTAATTGGATCAGTGTTTGGTTACGACCGGGCAACAACAATCGTCAAATCAAAAGTCAGTGATGATTTAATTGGACAAGAACTATTGCCGCTGATTCGTTCGCAATTCCAAGACAAAAGTTGTCTGAATGCCTTCAATCAAAGCAACCCGATCCCTTTCCGTGGCATCGCGGGGGCCTATCACGAATTTCCAACCCGCAACGGCTTAACAACTTATTCGCGTGATGGCGGATGGATGGCATGGTATCGCGGCCAAGTCGCACCACCGCTATCCGGACGGTACCGATTCTGGGGCTATGCCGACAATCATTTGTTGGTGGCGATCGACGGAAAACCTGTTTTCGAAGGTTCACGTCGAGAATCTTCCTTTAAGAAACTCGGCATCCCACGCACCGACAATCCCGCATTGCCCTGTCTGATTGCCCCAGCCGGTTTTGCCTGCAGCGAGTGGATCGAATTGACCGGCGACCCGATTCGAATCGACATCATGCTCGGCGAAGTCGGTGGAAACATCACATCTGGCCTGCTGCTCGTTGAGCGCGAAGGTGCCAGCTACGAAGAAACATTTTGGGGCCAGCCGAAATGGCCACTCTTTCTGACTGAAATCCCATCAAATGATCAAGTCGCCGAACTGCAAAGTCTGGTCAGCCACCTGGAAGAAAAAACAATGGGTTCGTTTTCAGTCAGCGAAGAAGCAATCTGGAAAGTCAAGGATTGAGTTCGCATGATCAATAAGCCGTTTAACCGGCGACGATTACCGAGAGGAACCGGTACGTTGATCTCGCTACCGGCTCTGCAGTCTATTGGGTTCCGACGTTTTGCGTCGGCTGCACCAGTCGCAACCCCGCCGAAGCGAATGGTCTTTCTCGGTTTTGGTTTCGGAGTGACCCAGGAAGCATGGTTTCCGAAACTTGAACAAACTGGGCCGGATTACGAATTACCCGAGGGCCTTGCGCCCCTGGCACACCACAAGAAAGACTTTACGGTGGTGCAGGGTTGCTCCAATCAGTTTAGCAGCGAAGCTCATTGGGGCAGCACGTTCTGGCTGACAGGCGCGAACCGCTATACCGTTCCCAGACAAAGTATGTTCAACAGCGTTTTAGTGGATCAGGTCGCAGCAAAACAGCTCGGTCAAGGCACACGATTTGCCTCGTTGCAGCTTGCCAGTGCTGATGCGAGTAGTTCCGGCCATGGACCAGAACTTTCTTTGGCTCGGGACCAATACGGTAAACCGGTCGCCGGCATCAAAACGCCAGTCGACCTATTCCACAAACTCTTCTCTGCACCCGATCTGCGACCGCTTTTCGACTTGATGCTAAACCTACGCCCGAAAGAAGAATTGTACGACTTGCGTCGCGACCCAGACCGGCAGAACAACGTTGCAAACGATGATGACCGCGCGAAAATCCGCTCTGAACTATGGACTCGCCCGATGTCGGTTCTCGAAGCAACAGGCGACCCACGACTCACCAACGCTTTCGATCAACCTCCGTACATTGACAATCAACGAGGCCTCCAATGAAATACTTCCGAACAGCTTCTCATCGGATGGGATCGACACTATTCATATTACACTTGGCTTTGCAGTTCTCTAATTGTGCTGTCGCGACCGATCCGCCGGTCTTCAAATCACAACTATTTAAAAACGGCACCCTTGTTTACTCGGACGATTTTGACAAAGAACTCAATCGCGAACGCTGGCAACCTCGAACCAAAAAATGGGAAGTCAAGGATGGCATGTTGATCGGTGTACCCGACTTTACAAACGCCGAAGAAGCTCAGAAAGCACTTGGCCGTGATCACCACTTAGGCCTTGGCCCAGTGATTCGATTCAATAAGCTTCCTGAAAAGTTTGTTCTTCAGATGCGTTTTAAATTTGAAGGTGAGACTTACATGCCGGCTCGCCCGAAATTTGACATTGGCCACCACATCAACAATCTCGTGTTTACGCAAGATGGCTACTCTCTAAAATTATCCGGCGGCGAGCAGTGCGGAATAACTAAGACCGAATCAACGCTCAATCGCTGGGTAGACATGACAATCGAATTCGAAGAGGGCAGACTTTCAGTCGAATTCGATGGAAAGCGGCGACTGTACGAGCACGACCAGGTTTCGATGAAGAATCGAGACGAACTGACTTTCAAGGCGCTCGAAAGCGGAAAGAGTGCACTGAAATTCGATTATGTCAGACTCTGGAAAGTACAATGATCATTTCCGGGGAGTAAGAGTCGCCGATTCAGGTTGCAAGCAATCATTGATCGGGCAACCCGCCAACTGCCCAAGCGACGCCGCCACCTGCCCGAGCGACACCACAGTTCGACCCTTCCCAATCGTGGCCGTTCACAGCACGGGCCCAAAGAAGCCAGCGACCAAAACCAACCAATTCAGCTTCATCGAGACATGCATCTTAAACCTCTCCTCATCACGTTTGTCATCTCCATCCTTACAGTGGACGCTACTGCACAGGGAAGACGAAGGCAGCCGGCGTCACCGAAACTGAAATGGAGAGTGCAACTTCTTCACAAGGACAACAACGAAGGGATCGCCGTCGGCGATATAGACGGTGATGGCAAACCCGATATCACCGCCGGTGAGTTCTGGTACCAAGCACCCGACTTCAAGCAACGCCCTGTGCGTGAACTCACATCATTTGGCGACGACTACTTGTCGAACAATTCTGAACACCTGTACGACATGGACGGCGACGGTGATCTTGATGTGCTTGCCGGAACCTTCAAGGAAACCTTGGTGAACTGGTATGAAAACCCCGGCAAGGGCAACTACGACATCACAGCCTGGCCAGTCCACCGACTCGTCGACACAGAGACTGCATCCAATGAAGCTACCTTCTTGCATGACATCGACGATGATGGCACACCAGAGTTCATTGAGAATTCGTGGAACGCAAAAAATCCCACGCTAATCTTTCGCCTAGTCAACGGAAAAGAGGGACGCATCAACGTCGAGCGACATGTCGTCAGTGAAAGCGGAAATGGCCACGGCATGGGATTTGGCGATATCGATGGCGATGGAAAACAAGACATTGTTTTTCAAGCCGGTTGGTATGAACAACCAGCAGCCGGTGCCTTCACAGGACCGTGGAAATATCATCACGACTTTGATCTACCGCATGCGAGTTGCCCCATTCTGATCGTTGACCTCAATCAAGACGGCAGAAAAGATCTCATCTGGGCGGATGGCCACAGTTACGGTCTTTACTGGCACGAGCAACTGGAACCACAGGCCGATGGCACGACGACGTGGCGCCAGCATATGATCGACAAGAAATTTTCCCAGGGACATGCACTCGCATGGGATGACGTTGATAACGATGGCCAACCCGAATTGATCACCGGTAAACGCTACTATGGCCACTCCGGTCGCGACGCTGGAGCAGAAGACGACATCACCGTTCAGTTTTATGACTGGACGCCGAACACGGTGATCTGGAAAAAACACCTGATCTCAACAGCAGCGGCCGGTGAAGGACCCGGAATCGGATTGCAGATCCGAGTCCATGATCTCGATGACAATGGCTGGAAAGATATTATCGTGCCTGGAAAAAGCGGAACTCACATTATCTGGAATGAAGGTAAGTGAGCAGCGTGAACAAGATGACCTCTCAACTCAAATTATTCTCCTCGATTGACGCTATGAAAACGATCCAGTCTCTTGTCGCCACCATTAGCTTTGCGACGTGCCTCATTTCTTTGTCCCCATCTGGGAATGCAGCGACCTGGGAACTGCGCGACGGCGACCGCGTTGTGTTTCTTGGTGATGCACTTATTGAACAGGAGCAATACTCAGGGTGGCTCGAAGTAATGCTGTCGACGGCATTTCCCGAGCGTGATGTTACGTTTCGAAATCTTGGCTGGAGTGCCGACACACCAATCGGAGATTCGCGATTTGGTTTGAGCCTGCTGCAGGCTGGCCGAGAACCTGCCGACGAAGGCTGGAAACAACTGGTCAAACAAATCGAACTGACCAAACCGACCGTGGTCGTCTTCGGATATGGAATGGCAAGTGCCCTCGAAGGTGGCATCGCTGGCGTTGAAAAGTTCACTCGTGATTATCAACGCCTGCTCGATGCGATTCACCAGATCAGCCCCGAGGCGAGATTCGTATTTCTGTCTCCAATCTCTCAGGTCGACACAGGCCACACCAACGTTGGCCAGAGCAGCCTTGATCGGAATAACACAGCCCTGAAAGCTTACTCCTCAGCGATCCGTGACATCGCCGCTTCCAATGGCAAGACCTACGTTGACCTCTCCTCGGTAGCATCCAACGCGGACCAACGCAAAGACCCGATTCACCTCAACGACGCTGGTTACCGAGCAGCCGCAATCGCAGTAGGAAAACAGCTTGGCCTCCCTGCAGATTGGACAACCAGCCCACACACCGAAGCCTTACGATCTGTCATCCTGCGCAAGAACGTCTGGTGGTTCCATCGATCTCGCCCAGCCAACATGGCTTACGTATTTGGATTCAGAAAACGCGAACAAGGACAAAACGCGGTCGAGATTCCAAAGTTCGACCCATTGATCGCTGAAGAAGAACAGGCGATCGCATCACTTAGAAAACTTCAAGAGTTTGAAATTCAACCAAAGCAGCCGCAAGTCAAATCACAATACGCAAAATTTACAAAGCAACCGACGCCGGAGTTCACCGTTGGCGATGATTTAGAGGTCACGCTATGGGCTGAAAACCCACAATTAAATAAGCCGATTCAGATGAATTTTGACCCGGCTGGTCGATTGTGGATCGCAAGCAGCGAAGCCTACCCGATGATCGAGGTTGGCCAAGCCGCACCCGACAAAATCTTGGTGCTAGAGGATACGAACGGTGATGGGAAAGCGGATGCATCGACCGTATTCGCCGACGGCTTGTTAATCCCCACAGGCGTCGAACCGGGAGACGGCGGCTGCTATGTCGCACAGAGTACCGACCTGTTGTTCTTGAAGGACACCGATGGAGACGGCAAGGCCGACGTCAAACGACGAGTACTCAGTGGATTCGGAACAGAAGATACCCACCACAATTTGCATACATTGCGATGGGGCCCCGATGGTCGGCTGTATATGAACCAATCAATCTACACACGATCCGATGCAGAAACACCACGAGGAATTGTCCGACTGAAGGCGGGTGGTGGATTCCGATACAACCCTGCGACGATGAGAATGCAAATCGTCTTTCGCGGTCTCGTGAATTCCTGGGGTCACCAATTTGATGCCTACGGCCAATCTTTCTTAACCGATGGTGCCGGCGGTGCCGGAATCGCCTACTCCTTTCCCGGAGCCGCGTTCAACCCAGCACCCGGGACGCGACGCGTCTTGGATTTGATTAGTCCTGGTAGGTATCCGAAGTTCGCCTCCGCAGAAATTATCTATGGCGACGCTTATCCACCTGAGTGGCAAGGTTCGGTCGTGACCTGCGACTTCCGCGCGAACCGCGTCACCAGGTTCAGCATGACCGAACAGGATGCAGGCTTTGTCACCAAACAGGAAGACGACTTGCTGCGAACATCGGCCAGCACATTTCGCCCAATCGATGTCAAGCAAGGTCCCGATGGCGCGCTGTACATTGCCGACTGGTCCAACCCAATTATCAATCACGGCGAAGTTGATTTTCGCGATGAACGGCGAGATCGGTGGCACGGCCGCATCTGGCGGGTCACCTGGAAAGGTGGCAAAACGAAAAAGAAGGAAGACCTAACAAAGCTCGACAACGAAGCATTGTTCACACGATTGACTTCTGATGATCGCTACACGCGTGATCAAGCACGTCGCGTCCTGCTGGAACGCAAAGAGCAAATCGCCGACTCGGTCGCAGATTGGACCAAAAACGCCGACAACGAAGATGCCAAATTACAAGCCATCTGGCTTCAGCAGGGACTCGATCAAGTCAATGCATCGGACGTCATCGCGCTGACCTCCGCCAAGGACCACAAAGTCCGAGCAGCAGCAATTCGCATCGTTAGTGACTTGGCCGATCCGGAGACAGACGCAACACAGCCGCTGTCCCCAGCAGTCGCCATGAAAATTCTCAACCGAGCGGCGCAAGACAAACACCCTCGCGTCCGCCTAGAAGCGATCCGAGGACTCGGGAAAATGAGAACGGCTGAAGCGGCTTCCGCGGCGCTGCAGGCAATCAATCACCCCAGGGATAGATTCCTTGACTTTGCACTGGCAACGACGATGGATGAATTGACTGATCCATTCATGAAGGCGTTAAATGGCGGCCAATGGAAACCCGATTCACCCCAGCGAGAACGGCAACTGGACTTCGTCCTCACCAATATCGACCCCGCACGCGCGGCTTCCTACCTGTCAGCCTATCTAGCCACCAATCGGATCCCGGCAGACGGCCAAGGGCCTTGGATCGAGCTGATAGGAAAGGCGGGAGGCAAAGCCGAACTGACCAAGCTCTTTAACCGAACAATCAATCGTGGTTTTAATCCTGCGGCGACAACGCGAGCCTTGAACGCAATATCGAACGCGCAGCGGTTGCGGAGACAACGGCCCGCGGGCGACTTGAACCAAATCACCAAACTGTTGGATACGAAAAACGCTGAAGTTGAAATTGCAGCGATGCGTCTGATCGGCAATTGGCGACTCGTCTCACAAGTGAATCAACTTGCCAAAGCTGCTGGCGACGGATCGACCGAGCGAGTCCGCGCCACAGCGACCCAAGCGCTGCGGGACATCGGCAAACCAGCCACAACAGCACTGACCAAACTTGCTCAATCGAGTGACATCGCCACACGTAAACGCTCTGTCATCGCGCTGACTGGTCTCGATCCGAATCTCGCCGCCGAACCGTTTTACGCAGCACTTGCAGAAACCCAGGACGAGCAAGAGGCACTCGATTTTTGGCGTGGGATTTTGAATATGAAAAACGCGGGGAAAGTCATCGCGAAACAATTACCCAAGAATGGAGTCTCCGAATTCGCTGCTCAAGCAGGTTTGATCGCGGCGAAAGATGCTGGCCGAAACGAGCCCGACCTGATCGCCGCCCTGACACCCTACGCCGGCACTGTAATGAAGGCACAAGAGTTAACATCCGATCGCGTCGCCGAATTGATCCGACTGGTTGAAAACGAAGGAAACCCGGGACGAGGTGAAAGCGTTTACAGTCGGACAGAACTGCAATGCATCAAGTGCCACGCCATTGGTGGAGTGGGAGGCAAAGTTGGCCCAGACATGACAAGCCTAGGAGCAAGCGCGCCAGTCGATTATTTGATCGAGTCGATTTACAAACCGAACGCCAAAATCAAGGAAAACTACCACTCCGTCAATGTCCTGACCGTTGATGGATTGGTGATAAATGGAATCGTCGTCGAGAGTGATGCAGACGAATTGGTACTCCGTGATTCAAACAACAAGATCGTCAAAGTGGCGCAGGATGATATTGAAGTTCAAAAGCCCGGGCAATCATTGATGCCGCAAGGATTGGTCGATCGCTTGACGCAACAAGAACAGGTCGACCTGATTAAATTCCTGACGCAACTTGGCAGACCAGGAAACTACGACGCAAGCAAGGGAGGCGTGGCGCGGATATACGATGTCTTGCCCAGTGCAACGCGTGGCGACGCTCGTGTTTTATCCGGCGAACTCAAAGCAGGTTGGGTGCCGCTGATGTCCAGAGTCAATGGAACCATCTTTGGAAACTCCCTGGCTGGAATCATCAAGGCATCAAACGACGATTCGCTTGCACACGTTTACTTGCGAACAAATGTTGAATCCGCGAGCGATGGGCAAGTTACCTTCAGCGTCAATGGCGCCGATACTGCTGACCTCTGGATCGACGGAAACCAAATCGACGGCAAAACAATCTTCACCGCTAAACTCAACGCGGGAACGCATTCGGTACTAGTACGCCTCGACTCCAAAAAACTACCAGCGAGCTTTCGGCTGGTATCTCGAGATGTCGCCTTTGCAACTGAGTAACCAAAACACAACGAAAAGCAACCGTCCACTTCTTGTTTGAGAATTGCGACTGGCAAGTCGCGAATTCAATCAAAACGTTGAGAAATCCGTGACGGCGAACAACCATCATTCTCATTCATCCCGAAACTGGTGCCCCAACAAGGTAATCATCAACAGCATCATGAAATTCTTCCTCTCCCTGTGTTTGCTTCCGTTTCTTGCCGTCAACACTCAGGCGAATGAATTCGAATCGCTATTCAACGGCAAAGATCTTAACGGTTGGGCCGGGAAGACCGAATTCTGGTCGGTCAAGGATGGCGCCATCTTTGGGCAAACGACAAAAGAAAAACCAACCAAGGGCAACACGTTTCTTGTATGGCAGGGAGGAGAAGTGGGGGATTTCGTTTTCAAAACAAAAGTCCGCTTCACTGGCAACAATTCCGGAGTGCAATATCGCAGCGAACTCATCGGCAATCCAGAAGATTATGTTGCGAAGGGCTACCAGGCTGACTTGCATCCGAAACCCGATTTTTTTGGAATGCTTTACGCAGAGAAATGGCGAGGCATTGTTGCAAAGCGTTTCCAGCGAGTAGTCGTGGGAGAAGACGGTAAGCCGGAAGTGGTTGGCGAAGTCGGTGGCAAAAACCAAAACCTTATCGACAACGAGTGGAACGAATTGACGATCATTGCCGTTGGCAATCGTCAAATCCATCAGGTCAATGGCATCACCACAATGGACCTGACGGATAACCACCCCGAAGCGAAACGCACAGGCATTCTTGCACTGCAACTCCACGCTGGTGCACCGATGACCGTTGAGTTCAAAGACATCGAGTTGCGGCGTCTGGAAGGTCCAGATGCGAAAACTGCCATCGATGCTGTAAGTCAAAAATCGGGAAACACAGCAACACCCGTTGACCGAATTAAAGTCGCAGATGGATTCAAAGTTGAACTGCTTTACTCCGTTCCCAGTGACACACAGGGCTCCTGGGTCAATCTCTGTGCTGACAACAAAGGTCGGCTGTTGGTCAGTGATCAGTTCGGTGGAATGTACCGAATCACGCCACCCGAACCAGGCGCAACCTTAACCGCTGCCGATGTCCAGCCTGTCCCGGCCAACATCCGAGCAGTCAACGGAATGGTGTGGGCATTTGACTCTCTCTACGTTGGGGTCAACGACTACGAGAAAAAGATTCCGTCGGGTTTGTACCGAGTTACCGACAGCAACGGCGACGACCAACTCGACAAAGTCGAAATGCTTCGAGAACTTGAGGCTCGGGGAGACCACGGAGTCCACGCAGTGGTACCCAGTCCCGATGGTAAATCACTTTTCTTGATAACGGGCAATGGAACAAAGCCGACCGATTTTGCTGAGCCCACCCAAGTCCCACAAATCTGGGGCGAAGATCATCTGCTGCCCAGTTTCCCCGATGGCCGTGGACACAATCGTGGCGTACTCGCACCCGGCGGGATCATCTATCGAGTCGATCCGGAAGGCAAACAATTCGAAGCTTACGCCAATGGTTTCCGAAACATCTTCGATGCCGCCTTCAATCGAGACGGAGAATTATTCACTTACGACGCCGACATGGAATACGATTTCAACACGCCGTGGTACCGCGCCACCAGAATTTGCCAGGTGACCAGTGGGGCGGAATTCGGCTGGCGAAATGGTGCCGGCAAACGGCCGCCGTTCTATGCCGATAATCTGCCCGGCGTTCTGGATATAGGTCCCGGATCACCAACCGGCGTCACCTTTGGTTATGGTGCCAAATTCCCGGCGAAGTATCAGAATGCGCTTTTTGCGCTCGACTGGAGCTGGGGAAAACTTTACGCCGTTCATTTGCAACCAAAAGGTGCTTCCTACACCGCCACGAAAGAAGAATTCGTCACCGGCGCCCCTTTGCCGATTACCGATGCAATCATTCATCCGGAGGACGGCGCGATGTACTTCACGATCGGTGGACGCAAAGTGCAATCCGGCCTCTACCGCGTCACCTACGTTGGCAATGAATCCACCGAGAACGCAGCCACCTTGCAACCAAAGGACCCACAAGCCAAACAAGCAAGAAACCTGCGACGCCAACTGGAATCTTTCCACGGTCACCAAGATCCAAACGCGATCCAAATCGCATGGCCATACCTTTCAAGCAAGGATCGATTCATCCGTTTCGCGGCGCGAACCGCTCTCGAGCACCAGCCCGCTGAAAACTGGGCCGAAAGAGCACTCACTGAATCGGATCCAGCAAAACAAACCGAAGCGCTGCTGGCGTTAGCCAGGGTGACCGGTGTCTGCCCCCAACATCGCACCGATTCAACACCAGAAATCGACACGGCAATGCGAGACAAACTGCTGCAAGCCGTGCTCAAAATCGACGTGACAAAAATCGACATGGATAGTCAACTTACGTTGCAACGCACACTGCAAATTATCCTGAACCGTTTCGGACGACCGGATGATGCTACCATCGAAAAACTGATCGCCTTTGTTGATCCAATGTTCCCGGCTGAATCGGCCGAAATGAATTGGTTGCTGTGCGAAACACTCGCCTGGCTGCAAGCGCCAAACACCGCGGAAAAAGCAATGGCGTTGATCCAAACTGCCCCAACCCAGGAGGAACAGGTACAATACGCGCGATCCATTCGGATGCTCACCTTTGGCTGGAATAACGATTTACAAACGGCCTACTTCGAATGGTTCCTCAAGGCCGCTAATTACCGCGGGGGAGCTAGTTTTGAAAAGTTCATTCAATTCATCCGCAAGGATGCAGTCGCGTCTCTCAATCAAGCCCAGCGAGAATCACTCAAAGAAGTTCTCGCGAAGAAACCAGTAAAGAAGTCCGCCTTGGAAAACCTTGGCGCAGTCTTCGCCGGTCGTGAAGAGACCAACTGGACACTCCAGGAATTATCACAGGTCGCTCGGACAGAACTGAAGGGACGTGATTTTGCCGACGGCCAAAAAATGTTTGCCGCTGCCGGTTGCTACGCTTGCCATCGATTCAACAATCAAGGCGGAATGACGGGACCAGACCTGACAACAGCAGGCAAGCGATATTCTCCACGAGACTTGATCGATCAAGTCATTCATCCAAGCAAAGTCATCAACGATCAGTTTTCCTCAGTCAAAGTCCTGACCGACAACGGCATGATTCACACAGGCGTGATCGTTAATCTCGGCGTCAAGCGAAATGGCGATGCAATTGTGTTGAACACTGACTTGACCGATCCAAATCAGCGAGTGACGATCGATCGCAATACAATCGAACAAATGGTCGTTTCTGACGTCTCAGCGATGCCCACCGGATTGTTCAATCGAATGACCAAAGACGAAATCCTTAATCTGCTCGCTTACCTGATCAGTGGCGGTGATTCGAACCATGAAATGTTTACTTCCCAAGCAATTCGACCAGACCAGGTGAAACGCAGAACAGAAAAGCGAATCCGATAGACCGGACCGAGTTAAACGAGCGTCCGGTAAGCTTCGCACTTCTTTAACATCGCACGATTGAGCAGTTAACAGACAATCCAATGAAAATATCACTCAGTTTCTCTGCGATCCTCTTGATGGTGTCGATCGCTACCGCCGCAGAATCACAACCACCGAATATCGTTTTGATCCTCTCTGACGATCAGGGGTATACCGACTATGGATTCATGGGACATCCCGAAATCGAAACACCCAACCTCGACAAATTAGCGAGGGAAAGCACCTTATTTCGGCGTGGTTATGTCCCTACTGCATTGTGTCGGCCATCACTGATGACGCTGATCACCGGGCTGTATTCGCACCAAAACAAAACCACGGGAAATGACCCAGCTAAGACACCTGCCAATGAAGCTCATGCCAAACAAGCTGGTGAAGCCGCTCGAGAACTACTGATCTCTCACATCGACAAAACCGGCGCACTACCCCAGTGGCTGGCAAACAAAGGTTATGTCAGCCATCAGAGCGGTAAGTGGTGGGAGGGACCTTACCAGCGTGCAGGCTTTACCGAGGGCATGACCAAAGGCTACCCAAATCGTGGCGGCCGACATGGCGACGCAGGACTGAAAATTGGACGAGAAGGCATGACGCCCGTTTTCGATTTTATTGATCGCTCGGTGAAGAGCGAAAAACCGTTCTTCGTCTGGTACGCGCCCTTCCTGCCACACACGCCCCACAACCCTCCAACGCGTTTGTTCGAAAAATATCAAGCAAAGGGAATTCCGGATCGAATCGCAAAGTATTACGCGATGTGCGATTGGTTTGATGAGACCTGCGGTGCCTTGGTCAACCATATTGATGAAGCAGGAATCGGGGAAAACACCTTGGTGATTTACGTCACCGACAATGGTTGGATCCAAACAGAGCAGGGCAGTTACGCACCACGATCAAAACGCAGTCCCAATGAATTCGGCACTCGTACACCAATTATGTTTCGCTGGCTAGGAACCATCCCCGCAGCAGACCGCCCCGAACTTTGTTCATCCATTGACTTTGTTCCCACCGTGCTCGCGGCCGCCGGTGCAGAAGGACCACATGACTTTCCGGGACTCAGCCTACTGCCGAATTTGAAATCGGGCGATTCAATTGAACGAAACACGCTGTTCGGCGAATCGTTCGCACACGACATTGCTGATATCGAAAACCCACAAGCTTCTCTACTTTACCGCTGGGTCATCCACGATCACGACAAGCTCTTGCTCACCTACGATGGTGCTCCGGGGAAAATGAAATACCCGCCAACCAGTGGGGCACCCCAGCTCTTTGACTTACAAGACGACCCCACTGAAAAAATGAACCTCGCCACTTCGAATCCAGAGAAAGTAAAGAAACTCAGCAATTTGCTTGATCAATGGTACATCCCAGATGAGCGACAGTCGGGGGTATTTGTGGCGACTCCCGCGAAACCCGATCGCAAGAATCGCGGGCAACGCAATGCTCCATGACCTACCGGTCGACAAGCTTCAATAAAAGCAGCGAAGTTGACCACAGATTCAAGAACGAACAGAAAATAGAGTTCACGATCCTGAAAGTGGATCACAACCGCAATCGACCAGCTCTACAAGTTCACACATTGCTGATCTGACCCAAATGCCTGGCACCTAAATGCCTGGCACCCAAATGCCTGGCACCCTGGGGCGGCAACAACCCGCCCCACTTGCGACCCGATCAGTTTGACCCATCGAAATTTTCGATCTTTCTACAACTTCACCTTCACCCACAAAACGTTTCAGCTTGATGACCGACTCAACTCACGACAATGATCGCCGCAATTTCCTGCAGCGATCAGTCTTTGGCACCGCAGCGGCAAGTCTTGCGATCGCATCGACTTCGCACGTCACCGCGCAAACAGCTCACGACGCTGCAGAGCCTGAAGTGACCAACGAAGTCGATGTGTTAGTCGTCGGTGGTGGAACTGCCGGTCATGTCGCGGCCATCCAGGCTGGGCGGGCTGGTGCAAAGACGTTGATCGTGGAACGTGGTAGCCAGCTTGGAGGCACCACGACAACCGGGGGCGTCGCGTTCCCAGGTCTCTTCGACGCGTGGGGCAAACAGGTCATTGCCGGAATTGGGTGGGAACTCGTCAGGGAAAGTGTTGAGCTGGACGGTGGCAAACTTCCAAATTTTTCCAAAGTGCCACAGCGACATTGGCAGAATCAGGTATATACCAACCAATTTCTCTATGCGATTTTGGCAGAAGAAAAGTGCGCTCAAGCCGGGGTCGAAATCGCTTATTACGAATTCCCACAAGCCATCACAAAGGCGGGGGATCACTGGCAGGTGGATTGCGTTGGATTTGGAACGCGGCGGCGCGTTCGATGCAAACAAATCATCGACTGCACGGGAGGTGCTGAACTTGTTGGATTGCTAGGCTTCCCACGAATGCGTGAGGAAGAACGACAACCCGGTTCGTTCCTTTACAAGCTGGGCAGCGCACCGTCGCCAGGTCGAGAACAACTGCATCGACTTTACGTTCACGGGGCTGATTCATCTAATTCACGCACAGCGACCGTGGCAAACTTGACGGGCCGAAAATCAATCCTCGAAAAAGCCCGCAAAACGGGCCAAAGGTTGATGCACCTGCAGCCCGAAACCGGCTTTCGTGAGTCCTTCCGCATTGAAGGTGAAACAATGATCACCGTCAACGATTACACCTCGGGACGGATATTCGACGACGCCATCAGTTACGCCTTCTACCCGGTCGATCTACACACAAAAACCGGTGTCAAACCAAAACCGCTCCAACGAGGTAAAGTACCAACCATTCCATTGCGAGCTCTGATTCCCAAAGGCAGCCGTAACCTAATCGTCGCGGGCCGCTGCGTCAGCAGCGACCGGCTGGCGAATTCCGGATTGCGAGTGCAAGCGTCCTGCATGGGAATGGGGCAAGCGGCAGGAATCGCCGCGACGCTAGCTGCAAAGGCGGGAACAACACCACTGGAAGTTCCATTCGCGGAAATCAAGTCGTTGCTCATTGAACATGGACAGATTGTTCCGGGTCAGGTCTAGCCAATACTCCAGAACCGGTAGACCGAACCCGGTAAACCAACGAACGCAAATCCAGTGAATTGGGCAGCCCAAGCGACTTCGATTTCACGGCCGAGCTGAAATCAACGCCCACCCCTCTGCCTGACACAACTCTCATGAAACGCAAACGCAACATTGTCTCACTGCTGACTGCTTTGAGTTTTGTCGTTCTGGCGGTGACCGGTATCTTGGCATTCGCTCGGCAGTTCTCGATTCAACTAGTGGGGCTTCATGCCCTCATGGGATTCGTCTTTATCGGACTGATCGCATTACATGCCGTGAACAATTCCAATCATCTATCACGATACATACGTACCAAAGCTATCTGGGGAACGCTGGTCGTCACCGCGACCTTGACGGTGATTTTTTTCTGGCAACCAGCTCCAATCCGCAATATCCTGCGGCTAAGTAAAAATCTTGGGCCAGCGATCGATCGATTCGAGATCCAAGACGATGGCCTGGTGTACCAATACACTCCCGCTTCAAACTACAGGATGAAGCTCAACATCCGCGCAGGACAAGCATTTGATGCCAAGTCTCCACCCCATGTGGCGATCTGGCTTGAGAATGCTTCCTTCTATCACATCAAGACACTCCGCGGGCCAGACGATTTGGGAGCTGGCCGAACCTCGCTTCCCTACTGGGATTTTAAAGTCCGCGGTTGGGAGGAAGCAAAGCAGGCTGCTGAAAATTCAAATCGAGAGATTAGCGAGCAGGTGGAAGTGGATGGTCTTTCTGCTGCCACACAGAACAGTTCCTTCGATCCAGCGGATTACGTTTTGCCGGGTGATCGCGACAATCCGATGCCCTACCGTTTATTGATCGAAATCGAGCAACCCGATGACGATCAACCTTCGCTGGTCTATTCAGTCGAGATCGACAATTCCACGCCTCGTGCTTTCCAATTACTGGACCTTATCGGCTACCCAAAACGGGAAGAAGATGAAGATCAAGAGAAGGAAGTCTGGTCGCTTTACTTCGTCGATGAAAGATTTAACTCAGCTCTCGAACTGATCAACAGTGCTTTATTGACAATCAATCGTTCAGAAGAACCAACCGAGCCCCTTAAGCCTTAATTTCATCACCATGCGTTAGCACATTTCCTGACGAAGGCATGTCGTAGAATATCGGGCATATTTGCCCATTGCCCCATTCCAAGTGGCCAGAAATCAATATGAACAGTCGACCGTTGCACCGGATTCTCCAGACGTTGTTAATCGCGATGTTTTCGCTGATTCTCAACAGTGGAGCCTTTGCCGCTTCACCCAAGCAACCGAACGTTCTGATGATCTGCATCGACGACCTCAACGACTGGGTCGGCTTTCTGCAGGGACACCCGGATGCGATCACGCCCCACATGGATGCACTCGCTAAGCGGGGTAGAAACTTCACCAACGCACATTGCAACGTGCCAGTTTGTTCGCCTTCGCGAGTGAGCGTGATGTCGGGTGTCGCGGCGACAACGCATGGCAGTTACGAACTCGGACCGAAATACGAGGATCTGCCGGCAATCGAAAACATGCCAACGATCCAGCGTTACTTTAAAAGCCACGGCTATTACACCCTTGCCGGTGGCAAGGTGTTGCACCATGGATTCAATGGAAGATTAAGTGGTGACATCGATCGATCTCTCGGTAGGAAACGAGGTCCCACACCGCGAAAACCGATGAACCGTCCTGCCGATTGGAGCCGCGCCTGGGATTGGGGAAAGTTCCCCGAAAACGACGCAGACATGGCAGATATCCAACTTGCCGAGAAAGCTGCCGAGACGCTGCACGAGAAATTCTCGCAACCATTCTTTATGACGGTTGGCTTCTTTCGTCCCCACGTCCCACTCTTTGTTCCACCGAAGTGGTTTGATCTTTATGAAGCTGACAACTTCGCGCTTCCTAACGCTCCAAAATCCGATCTGGATGATTTGCCTGGTAACTTCCTGAACATCAACAGCTATGCCGTTGCCCCGACGCATGCTGAAGTCGTCAAACATGGCAAGCAGCGGAGCCTCACGCACGCCTATCTGGCATCAATCAGCTTCGTCGACCACTGCGTTGGTATCGTTTTGGACGCCCTCGAATCGAGTCCACACGCGGACAATACATTGATCGTTCTGTGGAGCGACCACGGATTTCATCTTGGGGAAAAACAGCATTGGGCAAAACGCACTCTCTGGGATGAATCAACACGCGTACCGCTATTATTGGCTGGCCCCAACATCAAACCCGACCAGCCATGCCGGGAACCGGCGAGCTTGCTGGACATTTACCCCACACTGGTTGAACTTTGCCAGTTGCCCAAACATTCAGAGCTCGACGGAATTTCCCTTGTTCCTCAACTAAACGATCCAGCGACCCCGAGAGAACAACCTGCTATCACGTCCTCGTATTACGGCAATCACTCCATTCGCAATCGCGATTGGCGATTGACTGTTTACGAAGACGGCGCGAAAGAACTTTACGACCACCGTACTGATCCCAAAGAGTTTAAGAATTTGGCGAACGATCCTATCCACACCGAAATTCAGAACCGGCTATTGCGTTGGCTCCCCAAAGAAGCGACGCCCGAATTCAAAACGAAATCTGAGCGATCCCGTTTACGCACGCAGCCCCGACCGCAGTCACAACTGGATGAAAAATGAGTCCTTCCTTTCACGGATTATTCACCACCGCCATTATAGGCTTGATGCTCTTCGCCGCAGGTTCATCAAGCCTGACCGCCATCCATGCCGAAGTCATCATCGATGGTGATGGTACGGGTGAATTCACCGCCGCAGTTCCAGCGGTTGATTGCGAGAGCGCGGTGCAGGACATTCCCGATGCAGCCGTCCGCAGACAAGGACTCAGTGATGAACTCACCCATCGAATCCCGCACGCAGTGGCACTAACAGGCAAGCATCCGCAAGTAGAGTCACCAAAAAACGATTCTTCCGAAGAGGTAGTGACCAAGCCAACAAAAGAGGAAGCAGCCAAAAAAACGAATGGCAAACGAAGGCTCGTCCCGCCAAGATTCGCCGAGGGTCTGATCATCGGTCGAGCACAATATACCTATGTCGATGATCAGAAAAAGCGTCGACTCACCCTGGATACTTACCGCCCAAAAGACGTCGCACCCAATA
>JARGNK010000046.1:31801-43380 GCA_029213145.1 Rubripirellula sp. | reverse complement strand
TGAAGAGCGATGTTGCGGGACCACACCAAAGAGCTTCTGATGCTCGGCAACTGTCGTCCGAAAAGGTTCCTGATCCAGAGAGTGTGATGCCCGCTGCAAATACAGCGATCGGCCCATTCTTGATTCAGGGTCTAATCGGACGGGGTGGCATGGGAATGGTATTCTCCGCCTTGGACCAGCGTCTAAACCGCAAAGTTGCGATCAAGATGCTGGCCGTTCACACCGAGAAACGCGAGGCGTTGACCGCGCGATTCGATCGTGAAGCAAAGGCCTTAGCCGCACTCAGCCACCCCAACATCGTGGAACTGTACGACGTGGGTGTGTTCAATGGACTCCCGTACGCCGTGATGGAATTCCTGGATGGCGAATTGTTACGTACGCGAATGCAGACTCAGACATTCAGTGCAGACCAAGTTCGATCTCTCGGCGCATCGATTGCTGATGCGCTGGCCGCCGCCCATCGTGTGAAGGTGGTCCATCGCGATCTCAAGCCAGACAACATCATGTTGGTGCAACTCGCGCCAGGTCGAGCCAAGCTGCATGATTCGATGATGGTCAAGTTGTTCGATTTCGGTTTATCGCGTGCGCCGACCGGCTATCAAGATCGCTCGGAGAACCCCGATCTACTCGACTGTGCGATAACTCCAAAAGATCAGGAATCGCCCGAAGCTTCTGACCCCGCTGAGGATCAAAATCCAGCGGCGAATCAAGGCTCTCCGAAGGATGCAAAGCCCTTCACAAATCCTGGACGGTCTGTGGAAGAGACTGGGGCAGGTGTCATCATGGGAACCCCCGGTTACATGGCACCGGAGCAAGTGCGGGGTGAAAAAGTCACGCCAGCTGCTGATATCTTTTCTCTTGGCTGCGTTCTATTCGAAGCGTTTTACGGTCAGCTACCGTTCGACGGCCATACTTATTCGAAACGATTCGCTGCCACGCTCCACGAACAGCCAAGTACCGATCAAGCACGTCGTTCAGTGGACCCTGTGTTAGCGGCACTGATTGACGAATGCCTCCAGAAGGACCCTGCCAAACGCCCCGATTCCGCCGACGAGATTGTGACTCGGCTTCGGGCGAACCCGGCCGCATTCTCCCAATCGTCGGTCTCTATTCCCCGCCGCACTTGGCTGCTTGCAGGCTCCGGGGCAATCGCTGTCGTTGCCTCGTCATCATTTTGGTTCCGTGGTGATGATCAGTCGCAGCGTATTGGTCGCGAAACATTAAGCGAGATTCAATCGCTAGCGGTACTCTCAATCGCTGACGGCGATCGGATCAACAGCAGTCGCCCAGGCACGGATACTGGAATACCAGAAACACCAAAGGTCCCAGCAGCAATCGGCCAGTCTCCGCTCGGACGTGGAGAAGAGATATCAGCGCTGCTCGTCCACGAACTGACGCGATTATCCGATCTGAGCATCCCTCGATTTCGCCCCTTGTCGGCCCAAACCCCAGAGCAATTCCGAAGCATTGGCAAACTGCTTGAGGTAGACGCCTTAATGACCGGCGAGATCCGCACCGTTGGCGACGGTCCAGCGGCGTTCGTGGAAATCGATTTGCAGATCATTTCAGCCACCACTGGAAAACAAATCTGGGGAAATCGTTTACAAAGCGATGCGCCAGACAACCTATTACTGCAGAGCAGACTGGTCAGCGAAATCGCTTCGGTGATTGGCAAGCGTTTGACATCAACCGCGGATGAGCCGGCCCCACCAACTCTCGATTCTTTCCGCTGTTTGGTCGACGCCCAGACCCGCTCTGATCCCGATTCACGACTCGGCTTAGAGATGGCGCTGCAGTGTTTTCAAAACGCGAAATCGATCGATCGCCGGTTCACGGAACCAATCGCCGGGACCGCGTTGACTTCGATCACTTTGGCAGCCCAGTCCGATAACGAACAAGCGATTCAATTGATCCGCCAAGCTCGCCAAAATGTGGACGAGGCGTTAAGGATGGATCCTGATTCGATCGACGCCCGCCTAGCTCAGGCGATGCTCGAATGGCAAACGGTTGGACGGTTCGAGCCAGCTGAGATCCATTTGCGTGAACTACTGCTTATCGCGCCAAACCATTGGCAAGTTCATCACCAATACGGCTTACTACGTTTGACGCTGGGAAAAACATCGAGCGCTATCGAATCGCTACGTCAGGCTCAACTGCTGAACCCCGTTTCGGTCACCGCGAAAATTGACGCAGCGCGAGCCCAGTGGGTCGCCGGAAACATTGAACGAGCGATCACTGATGCAAAACGCATTCGCGATCATTACCGCGGCAATGAGTTGGCAAAAGGCTTGCTGGTTGATCTGTACGAACAACAGAAGCGATTCAATTTGGCGGCCGAGGAACAAGGAATCGACGGCATCACACCATCAACCTCCGCACAGGAGTATTTTGATTCCCGAAACAAGAAACTCCTCACCTTACCGTACGGGCCATTCGGAAGAGTCTGCAATCAAGTGATTCTGGAATTACGCACGAAAACGGCAGTTGATGATCAATTATTTGCCCAATGGGTCGATCCGCTGCCACCCATGTTTAGCCTATTGTTAGCGATTCACCCTGCCTTCGCACGAGTTCGGCGATTACCAAGAGCTCAGGAGCTACTGCCCCGCCAAAACCGCTCATCAATCGCTTCGGCCAGGTAGAAGAAGACGCGAGCAAGTAAAAGCTGGCCGTCACCCCAAAGAAAAACAGCGAGACTTTCATTGCGAAAGTGAGTGAACCACGGTGAAGGCTCGGCCTGATTGGTGAAGGCTCGGCCTGATTGGTGAAGGCTCGGCCTGATTTCTGGCGACGAGATTTCTTATGCAAGCTGAGTTAGGGCGGCGTAAACCCGGTCGTCACTGCGGCCGATCCAAAGCGTTAGCGGTTGCTCGCCAGTGTTCCGAAGCGGCTTCAGGATTTTTGCGGGGTCATGGTCCGTCCCACGCACTTTGGCGGTAACCGCGTATGCATTTCGATTACGAAGCTCCTTGCGAATTTTTTTCATATCACAAGATCCCCACCAAACAACCGGCGCGATGATCCCCATCAATGATGCCGCCTTGCTTTGCAACAGCGAATCGTCCGTTGTCAGAAAACCACTCGGCCCACCCAACATGTGCAATCCGTGATACGCGGCAAAAGGTTCGGTAAGAGCAGCTGCTCGAATTGCCGAATCAGGATCGATCAGGAAGGTGTGTGGCGTTGAGACCGATGCGGCCTTCAAGTCTTCCTCGGGCGTGAAAGTCCGGACACTAGCATCGGCTGAAATGGCGACTGCCGATCGACCACCGGGGCGAAGCTGATGACGGTCAATCATTTCACCTGATAACAGCGATTGCTCACGAACCGTCCGCTGCAGCGAAATCCAACAGCGATGATGAGGCTGTGGCAACAACTCACTTGGCAGTTTCGCCATCGGTGCAAGCTTGATAACTGCAGGCGAGGACCGCACCATTGCGACGACCGCGTCCCAACTCGGTTCGTATTCCCGCGGATCCGAAGAGCGTCGTCCCCGACTGCGTCGATCGGGATCAACGTGCAGATCAGCCCCAACCGGCAATGAAAATTTCGTCACGTCCTGACAGAAAACCTGCACCTGCCGCCTCGCAAAGCCTTGCGTGAGATTCGCCTTTGCCATCGCGGCGATTAACGGATCCGCGTCGACTGCTGTAATGGAGGACTGGTCCGAGACCTGCAGGGAATCCCCACCAATTCCACAACAAAGATCAGCGACTTGGCCGCCGGTCAACCAACCAGCTTTGTATTTCGCCACCTGCCACGGCGTTGCTTGTTGAAGCGACTGATCGGTCACCCACCAAATACCAGGTTCGCCATTTTCGCGGTCATCTGGCTTCCCCAGTTTGCTAATCGCTTTGCTTTGCAGTCGAGCGCAGGTCAGTGAGATCGAAAACAACTCGTCACCGATTCGATCCCGCAATCGCTTGATGGTGCTGATTCCCTCGCCCTGGCGATCGATCTCCCGCACACAATGTTCACACGCTTGCTGCTGATCAACAAACTGGTGACTCGTTCTGATTGCATGTTCTGACATGATTCGGGTGATTCTAAGCGATTGGTGAATCGCAACAATCACAGCATCCTGGCTCAATCGAGAATGTGTCGCCGTCTAATCTGACCGATGAAAGGATCAGAGGCTGCAGAGTTTCGCCGACACCGCAGCCAATTCCAAATTCCTCCCTCCGTATTTGCCGGTTCGATGTTTCGAATCTTCCGAAATCTAATTGTTCTCGCCGTCATGCTCGGTGGCATGTATACCGCCTTAGAAACCGAACCGGGTCGCGATGCGGTTTCGTCGGTGATGTCAAACTTCCAAGGTGGAACAACTCTGGTAAGTACCGACGATGATGGGTACGGCAATCACGCTCATCATGATGTTGAGAACATCCGACGCGCTCAAGGCGATCGTTTCCGATACGATGCCGAGATGGCGGAAAGAATGGGCGCGGTCCCCACAGATCCTCTTGCAGCACCCAAGTTGGTTGGTGCTCACATTGATGACTTACGTGAGGTCTTACGCTTCGACATCGATCCTTCCTGGGTCATTGGTCGGTTCTCGCGAGTTTCGACCGTTTTGGCAGAAACTCAGATGGAAGGCCTGCGGGTTCCCATCGTCACAGGCACCAAACCGAGTGATATCGCCGGAACACTGACTTACTACTTTGATCACGCTAACCAACTGAAACGGATCACGATTCACGGATTCACGGGTGATCCCAAACAGTTGGTCACGACCATGACTGAATACTACGGCATGACCCCCGCACCCTCGCTTGAGGCTGGTGTTTATACGAAAAGCTGGAATGCCATTCCGATCCATTTCATGCGAATCACCCATGCTCCGGTGGTTCATTCCGATGCCGTTCATCAGAAATACACCCTCTTTCTAGAACTCAACGATCCCAACTCACCCTTCGGGATCAGCCAGGAAGCTAGGGAGATCATTATCTCCGACCGCAGCAGCGGACGTTGGTAAAGAACGGCGGCAAAGCCGCACGCGAGACGTGCGCCGGCTCGCAACTCCCTGCCGGCTCAAACCCTCGCCCCCCTGCTCAAACGACCTTCGCAGCAACACCCCCTCATGGCTAAACCGAAACCCCCTGGAAAGGTTACGGGCCCAGCCTTTTGCACATTTTGATCGCTGGGGAGGTTACACTGAGCTGTCATGGTCGCGGGATGGGCCGAATGGTCTTGCCATCAATGCCCTCAAAAGACGACCCTGGCGAATCGATAAAACGGCGGATTGCGGCACATCAGACTCGCAATCTGCACGAGGGATCGTTCCTAAGTGGAGGCGGTACAATGTCCGCAACCTGGTATTACATGGCTAACAGTTGGTTCCGCAAGGGACGACGTGTCGGGCCAATCACCGAAACAGATCTTTTACAGCGAATCGACGACGGCAAGATTCAGCCTGAGACTTTGTTACAGAGTGATAAGACCCGCGGGCGATGGGTCCCCATGAATTCGGTTGGCCCCGCGATCAAGCGTTGGAAAGAAACGCATCCCGAAGAGGAAAAGTGAGCGGCCGACGTTTGTCTCTTCCGAAGACTCCTTCGGACTACGCGGCGATCGCGGTCGCCCCGCTGTTGATCTTTCTGATGATCAGCAGCTTAGCCAATTTCTTGATGCTGATCCTTTATCACGGAAGCTTTCCGGGGCGATTGAGCTGGACGTTAGTTTGGTTCACTTTGGGGGTGGTGGGCATCGCACGACTGTCCATTGAACGCGACCGAAAATATGCTTTTGGATACGCTGCCGCCTTGGGACTGGCGACCTACATTGCGCTCCTGAGGTTTGTGGACTCACCAATTTTTTCCTTGTTCATCCTGGCGATCATTGCCTACCTCGCAGATGTCATTGTGCGTGACTGCACACTCATTGATGATGACATCGACGCCAGCGGGCAGGGTTTAATCGATTCTGGGCATTTGTTTGTGCGGCAGAAAATCAAGCTGCAATCAGAGGCGACTAACAGTGTTCAACCGGTTGAAGCAACAGCACGTCGCAAACAACACCAAACGCATCAGCCCGGACGCACCGTCATGTATCTGGCGCTCGCTGCGTTGCCGCTGTTCGGGCTTGGGCAATTCTTCTTGCGGAATCAATCAGACATTTGGTCTCGCGCACGATGGTTGCTCGCATTTTATTTGTTTGCCAGCCTTTCATTGTTGGTGACAACAAGTTTTTTGGGATTGCGCCGCTACTTGCGGCAACGCAACGTCGAAATGCCGCGGGACGTGTCGATTGGTTGGCTGACAGGCGGCCTGGGAATCATTGCACTCATCATGGCCTTGGCGTATCTAGCCCCGATTCCTGGAAGGGCCATTGCCATGTTCGAGCCACCCCAGTGGCTCAACTCACCTGGGGATACCGTCGCGAGCCGATTTGGTTGGGGCGAGGAGGGCGCCGATGAAAGCAGCGAAGGTGATTCCACCACATCAGCAGATAAAAACGAAGCCGCAAAAGAACCGCAAGGGATGCGGACCGAAGCCAATGCTCCCCCCGGTGATACCGGTGACGGAAACCGAAAAGAGGGTCCCACCGGATCACAATCAGGCGGACAAAAGAACTCATCCAATTCCAAGTCATCCCAAAGTGAACAATCTTCTAACTCGAAGAGTCAAAACACGAAAAGCCAATCAAGCTCTAACCAAAAAAACGGTAAGTCACAAGAAACATCAAGCGATCAAACATCATCGAGCCAATCGTCCGGCAACAATGACGCTCAGGATTCCAATCATTCAGCCAATCAATCCCAGAACCAATCCTCGGGAGACTCAGCAAACAAAGAACAGTCAACTGGTGAATCGGACTCTTCTGAATCCAGTCCTGATTCCGGCAAGTCATCCGAGCCAGATTCGAGTAACCAGAATTCCAACTCCGAACAGAATTCCAACTCCGAACAGAATTCCAACTCCGAACAGAATTCGCAATCGAGCGATCGATCACAGCGAGGTGATTCCGAACAGCAGTCAAACAGGAACCGGGATGCATCCCGTTCCTCCCAATCCTCATCGAGTCGGTCATCTGACAACTCCCCCGGCAGCAATTTTGTTGGAACGATTAGCAGTCTGTTCAAGATCATCGTCTTCTTGGTTTTGGCGGGCATCGTTGCGGTGTTCCTCTGGCTACACCGCGAGCTGATCGCTGCGTGGTGGCAATCGCTCTTTGAGGGAAGGGAGAAACAACAACAAGTGGCGGCCAAAACCGAAGAGACAATTCCTTCGGCACCGCCCCGTCCATTTGCTTCCTTCCGAAATCCAATTGGTTCAGAGTCCGATTTGCGACAGATTATCGTGATCACCTTCCAGGCATTTGAGGCTTGGACACGGGAACAGGGAACGGCTCGCGAGCGAGATGAAACGCCTGCCGAATTCATGCGTCGCGTTGCCAAAGCCAACCCACGGATGTCGTCCTCCGCACCTCAAGTCGTCGACGCCTACAATCGAATCGTGTACGGACGTGGACGGGCGACCCAACAAGACATCCAGGCTGCCGAAAAGGTTTGGCAACTGATGACAACCTAGCTGATTCGGCGTCTGCTTCAGTTCGAAAGCAGTCCAGTGAAAAAACGGGTGAACGAGACCGAGTGGCCACCGAATCACACCCGACTCGGGGTCAGTTGAATTGGCTCAACACCGAATCGAGCAAGTCACTGCCGGCGGTCATTTCTAATTCGATCTGGATGGCTCGAAGCGGCACGCCTCCTAATCGATCAGTCCGCAGTTTCACCAAGTCCTTGTGAGTGCAGACGATTCGATCAACTTGACCATCAAACTGCTGAGCCCATTGAATGAGTGACCGCACGGTTTCCGGGCTATACGGATCGTGATCGGGCAAATGTCGCGAATCGATTATCCGCATCCCACAGTCATCAACGGTATGCTCGAACGCTTCAGGATTTCCGATCGCGGTCAAAACCGCAACCGGCATCTCCGGTTCCCGTTCGATTGCAGTGATGTGATCCGGATATTCGAGTAAGCCAGATGGCCGGTGCGAACTGTGAACGATTGGAAGATCACTGGTCACGTCGTGAATCTGCTGTCGGATCAAATCGACAGTCGAATTTTCCACCGCATCGCAGCGTGACAGGATGCAGAGATCCGCGCGGCGAAGTTCCGAAATCGGTTCCCGCAATAAGCCACGCGGCAAGAGATACCCAAATCCGAAAGGACAGGTTGCATCGATCACGACAATGTTCAAATCGCGATGCAATCGACGATGCTGCATACCATCGTCCATCAAGATCACTTCAGCACCAAGTTCCTCGACTGCAATTCGCGCTGCTTCCACACGATCCGGATCTTGAACGTGAGGCACGTCAGGCAGACGCTCGTGAAGTTCCATCGCTTCGTCGTTCGAATCGGCAGTCCCCCGACCATATCCGCGACTGACAAGTGCGACACGCAGTCCCCCTAGTCGCAGCTGCTTGGCGAGGTAACAAACGATGGGCGTTTTGCCAGTGCCGCCGGTCGTCAGATTACCGACACTAATCACGGGGACACCACAGTCATGCACGTCGTTCCCTCGATCGTAGCGGTGATTACGAAACGCAATGCCACCCCGGTAGAACCAAGAGGCAAATCGCAATCCTCCACGCATGGCGATCGCAAGCGGATCTTTCCGCTTACCGCTGAGTACGGCTCGGTAGTCCCAGCTCATCAATTATTATCCCGCGTTGGCATATCCATAGGTCAATCGGGCTTGGCCTTGCGGCGAGCCGGCGCGATCAAATCGTCGGCTTCGCTTCCGGGCTGGGTTAGGATCTCATCGGTACTTTGCGGATCAATGGAGCGACACGCTTCACTCAAGCGGTCGGCTAATTCGTCGAGGGGATCTTCCCAAGTTTCGACCGTCGATTCGAGCGGTGGCACATTGGCCATTTCATCCAACAGCAGCACCATCCGCAAACAGTGTCGAAACAGAATCCCCTCTTCTTTTTGCAACTTGCGCGAAGTCACGTATTTATTGAAATCACCGCCGAATTCCATCAATTCGCCAACAATCCAAACCGGTTGAATGTTAACGTCATGAACCCGGGGATACTCATTGCGAAACAACCGCAAAATTTTCTCGCCAATCGTTAACGGCCATACTTTCGGTTCCGCAAACATGACCCGTCCAAATCCCCGATCGGTGATTTCCTCATCATCTTCTTCGGCCGCCGCACCGAGTTCTTCCGCAGTGGCCAACCCGAGTTGCAACAATTGAGGATCGAGTCTGGTTTGAGCCAGCGTTCCCGGAGGCATCTCTTCGAGAGGCGGTACGCGTGCGAAGCGAGCCACCGTGCCGGGAACTTGCAGCACACTTTCCAACGCTGCAATTCGTTCCTGCGGATCGGCAATCGCTAATTGATCGGCAAGGTAGACACCAAACAATGGGTTGATGCTGCGCAGGTGAACCAAGCGTTCGAGCCGTTCGGTGGGATTTGCGATTTCGGGTCGATAATCATCAACCTCGTAACCCCGGCTTTCGATCAGGTCAGGATCCTGATTGTCCTCATCTGATTCATTCGTCTCGGCGTTCACCGGGCGGATTTGGTCAAGCAGTTCACCAAACAGACCTTCTGTCTTGGGTGCCGCCTGCTGCGCATCACCTGCCCCCGGCTTTGGTTTTTGTCTTGGTTGAGCGGCTCGAGGCTTTGGATCCAACTCGATGTAACCAGCCGACCAGAGCGTGATCAACATTCGGTTGAGATCGCGTTGCGCTTCCTCAATTCCTTTGGGTGACAGTAAACGCCGTCCCACCAAATCCCGAATCGGCTGCACCTCAGGATTCTTGCCCAACAGATAGGCGAGCAGTCGCCAAGGAATCCGCCCACGACTACTCAGGTTGGCCGACTCTGCCGTCCGCAATTGTTCGAATTGCTGCTCGCTCCAGTAAGTTTCACCTGATCGCCGCTTGGGCATTTTCTTTTTCAACTGCTTTTTGGCTTTTAGCAGTCCCGGGTCTTTGGTGTCTTCCGGAATCGAATCGTACTTTTCTCTCCAGCGGTGAATTTTGACATCATCTTCGTGCGCCAACCCGAATACATAACCACGATCATCAAATTGCGGTCGCCCGGCCCGGCCAAAGATTTGATGGGCGGACGCGGGGTCGATCAATTTTTTCTTGTCTTTGGGGCCCTTCAATAGACTCGGCAGCATCACACTTCGGGCGGGCAAGTTGATGCCAGCGGCTAACGTTTCAGTACAAACGCAGTAAGCGAGCAACTTTCGCTGAAAAAGTTCTTCGACCATTCGGCGGTAGCGGGGCAAGACGCCGGCATGGTGAACTCCCACGCCTCGCATCAACAGTTGCTTTAGCTTGGGCCCAGCACCGGCTGTCATATCAGCGGCGTTCAAATAATCGGCAAGCTCGGCTTGCCGAGTCTTGTCAATCAGTTTTTTCCCTTTCAGCAGTTCAGCCGTCGTCCAACATTGCGAACGGCTGAAACAGAAAAGCAACGCCGGCGTTCGTCTTGCCTCCTCAGCACCAGCAGCACACTTTTCCGATAAATCCGCCAGTAGTTCGTCACCAACCCACTCAAATTGCAACGGTACTTTCCGTTCCGTTCCAACGACCAGTTGCAATCGTCGCTGATGAGCGCGTGCCAACCAGGAATTGAATTCCAATGCATTCCCAACCGTCGCACTCAACAACATCGTCCGAATGTGCGCCGGCAGCAACGCAAGCGTCAGTTCCCAAACGATGCCGCGTTCCCGATCATTGAACGAGTGAAATTCGTCCATCACAACAGCGGAAACTTCTTCAAAACCGAACGCCTCGGGATGCAACAATCGGTTGAGTAAGATCTCGGCGACCACGACTAATACCGGGGCATCCGGATTGACGCGACGATTACCGGTCACCAATCCGACTTGGTCAGCCGAAAATCCCCACCGCACGGCCGACTGTCGCAGTTCATCCAGCTTTTGATCCGTCAAGGCGATCAGCGGCGTGGTGTAATACATTTTTGAACCAGTTCGCAGGGCCTCGTACACCGCCGCCTCGGCGATCATCGTTTTCCCTGTCCCGGTCGGTGCGCAGATAAGCACCCCCTGATCCCCGGTGAAATACGCCAGCAGCGCCTCTTCCTGAACCGGGTAAGGTTCGAAGGGCAGCAGATCGAAGTACTCTGCGGCAAGTTGATCGCGATCGGGTGGCTCGGTTGGCTGATTCATGATCGTCAACTTATAACAGTCAGCGACCGACTGCGGCAGACGCAAACCTCGCTGGGCCCCCATGATGTCTGATTTAACGCTGGAAGCACTCGAAATCTGGACGGCCGGACTCGATGCGGTGCGAGCGGAACCACTCGTTCGAAACAGTATTCGGCTGGACGGAAATCAGTTAATGATTGACGGTCAGGCATGGTCCCGAGATTCCTTCGATCGAATCGTCCTGATTGGAGGCGGCAAGGCGGGAACAGCGATGGCCCGAGGATTTGTCGATGCGATTGACGGATGGCTGCCCATCACAGGCTGGATCAATGTTCCGGCAGGGACCGAGGCAGAGATTCGTGATGTCAAGATCCACGCGGCACGGCCCGCATCGGTCAATGAACCGACCTCCGAAGGGGTGCTGGGACCCTCCGA
>JARGNK010000046.1:18405-31791 GCA_029213145.1 Rubripirellula sp. | reverse complement strand
GAAATTTTGAGCTTGGTTTCCCAGGCAGGGCCGAGAGATCTGTGCGTGGCCCTGATTTCGGGAGGCGGTAGCGCACTGCTGCCAGCTCCCATCGCAGGAATCACGCTACAGGACAAGCAAGCCGTTACCCGCTCTCTCAGCAGCAGCGGCGCCGACATTACTGAACTCAACACCGTCCGCAAACATCTCAGCAAAATCAAAGGTGGCGGGTTACTGAAAGCCTGTCGCGGAGGACACCTGATCACCTTGATCCTTTCGGATGTGCTTGGAGATCCTCTCGATGTGATCGCTTCGGGACCAACCGTTGTTGATTCGACCACGGCCGCCGATGCCTTGGCTGTCCTGGCAAAATATGATCCCGTCCACTCCCTGCCATCCAGCATCTACACCACGCTGAATCGGGGGGGCATACCAGAAAACACAGTTCATCCTCCGGTCGTCCCCACAACCAATCTTGTCATTGGAAACAATGCGGTTGCAGTTGACCATGCTGGAATTCGCGCCGAACAACTTGGCTACAACCATGTGATGCAGTCGGCCCGACAATGCGAGGGCGCAGCGGAGCAACTCGGCAAGCACTTCGCCGACATGACTCTGCAAATGCTGCGTCCCCAATCGAACGCCCATCAAACCGACTGCCTGATCACCGGTGGCGAACCGATCGTCAAACTTGCCCCACCCAGCCGCCGTGGACGGGGCGGCCGCAATCAACAGTTGGTGCTGGCCGCTTATCGTCAGTTACTCAAATACCAACTTACCGAGCAAGAGTGGCAGCGGCTTTCGATTTTGTCGGGTGGAACGGACGGAGAGGACGGCCCGACCGATGCGGCAGGCGCCATCATCGATGGTGCCATTCATCGAAGAATTCAAAAATCACAACTCGATCCACTCGATTTTTTGCAACGAAATGACGCCTACACCTTGTTCAAAGCCGTCGACGGATTGTTGATGACGGGCCCCACCGGAACGAATGTCTGTGACATCCGAGTTGCAGTGGTTGATACCAACATCAAGCGTTAAAGGATCGCAATCGCTAATCCTTGCGATTGCGGATGAAATCGCGTCTGCGGGACAGGGGATTCGGGACAGGGGATTCGGGACAGGGGATTCCCCCCAATGATGCTCGGAGCAAAAGATAAACCGTCCAACTGGCGAGCAAACCACCCTGAAGGAAAACGCGGACAACTGCGGCGGGGGATCGAGTTCATCTCAACCTCGCATTGCAACCACATCGGTCAGGTTTTTATCACGCCCACCAGAACGAGGGTGGCCTCTCAGGCAGATCGTCCCATAGGCACACAATCAACGAGACATCGCTGAAGGACGACCATGACTCTAAGCCAACGACAAGCTGTGTGCGACAACCTGGGTGGTACGGTGGCTGCCGATCACGGTGAGTTCACTGACTTCCAGTCACTCACGCCTCCTTCCAATCATTCACGCCCCAGTTACCGTCTCTCGAGTGAGCGATTTTGGTCGCAATCCCGATCGCTTTGGCTTGAATTCCCCCAGAACGAGATTGCGGAAATTGCCGACATGCCACTAAATTGGTGTTTTCTCAACGAGTGGATTCAGGAGGCCCCTCGCATGTCTCATCGATCGTCATTAGCGATCTTGCTGGCCGTCTTTGTCGGTAGTCTGATGATGCAGGCAACCGAACCGCCCCAAAAAGGGTATCCACTTCCCGAGGATGTGGTGATTCCCGAGCCAACGCATGAGGACCGACTGGTTCCGCTGCCAAGGCCCGGGGTGCCGATGCAGCAGCACCTAAAAGAACTGATCCCAGCGGGTGACTTAATCGGTGCCGGTGTCCATGAGGTGATCCAGGCGCGTGGAAGCGTTCTTGATAAGTTCCCCACCGAGGAACAACTCGGCTTGGCGCCAAAAAGTCGAGGACCAGGTAACCCAGCACTAGCTAATCCAGCATCGGCTACAGAAGCAGATTTCGATCTTGCCCCCGAATCTTCCCACCTCATGTCCTCCCACCTCATGGATCGGTTGGCCACAGAGTCAATCTCCTCGGGCTCGCAACGAGCGATGGTTGCTGAACAGTTGCTGAAATCGGCTCGTTTACTTGAAAACCTGGGCGGTCACGCTGATTACCAACGGAAATTGATTGATCAGTTACGGGTGGAAGCAAGAAATCTGTTGTCCGAGTAGACTGAGCGAAACTTTTAATGTTCTCCCTCTGCAATCCACTCGAATTCCTTTGCGAAATCTGCCCACGATCTCTCTAAAGAATAAGCCTGCGGTCATCGCCGGAGCGGCCTTGTTACTGGTAGCGGGTGGCGTGTTTGCCGATTATTGGTCGGCGAAGCCACTTGGCATTGAACCGCACTACGTTGGCCGAGATTCCTGCAATCAGTGCCATCAGGAAGAAGCGAAAGCATTCGCCGGGTCGCACCACGACTTGGCGATGGATTTGGCGACAGACGAATCAGTCTTGGGTAACTTTGATGACGCAACACTCGAGCATGACGGCTTAACCAGTCGAATGTTTCGGGATGGCGAACGCTTCATGGTTTACACCGAGGGCGAAGACGGCGTCATGCAGGACTTTGAAGTCAAGTATGTGTTCGGTGTGGATCCGCTGCAGCAATACATGATCGAATTTGATCGTGATGAAGACTTGGGTGAAGACGAAATCCCACGACTGCAAGTGCTACGGATTAGCTGGGATACTAAACAAAAACGCTGGTTCTATCTTCGCCCGCCCGATGTGGCCGAAAAATTGGAACCGGGTGATCCGTTGCACTGGACGGGTATCGCACAACGTTGGCAAACGATGTGCGCCGATTGCCACTCGACCAATCTAAAGCGTAATTTTGATGCCAAGACGGCCAAGTACCACACCACCTTTTCCGAAATCGACGTCAGCTGCGAGGCGTGCCACGGCCCCGGCAGTTTGCATGTCGAATTAGCGAACAGCAAATCGTTGTTTTGGGATCGAAATTACAAGTACGGACTCGCAAGATTAAAAGGCGAGAACCCTGAACCACAATTGCAATCCTGCGCCCCCTGTCACAGTCGCCGCGGATTGCTCGGGAGTGAGTTTCAACCTGGGCAAGAATTCTGCGATCACTTCAGCCTGGAAACATTGCAACCCAGCACCTACTACGACGATGGCCAAATCAAGGACGAAGTGTACGTCTATGGTTCGTTTATCCAGAGTCGGATGTATCACAAGGGAATCCGCTGCACTGATTGCCACGACCCGCATTCTCTAAAACTTAAACATGAGGGTAATGCGACATGCACATCCTGCCACCAACACGATGCTGGTAAATACGACGCCCCATCACATCACCACCACGCCGTGGGATCGGCGGGCGCCCAGTGTGTCAATTGTCACATGCCACATCGCACCTACATGGAAGTCGACCCCAGACGTGATCACAGCCTGCGGGTTCCTCGCCCAGACCTTTCAGTGCGATTGGGAACACCCAACGCCTGCAGTGGTTGCCACGTGAAAGATCAACTGGAATCGCTTGAGAACTCAACCCGCGATTCGCTGGCCGAATACTCCGATTGGCTGCAAGCAGCCGAACAAGGAAACTCTGAAGTCGCTGCGGCAATCAAGGCAACCGACCAATGGTGTGACGACGCATGCGAAAAGTGGTACGGTGAAAATCGCAAGCAACCACCGCATTACGCCGAAGCGATTGCGGCATTTCGGCAAAGCGATTCGGCCAGTGAACCAGCCAACCGAAAACAGGCGATCGATAAGATGCTGCGATTGGCGTTGCAAAACGATGACCTAACGCCCGCGATCGCTCGCGCGACCGCGTTCACCGACCTCGCTCGAGAAGGAGTTGGGGAAGCAGCAGCAACCGCAGAGGACGTCATCTCAAATCGTGAAGAGCATCCGATGGTCCGAGCGGCCGCTGCCAATGTGTTGATGACCGCCTCACCCAATCGTATTCGCCGCGTCCTGCTGCCCCACATTGATGACGAATCTCGGCTCGTTCGCACCGAAGCAACTCGCGTTATCGTCACCAGTGGCGCTTATCAGAGCTTGCGGCCATCCGATCAGAGACGCGTTGACCAAGCACTTCGCGAAGTGAAGGACATTTACATGGCGGCAGGTGACCGCGCAGGTGCCCATATGGCGTGGGCCACGATTTGTGAAGGCCAAGGGCGTTTCCCAGAAGCGGTCGAATCCTATGAAACCGCCATGCGAGTCGAACCGGAAACAACCGGCCCAAGAACGAATCTCGCCTCGCTGTTGGAACGTCTGGCGACCCAAATGAACGGCCCACAAGCGCAAGCAGTCATGAGCCGAGTCGCGGAGTTGAGAGAAGATGAACTCCCAAGACTCGGACGAGACGCCGAATTGGCGCCCGACAATGCAGGGCTACAGTATCGCTATGGCTTGGCGCTTTACCTCGCCGGCAAAATGGATCAGGCGATGGAACGCTTGAATCGGGCCGTCGAACTGGAACCACTGGTGCCTGATTTCCGCCAAGCTCGAGACCTTCTTCAACAAAAGCTTGATGAAGAGTAGTCGACAAGCTTCTCACTTCAAAACTCCAACTTCAACTTGTCTCGGACTTATGTTACACGCAGTGATTATGGCCGGCGGCAGCGGGACTCGGTTCTGGCCGGCAAGCAGGAAACAAGTTCCCAAACAACTGCTCGCTTTGGCTGGCGAACGAACGATGCTGCAAGGAACCGTCGATCGACTGGGTGAGCTTGTCCCACCCGATCGACAACTCGTCATCACGAATCGAATTCTCGTCGATGCCGTGCGTGAACAGTTACCGGCAATGCCAATTGACAATGTTGTTGGCGAACCCTGCAAGCGTGATACCGCACCATGTGTTGGTTTGGCGGCGGCACTGATCCACCGCCAAGATCCATCAGGAACAATGCTGGTGATGCCATCGGATCATGTCATCACGGCGGCTAATTTGTTTCAAAAAGCGATCGCAGCGGGTCAAGCGTTGATTGATGCGGATCCAACGCGGATCGTCACCTTCGGCATCCCGCCCACCTATCCTGCTGAATCATTCGGCTATATCCAGCGATCAGATGCGGTCGATGCCCAAGAAGTTTCTGCCTATCAAGTTGAAAAATTCCGTGAGAAACCTGATCGAGAAACGGCGGAAGCTTTCGTAGCCGCTGGCACATTCTATTGGAACAGCGGCATCTTTCTGTGGCGGGCATCCACCATCCTGGATGCTCTCAAGCAAAATGAACCCGAAATGCATGCACACCTGATGGCGATCGCCGATGCGATGGGCAGCGAAAGCTTTGATGCGACGCTGGAGCGAGAATTCACCGCGATCAAAGGTAAATCAATCGACTACGCCGTGATGGAAAGTTACGAAAATGTCGTGATGATCGAAGCACCTTTTCCATGGGACGATGTCGGCAGCTGGCAGGCGTTGTCAAGATTGCAAGAAAACGATGCAGACGGAAACACCGTCGTCGGATCCCACCTCGGGATCGACACCAAGGGAACCATTATTCATGGTCAAGCGGGACACACGATCGTCACGATTGATGTCGAAGACATGATCGTTGTGCAGACCCCCGACGCGACCCTTGTCGCCCCTAAGCACGCCGAAGAGCGAGTCCGCGAAGTGGCCAAAGAGTTAGAACGCCGAGGACTAAAGGATTTAATGTAGTACGGTCGCCGAGCGTGACTCACTGCATCCCAGGATGGCGGGTAACGTCACCCCAGCGGGCGAGAAAGTGATGCCGCTGAATCGTGAACCGATGCTGCTACGGCTGCTGAATCCAGTGGTGCTCCCTGACTTCCGGCTCAAGCGGCGGGAAGGCTTGAAAACTTGGGCCCTCGTGGCTACTACCATTCGGCTGGAAACCTGTGCCTGGCTGGAAACCTGTGCCTGGCTGGAAACCTGTGCCTGGCTGGAAACCTGTATCTGATTGGAAAGCGGGGCTGGAACTCGCCAGACGTCCACCGGCCCGGTTGTGTCCGGGGGACGGCTCGGGCGTTGACACGGTTTCCATCTGCTCACGCTGCTGTAGTGTCAGCGATTCCAGGCCGGGCATGTCCATCGCTGACTCGCGGCGACGCATTTCTTCCTTTTCTTGCACCCGGGCGGTTGCGGAGAATCGTTGCTCGATCGCCGCCGGTTGATCGATTGGCAATGCCAAATCTTCGTAAGTCAGCGGAATATCGAGTTGCCGTGATTTCCTGACGACAGGCGTGGGATTCCACACCGGCAACGAATCGAGCGTATTGTCGGCGATCGTCGTCGAATGACGGGACTGCGGACCGGGGGCCGTATCGAGCGCGGACTGGGATGGACCGGAGAGTGCTGCCGGGGCAACCGATGCGTCAGGGGTTGCGGGGTGCCGACGGAACGGAAGTGCGAGCAACGTACCGCCAGAAACAACCAGGACGCCAAGAGTGAGAGTTCTCAATGGAGGGCTCGGAGCTGGATGGAGAGAAAACGTGCCACCGCCGGGCCGGAAAAGGCCGACCGTGACGCAACTACCAGCTTCGTCCTTGAATGCTACGAAAATAGCTTCATGCTATGGATCGGTATCGGCAGGCCCACACTGCCAAAAAAGCGGCATTTCATCGTTTCAGCGGGAATCTGACCACCGCCTGCAAAATACCCCGCCCTTCGTTGATCTCGCCGTGGCTGATACGATTCTCACAACCCGCCCGTCCCGTCCCGCTGTTGGGTCAGGAATGAGAACGCGGACCACCTCCCCGATGATTTAGACCGGGAACATGGAAGCTGGGATTGTTGGACTGCCGAACGTCGGAAAAAGCACGCTGTTCAATGCGTTGACGAGTTCCCAAGCGGCACAGAGCGAAAACTACCCGTTTTGCACAATCGAGCCCAACGAAGGGATCGTCAATGTGCCTGACGAACGCCTGGGCCGTATCACGAAGCACATCGTTCCGAAAAAAATCATCCCGGCCACGCTGAAACTGGTCGACATCGCTGGAATCGTCAAAGGGGCGAGTGACGGGGAGGGATTGGGCAACAAATTCCTCAGTCACATTCGCCAAGTCGATGCCATCGTCCAAGTGGTCCGCTGTTTCGAAGATCCTGATGTTATCCACGTCGCCGGTCAGGTCGATCCGATCTCAGACATCGAAACGATTGAAACCGAGCTGATGCTGGCCGACATCCAAACGCTCGAAAACGCGCTCCCCAAAGCTCAACGCGCCGCTCGCGGTGGCGACAAAGAAGCCAAGCTTCGGGTCGAGGTAATCGAGAAGTGCAACGCTCACCTCGCCGCCGACTCTCCCTTGCGGACCTTGAGCTTAGGCGAAGCCGAAACCAACGCCGTCTCCAGCTATGGACTGATGACGGCCAAGCCGATTTTGTATGTCGCCAATGTCGACGAGACGGACCTCGAAGGTAAAAACCCGCTCGTTCAGAAATTGCGTGATCACGCCACCAAAAGTGGTGCGGGAGTCGTATGCGTCTGTGCAAAACTGGAATCGGAAATCGCCGAACTTGATGAAGAAGATCGCGCCGAAATGCTCGCCGAAGCGGGACTGGAGTATCCAGCCCTCAGCCAAATCGCTCGCGAGGCTTATCGGACCCTGGGACTGCAAAGCTACTTCACCGCTGGGGAACAAGAGGTGCGAGCCTGGGCGATCCCTGTCGGTGCTACGGCCCCCGAAGCCGCCGGCGTGATCCATACCGACTTCCAGCGAGGCTTTATCCGTGCAGAAGTTTACACACTGGAAGATCTCGAGACGCTGCACTCCGAGAAAGCGATTCGCCAAGCAGGTAAACTGCGGGTGGAAGGTAAAACCTATGTCGTTCAAGATGGCGACATTTGTCATTTTCTGTTTAACGTTTAAATCACCGGTTCGCCGGCTCTTTCCATGCATCGTGGCCGAGCCAATTGCTGAACGGTCCCCCCGTTGAGGTTTTCATGAGCAAGATGTTGATTCCCATTCTTTTTGCCCTCGGCACCGCGATTTTCTGGGGTTGTTACGGTCCGACGATCGGAAACGCCCAAGCGCCACGGGTGGACGGACAACCGCTATGGAGTCCGTTCAAGCCGTATGTGTTCATCGGAATCGCCTACCTCGTCATCGCCATTATTGGTGGTTTGCTGATGATGAAAGTAAAGGGCGACACCTTCAGTTTCGCCGGCGATCATTTTGCGACCGCCAAGTGGGGCTTCCTGGCTGGCACACTTGGTGCCGCTGGGGCACTCTGCTTGACAACCGCCATGATGACCAGCCGTGGAAACGCGTTGCTCGTGATGCCGATCGTGTTCGGCGGCGCAGTATCGGTCACCGCGATCGTTTCGGTTCTTCGATTACACGGCGGAGCCGGCACCAGTCCGTTGTTGTGGGTCGGGATGGCATTGACGGTAGCGGGCGTCGTCACCGTCGCCATGAATACACCACACGGCCACGCTGCCACGCCCAAGAGTCCCGACCAGACGAAGGTGGAAGCCGCAGACGCAACAGCGGACGAAGCTGAATCTGCCGAAACACCGTCGACGGAATCTGCAACGTGAGTGGACCAAGTGACGATCCAATGGACGACGTCCGCGCGATCGACACCGAAGTCGCTCACATTTGGATGATCCGAACGTTTCTCAAACACGCGGATGAATCCGAAGACGATGAGGATTTGAGGGATATCGTTCGTGACTTGTACGACTTTATCCTCGCCCTCGGTCCGCTCGACGATGTGGACGACCCGGCGGTCTATCTGAAAATGGCCCGAAAGAAGTGGACGAAACTCCGCAAGGCCACTGAACTGTACGAAGAGATTCAACCGGAAGTCAGCGGCCATACGAACTTTGTGATGGCCGCGCGATCCTTGCGGACCTCGGTGAATTGTGTCGGCAAAATTCTGAACGTAACGCCATAAACGCATCCATTACCAAGCGATTCGAGATACGAATGCTTGCGAAAGATTGAGCCGCAATGCTAGCGGCGGGCCGTTTTTCATCTCACCGGCGGCGAACCGTCTGCGGCTCGCCGGCAATCCAATTGCAGCAAGCACTCGGTCGCCCTACGGAATTCCTACCATTGGGCGAAACCAGTCCGCTCACCAAGCTTGGTGCCAAGCAGGAATCTAGATCTACTGGGGCGTGAAAACGATATCGGTGGAAGCTCCGAACTTGGACGGCAGTGGCATGTTTGAATTCGTAAGGTCCTCGCTGATCTTCAGCTGCCAGCGTCCGGCAAGTTTCAATTTTGCCGTTCCGGCTTGAACCAAAGGTGGCCGTTCAAGCGTTCCCTGCGGAATCTGGATGACAAACAAATTCGCCTCGCCAGCCTCGACCCAATCTGCCGCGACCGAAAATCGCGTCGCTCCACTCGCTAACTGGCGACCTTCGAGCTCGTTCCCGTTCACCCAAACCCGTGCACCCCGGTGTTGGCATTCGAATTCGACCTTGCCCGCCAACCAGTCGGCGGGACCGCGAACCACGCATCGATACCAATGCGGGGTCTTTTGGTGCGCCGCATCGGAACTCTGGTGCGGCACGTCCACGACCGACCATTCAGCGGGAATGCTTGTCGCAACCAGCGGCTCGCGGTTCCCAGAATCGCCAGCAAAACGGAACGGCTCACCACCAATCCACTGGTCACTGCTGATCGTTGGACAAACGTAGCGTTCTATCTGATCGATGATTCGCCGTGTGCCTTCGAAATGACTGACATAGGGCCATCGGGCGGGGTTATACATGGTGTCGGTCATGTCTCGCATCAACACCACGTTCTTGCCATTTTGTGCCATCTGCCGCAACCCGAACGGCCGCCCAAGCACACACATATTGGTATGCACCCCTGCGAGTACGACATTCTTAATTCCATGGTGGGTCAAAATGCTCCAAACTTCTTCCCCACGATCACTTAAATAGTCGCGTTGCTGATCGATGGTGATCAAATCACTTTGTTGTTTCCAAGGTGCTTTCGGATTGCGTCCCATCGCCTTCAGCTCGGCTGCCCAAGCGGCGTGCTCTTGGGGATCATCATCCTCACCACCGTCCGACTGGTCGATTGGGTAAACCGCTTTCTCCTCCGCGGGAATAATCGAGCACCAAGAACCAATCGCTTCTGGCAGCACTTCAGCTTTCGGCGTTTGCATCGCGCGGCGACGCGACGGATGATCCTGGTAGGCATCCATACAATCACTCGGAGCGTGAATGATCGTGACCCCCATCGCACGGGCGCGGTCAAGTACTTTGTTCAGCCTTGGAGCAAATTCACCCACGCGCCGGACTGCATTCAAACAGTGATGGTAATCCCATACATCACAAACAATGATCGCCGTTTCAGCGGGCGACCACTGTTGCGAATCCAATTCGGTATGGAAGGAACCATCACCAGCGACCGTTTGAGAGCGAAGCTTGACCTGAAGGGGATCCTCCGCCACGAGAGATCCCATCAACCACAGCGAGACGAGCAAGAATTGCATCCAGTGAAGGTGAGCCATAGTCCATTCAATGATCGAGGAAGAATGGGTCGCATGCCCATTCGCTAATAAATCAGTGGAGGGGAAACCAGCAAAAATCATTCACCGGGGAGTAAACGGGTTCAATCAGAATCGGGATTTACCCGTCCGTCTCTTCCCCGTCCGCAGTTTCCACCACCAACGCAGGTTTCGTGAGGGAATCACGTTTGGAACCGAGTGCCATCCAGCCCCCTAAAATAGCAGATGGGAAACCGACCGGCGTGAAACTGCCAAATGTTGCCAACCGGGCTAGCGGAGGCCGCTGGCAGAATGTTAGGGAATCTCTAAGTGTTGGCATTTCCCACTTCACGGATGATGGTTCTTGGCTCATTTCCGCAGAATTCGAATCGCGTTGCTGTTGCCAGCGATCATTATGTTGGCGAGTAATGGTTGCGTGCGTCGCCGAATGACAGTCCGTACCAACCCACCCGGCGCGGTGGTTTCGGTGGATAATCAGGTCATCGGGACGACCCCCGCGGCAACCAGCTTTGTTTACTATGGGACACGAGAATTCCGAATCGAAAAAGACGGCTATCGGACTGAGACGATTCGCAAGCGTTTCAACCCACCGTGGTACCAACTTCCCGGCCTTGATTTCGTAAGCGAAACCCTTTGGCCGGGTGAGATTCGCGACGAGAGAATTGTGGATGTCGAACTCGTTCCCAAAACCCTTGAACCAGCTGACAATGTCGTGGAGCGAGCCGATTCGCTGCGAACCCAATCGCGCATGGGCATTGTCACGGCGCCTCGATAAGCGAACATCATGACCATGCCGCGCGTGGTTGTTTGGCTGGCGTCCCTTTCGATCCTGGGATTATTCGCAACGTCACTGTTCGGGGTGGATCGTCTCGCATTTCGCGATGTCAGTCATTTCTACACGCCGCTATACGACTACGTCGCGTGGCGTATGAGCAGCCAATGGCTGCCGATGTGGAATCCTCTTGATCAAACGGGGATTCCGCTGCTTGGCGAAACAACGACAGCAGTGTTGTATCCTCCCAAGACACTCATTTATGCGTTGCCGATCTCAACGACGACCGCGATGGCTTGGTACATCGTCGTCCATCTCATCCTCGCCTCGCTGACAAGTTATCGTGCGGCCCGTTGGTCAGAGATAACACCCATCGCGGCGGTCATGGCCTCAATCGTTTATCCGCTGTCGGGAGTGGTGCTAAGTCTGTATTGCAATCCACCCTTTCTATGTGGTGCGGCATGGCTACCGTTACTACTGGGATCACTGATTGCCGCCCGCGACCTATCGCCATTCAAACGGACACTGATCGCTTCGACGACCCTGGCGATGATGGTACTAGCGGGCGACCCACAGACCGCCTTGCACGGCATGCTATTAAGCACTGTGATTTGGGTCGGTCGAAAACTCTTCACCAAACGGCAACAACTGACGACTCAAGAGCCCGGATTCCCGGCATGGGTCCTGTTGGCAAGCCCAATCTTGGCTGTCGTACTAGCCGCTCCCCAACTTGCCGCGTCCATTTCGTGGAGTCGGCAAAGCGATCGCCTGGCAGCGGAGCGGACCGAACCTTGGTGGCAACCGCCGCTTGTCAACAGCAAGCAATACGAGTCTTATCAGTATTCTCTTGCTCCCTGGCACGCACTCGAATTGGTGACCCCACAAGCGTTCGGTTCTTTGCTCCCCGAACATCGCCGCATCAGTGGGCGGATCCCAGGTGATGGCCGGATGTGGACGCCGACACTCTACATGGGGTTGCTCACTTTGCTAGCACTGCTGTCCCGACTTTGGAAGTGCCGCGCTGGTGGAGTGGATGCATGGATGGTCGTTGCCCTACTGAGCCTTTGGTTGGCAATGGGCCACTTCGGCTTGGTCTGGGTGATCCAAACCAATACACCCTGGCTTTCCAATGTTGATAGCGCGATCGGCGGCGGCTATTGGTTTCTATATCAATTCCTGCCTGGCTACGATTCATTTCGATATCCCGCCAAATGGCTGATTCCGTTTGCATTGGGAGCCGCAATCGTGACGGCCAGTGTCATCGACGAGTGGATTGAATCACCCCAAACTGCTCGTCGTTGGCGCTTTCCCGCAGGCGGCGTCATATCACTTGGGTTGATCACTGCTGTTGTTTTACGATGGAATCCCGATTGGCTGATTGATCCCGGAATCACCGACCCAAAGGATCTATTCTGGGGCCCGCTGCGGATCTCAGCAGCAATCAGAGAGATCAGCATTTCCTGGCTTCACAGTTGGCTCGCATGGATCGCGATCGCGTTGGTCTTGATGCTTGCGAATCGACAACGACTCTCGCCGTCCCTGATCGGGTATGCGTTGTTGTTGATCACCCTGATCGACGTGACGCTTTCCTGCAACAGTTTGATCCACCGCGTCAGTCGACGGGAGGAACAAAACACACTGAACCAGTTGGCTGTCTCCCGACCTCCATACAACCTCGACTCCGGTGCCCGCTGGATGCGTACCCGAACAGGGAGCGGCTGGCCCGACATCTGGCGCACAAGCTCCGCACCCGATCGATTGCTGGAAGTCGAATCAAGTCAACAGGCGGCGTGGTTCGGACGTTGGCACCTCGCCAATCGTGCAGCAGTCTTTAACAGCATGGCATCGATCCGCAGTGAATCGATGAATGATTTCTGGTCGGCCACCCATGCAATCACGTCAACGCTGACACCGGAACAGACCGAGCAGTTTTGGCAAGCGATTCGACACTGGCTCTCGATTGGAGGCGTGCAACACACCACCAATCAGTTTAATTCTTTGGTGACAGACGACGAGACTCGACTGCAACTCGTGGAGATTCTGATACGAGAGCCGACGCTTCCACCACGACTGCAGGTACACTGGCAGTGGGCTCACCAGCGAACCTCTGCAACCGATGTCGCGGCAACGGCCAAACGCCTGCGAGAAATTTGGCGACAGCAAAATTCTCTGCCGGTCATCCAATCAGATCGATCACCGGTCATCCCAGCGCCC